>DAOTZU010000290.1:0-12703 GCA_034433995.1 Anaerolineae bacterium
TATACGCCGACGGGGCCGCTGATGATGAAGGACGTCAAAGACCCCACCGAGTATGCAGAGATGTTCAAGAACGTCGAGTTCATCGGCAACAGCGCCGTCTCGCCATACTGGTATATCATCCTGCCCGGCAAACACATGGGGCCGTCCTTCACCACGGCCATCAATATGACCAAGGACATGCTCGAACGCAAGATGACGCCCAAGGAATATGCCCAAAAGATGCAGGCGCACATACTCACGGATGCGACCTGGGCAGAGCTGTTGGCCGAGGTGGGCCTGCAGCCCGGCGATCTGGACCATCCGGAGCGCAAGCCCGGCACCTGATCCTTGCCTTGGGCATCGCTTTGCGCTAAGCTACCCTGGCCGAGCGGCTGGGGAGAGTGCTGGCGCTAGGATGTAAGCAGGGAGATAAGGAGACCGGGGGATAATGGGGATGAGGATCGCACTCATATACCTCATCCCCTTATCTTTCGTATCTCCCTTATCCCCCTTTTTACACCTAGCCTCCGGTGATGTTATGGGGACTTAAGATGACCTTGAAAGTGCGCGCCTGGGTTTGGGTGGTTACTGTCGTGGTGCTGGCGTTGGTCAGCAATCTGGTGTTCGTGGCGTTGACCTCGGGCCAAGGTAAAGGCTCGGTCTTTGCTGAACTTGTCCCTTTGCCCAGTGATAAGCTCCTCGCCGTCGTGGCGCTGGAAGGGGAGCGCGTGGCCCTGCTCACTTTGGATAACGACCTGATCTTGGTTGAGGGGGAACGGGAGCTGGGCCGCGTGACCGTGCCCACCACGGCGGCGGGGCTGGTCTATCTGCCGGCACAGCACAAGCTCTTGGTGGGCGCCGCCGATGGCTCGGTCTACGCTTACGGGCTTGACCTCAAACCTTTGGGGCAGACGGACCTGGCGAAGGGCTTGGTGAAGGGCCTGGCCGCCATGCCCGATGGCAAGGTGGCCGTGGGCACGGGCATCGGCGCCTATGGCGACAAGTTCTATCTCTCCATCCTGGATGCCCAGCAACGCGTGTTGGGCACGTATCAGGTGGGCCGGTTCATCGCCTCCATCGGGGTCCTGAACGACCTGGCCCTGGCCGGCGATGAGAACGCCTGGGTGACGGCCGTCTCCCCCGATGGCCAGCTCCGTTGGCAAACACAACTGGAGCGCAACGTCACCGTCCTCTATGGCGACCACAAGGCCAAACGGCTCTATGCCGGCGATATCGCGGGGACCGCCTATCTTCTAGACGAGGATGGCCAGGTCGTCTGGCAGGTTAACCTCTCCCAATGGAAGATCGAGGCGATCTATGCCGCAGGCGACCTGGTCTTGGTGGGCGATACGGAGGGCGGGCTGTACCTTTTGGATCGCGGGGGCCAAGTGTTGCTCACCTCGCCCATGACCAGGGAGCGGGTGACGGCGTTCTACCCCGGCGGCGAGGACACGGTGATCGCCCTCTATCGCAGCGGCAAGAGGCTGCAAATAAATCCTCGGGCCTTGCGCGGGGCGCAGCGCACCCAGATGCTGCGGCCTATCTGGTATGGGGCCAACGCGCTATGGCTCCTCCTTTTGCTGGCCGCCTTGACCTATGCCTTGGAAAGCTGGCGCCGCGCTTTTTACCACGTGCGCCAACAGGTCAAGCGCTCGCTCCTAGGTTATGCTTTCTTGCTGCCCACGGCCCTGGCGATCCTTGTCTTCACCTATCTCCCCGCGGCCATGGCCATCTACTATTCCATGACCGATTTCATCCCCGGCAAGCCCTCACGCTTCATCGGGCTGACCAACTTTGTGACGATCTTTACCAAGGACAAGTATTTTTGGGTGGGCATGGGCAACATGCTCTTGATCTTGGCCACCAGCACCCTGAAGGTGTTGACCATGCCCCTCCTGGTGGCCCTGCTGATCTTTCATCTGCGCAGCGGCAAGTGGCAATACATCTTTCGCACGGCGTTCATCGTGCCCACCGTGGTACCGGGCATCGTAAGCACGTTGATGTGGAAGATGATGTACTCCCCCGGCGACGCCGGCTTTTTCAACAACCTGTTGGTGCTCCTGGGCCGCCCAGAATGGCAGCGGGCCTGGCTGGGCGATGAGCGCACGGCCATCTGGGCCATCATCTTTGCCGGGTTCCCCTGGGTGGGGGCTTTTGCCCTGTTGATCTACCTAGGGGGGCTGATTAACATCAACCCCGAGCTCATCGACGCGGCGGCCATCGATGGGGTGAACGCCTGGCAAAGGCTGCGCTACCTCGAATGGCCGCTGCTTGCGCCTCAGCGCAACCTGCTCCTGTTTTTCACCTACCTGGGCGCCATCCAGGGGTATACCAGCATCTATGTCTTTACCGAGGGCGGCCCCGGCTATGCCACCTACGTCCCCGCGCTGCAGATGTTCCTGCGCCTGGCGCGAGGGATGGAGGTGGGCTATGCCTCGGCCATCGGTTTCGTGCTCCTGCTCATGGTGCTCACCGTCACCATCATCAAGCGTCGCTTCGAGAGCCGTGAAGTGGCGGTCTAGGGAGGTCTAGATGGCAGATACCAGCGCGAGGATCCTGACGCGCCGGGCCCTGGCCCGGACGGAGGAGCGTGTCCGTACCCGTGCTCTGGCCAAGAGGCGGATCAGCGGCGTTGTGCAATATGGCGTCTTGGTCACGCTGCTGATGCTCATGTTCGTGCCGTTGTTGTTGATGCTTTCCATGTCGCTCCGCCGCACGACGCTGATCTATGCCAATTTCTGGGGCCTGCCCATCCCGCCCTATTTCCGCAACTATGCCATCACCTTGTTGGATTTGTGGATGCCCTTGGTGCGCACCATATGGGTCTATCTGATGTCTACCAGCACCAAGCTGGTCACGGCGGCGTTGGCGGCCTATGCCTTTGCCCGGCTGCACCTTTGGGGACGCGAGGTGTTGTTCTATCTTTTTGTGCTGCTGGTGATGATGATCCCCGGCGTGATCACCCTTTCGCCCAGTTATGTGCTCATGACCCGCTTGGGCTTGAAGGGCAGCCTGTGGGGCCTGGCCATCTCGTATTTCAGCGGCCAGGCCTTCCCCGTCTTTTTGTTGACCACCTTTTTCCAGGCGCAGCCCGCCGAGATGTTCGAGGCGGCGCGGGTGGATGGGGCCAGCGAATGGCAGAGCCTGTGGAGCATCGCCATGCCTGTGGCGCGGCCGATCCTGGTCACAATCGCCATCATGAACTTTATGGGCGTGTATGACGATCTCATCTGGCCCTCGCTGATGCTCAAGAACACCAACAAGACCATGATGCTGGCCTTGATGAACTATAACCCTCGGGTATCGGAGCAAATCAATCGGCCCGACCTGGGGCCCATGACGGCGGGTTACGTCTTTGGCTGCATTCCCCCCTTGATCCTCTTTATCGTGGGCATGCGCTACTATGTGGCCGGCTTGACCTCCGGAGCCATCAAGGGATGAGCCGAGGGATGGCAACCAACCGGCGTATACTTTTTCTGGGGATTGATGGCGCGGTGCCGGCGACGGTGCTGCGCTATGCTCAAGAGGGCGCCTTGCCCCACATCGCTGCCCTGTTGCAACGCGGCGTTTGGTGCGAGAACTGTCTGCCCGCTTTTCCCACCATCACCCCCACCTGCTGGGCCACCTTGGCCACCGGCGCAACGCCCGGGACCCACGGCGTCACCTGCCAACATCTGCCCGTGCCCGGCCAACTTTTGACCGCCTATCGCTGGTCCTACCGCTCCGAGACCTGCCGCGCCGAACGCTTCTGGGAGGCGGCGGCCAGGGCGGGCCAAAGGTCCCTCATCGTGCACTATCCCACCTCTGGCCCCGCCCGCAGCGCCCACGTGTGGCAGGTCAATGGCACCAGTTGCACGGCCCTGGAATATACGCCAGAGGGCGTGAACCAGGAGGTGGGCGTCTACGGTGTGGAATGTCAGCTCTTTTCCACAGCCAGACCGGATCCGCGCTTGGCATGGTTGGAGCTCACCCCGGCCAGCGGCCAATGGCAGGGGCCTCGCCCAGGCTCCGCCCCGCAAGCCTCCCAGGGCACGCAACGGCTGCTGCGCCTGAGCGTTGAACCGAAGAATAGCCTCTGGCGGGTGGCGCCCTTCTCCTGGTTCGTCCAGTTGGAGGGCCAGCGGGCGTTGCTCTGGGACGATCTGGGCGCGCCCGGGCCGGTGGCTGCGCTGGAGGCAGGCACATGGAGCGGCGTGCTTCAGCGCACGCTGGATACCGACCACGGCCCGCACACCTTCCGCTATCGCGTCAAGGTCTTGGAGGCGGATGCCGCATCGGAGACCCTCAGCATCTTTTTCACTCCTCTGGCCGACTTCCGCCCCGCCGTGAACGATCCCGCCCTGGCGGAGGCGCTCCAGGGGATAGACGAGGTGGCGACTTTTTCGAGCCACGCGGGCTATTTCGGCTCCGGCGCGTTGGATGACGAGACTTATCTGGAGATCGAACGCTTGAATCTGAATTGGCAGGCCTCGGCCATCCAACGCGCCTGGGAACTGTCCCCGTGTGCCGTCACCGTCGGCTATACGGTGATGATAGATACCATCAACCACAAGTACCGCAACCTCATCGAAGGTCTGACCGGCGATGAGGGGGCGCGCGCCAAGGCGATCGCCATGGAACGCCAGGCTTACGCCTTGGTGGATGAGTTTGTGGGCCGCCTGGTGGAGCACGCCGGCCCGGAGACGGTGGTGGTCTTGGCCTCCGACCACGGTTCGGTGGGGTACACCGGCCTCTTTCGTCCGGCCGAGGCACTGAAGCGGGCGGGCCTGTTGGTGACCCGACCCCTGGCCGAAGGGCAGGGCGAGGAGATCGTCTGGGAGGAGACCCGCGCCGTGCCCTTTGGCTCGGTGCACATCTATGTGAACCTCAAGGGCCGCGAACCGAGGGGCATTGTGGCGCCGCAAGATTACGAGCGCACGGTGGAGGAGATCATCGCCGCCCTTTATGATGCCCGCGCTGACGGAGGCGGGAGGAGCGTGGCCCTGGCGCTGCGCCGCGCCGATGCCGCGCTGGTGGGCCTGAGCGGGGACCGCATCGGCGATGTGATCTGGGGCGTCAGCGGCCGGGTGGGGGGCTATATCGGCGGCGTCCACGCCTGCCAGATCCCCACCGCCTCCAGCCCCACGGGGGATATCCGTTCGCTGCTCTTGCTGGCCGGGCCAGGCCTGCGCCAGGGAACGCGCCTGAGGGCTGTGGTGCATCACTGGGATGTGGCGCCCACCCTCTGCCACCTGCTGGGCTGGCCCATGCCCGCCCAGGCGGAGGGGCGGGTGATCTGCCAGGCCTTGGCCTGAGTTGCAGGGCGGGCGTGATATGGTGGTGCTTGGGTCGCAGCAACTCCTCGCCTATGCCGGGCACAATGATTTTTCTCTGCAGGGCGTCAGTGGGTATCCCCGAACCCGAGGGGTAGAAAAGTCCTTTGAGCGTTGGCCGTGGTTTTCACGAGATAGAAATCGGCGGGGCCAGGAATTTCGTCCAAAGGCCAGGAAACGGCATCACGGAAACCAGCGAGGACAAATCCGCCATCGAGAGTCGGGGTGAGCGCTCGGGCATCATCATTGTGAGGCCCACCCCATAGTCGCGTCCACAAGACGTCGCCTTTGTCGCTCAGGCGTAGCATCCAGAAATTGTCATAATTCATGGAAGGGGTTTGGTAAATCTGGGAGTAGGCGGCTATGACATAACCCCCGTCCGGTGTCTGAACGATATCGAGGCCGCCATCGTAGGCCCCATAGCTCTCAAGGATTTTCATCCAGGAGATATTCGCGTTTGCGTCCAATTTCACCAGCCAAGTGTCTTCACTGGGGAACTTTTCCCTGGCGCTTGTTGCTCCAACGATGACTGCTCCTCCGTCCTCGGTAGGTTTGATTTTCATGAATTTATTCTTCTTGCCTTCAGTGAAGGTCTGTGTTTTGAGAACCTTGCCGGTGGAATCTATCACCAAGTAGCTGGCAAACCCTTGCTGGAGCAACTCTCCACAATTGCCTGTACAGGTAATGGCGGTGATGATGTAGCTATCACGTTGAAACGGCGCAAGGGAGGTACCCATGTCCTCGCCGCCGAGATCGTATGTTTGGCTCCACACGGTGTTGCCGTTCGCGTCTAGCCTTACCAGCCACACGTCCGCCCCGCCATTCCGGCTGCCGAACGATTTTGTCTGGCCGATCATGAACCATCCTCCCTGAGGGATAGCGATCAAGTCCGTCCCGCTGTCGTCTTGCTCTCCGCCGAATGTTTTTTCCCACAGCAGGTTGCCATCTGGAGTGATCTTTAACAGCCAGGCCTGCCTGGCATAAGGGAAAACATATTTGCTGCCCGTCATCACATAGTCATGTCCACTGAGGATCACAGAGGTCAACAAGTCAGCCCCGTTGCCGCCGTATTGGCGGGTCCAGAGTAGGTGGCCCTGGGCATCAGTTTTTATCACCCATCCATCCCAATTGCAGCCCAATTGACAAGGGGTTGGCCCTGTGATGCCGACAGCGACCAAGTCGCCCTCAGGCGTCTCCACAATAGCCCACGCCATATCGGCATTTCCATGGTTATCGAATTGTTTTTCCCAAGTACCTTGTAGTGCTGGTTGGGCCGTTCCGGGCCATGGAGGAAGGGGCGATACGCCTTCGGACGGCGGCAAAGAAGTCACGCCAGCCACGCTTGTTCTCCAAGCCGCGGAGGAACAGCTACCCAAGAGGAGCAGGAGGAGAATCAGCGCATATTTCATCGTCGAGCGCCCTTCACGTCGCACTACGTTTGCCAAAAACCATACATTGTGGTAAATGGGCGGCTATTGGTGATCTTATTCTATCAGCGGGAGCAAGACATGCAAGTGCAAGTGGGTGTGATCGGGTTGGGCATGGGGCGGCATCATCTGCGGGCCTACGCGGCGACTCCCAAGGCCAAGATCGCCGCCATTTGTGACCTCAACGAGGCCCTGCTGGCGGAATATCAGGGCCTCTATCCCCAAGCCAAGGCCTACACACATTACGAGGAGATGTTGGCCCAGGGGGGGCTGGACGCGGTCAGCGTGGCGCTGCCCAATTATCTCCACGCCGAGGTGACCATCGCCGCGCTGCGGGCGGGGCTGCACGTCCTCTGCGAAAAGCCCATGGCCCTCAACGCCCAACAGGCGGAGGAGATGTTGCGCGTCTCGCGGGAGACGGGCAAAAAGCTGATGATCCATTTCAACTATCGCTTCAGCCCGCCCTCGCGTTTCCTCAAGCGCTATGTGGACGAGGGCAACCTGGGCCAGATCTATTACGCCCGCACCCGCTGGCTGCGGCTGCGGGGCATCCCCAAGTTGGGCGGCTGGTTCGGTATTAAAAAGTTCTCCGGCGGCGGCCCGCTGATCGACCTGGGCGTCCACCGGCTGGACCTGGCCCTGTGGTTGATGGGCTATCCCAAGGCCCTCTCGGTGAGCGCCGCCACCCACAACCTCTTGGGCGCTCGCCTGGCCCAGGAGCAGCAGGCCCAGTACGACGTGGAAGACCTGGCCACCGCCTTGATCCGCCTGGATAACGGCGCCACCTTGAACCTGGAGGTGAGCTGGGCCGGCGGCACGGAGAAGCAGGAGGAGATGCTCACCGCCATCTATGGCACCGAGGGGGCGGCCATCCAACGCAACAGGGGCGAAGGGTACGAGTTCGAGGCCGTGGCCTTGCGCCATATCGCCGGCGCCTATAGCGAGGTGAACCCGCGGGTTTTCCCCAAGGAATGCCCTTCGGCGGTGGAACACTTTGTGGATTGCATCCTCACCGATTGCCCGCCCGAGGCCAGCGCCGAGAACGGCGTGGAGCTGATGCGCATCCTGGATGCCATCTATCTTTCGGCGGCGGAGGGGCGCGAGGTGCGGTTGCAGCGGTGACCCAAGGGAGGGGCGCCATGCGGTTGACTTGTCTGGTGGATAACTGTGTCCAGGCCGGCTCGTCCCTTTGGGGCGAGCATGGCCTGGCGTTCCTGATCGAGACCGAGGGCGGCAACGTCCTTTGGGATACGGGCCAGAGCGGGACGGTGCTCTGGCATAATTGGGAGGCCTTGGGCTTGCAGGATGTGCCCTTGGCGGCCATCGCTTTGAGCCATGCCCATTACGACCACACCGGCGGCCTGCTGAGCGTGTTGGAGAGGCGGCCGGGCCTGGCCCTCTATGGGCATAGCGCCCTCTTGACGCCGCGCTACAGCCGGCGGGGGGCGGAGCTACGCGCCATCGGCCTGGCCTGGCCGCGGGAGGAGTTGGAGCGGCGCGCCTCTCTGCAGCTGGCCGAGGCGCCCCAGGAGATCGTCCCCGGTGTGTGGACCAGCGGAAGCATCCAGCCGCGTCCCCATCCCCAAGGAGCCAGCGCCCATCATCTTCAGGGGCGCTCAGGAGAGCTGGTGCCCGATCGGTATGAGGATGATCTCTCCCTTGTGCTTCAGACCAACGAGGGCTGGGTGTTGCTCTGCGGCTGTTGCCATGCCGGGCTGCGCAATACCTTGGCCGCGGTTCGCGCCCTGGGCCATGGCCCCCTGCGGGCCATCGTCGGCGGCACCCATCTGACCTCGGCCGACGCGGCGGAATTGGCGGCCATCGTCGCCCTCTTGCGCGCCGAGGGCCCGCCGGATATATATCTCAACCATTGCACAGGCGAAAAGGCCTTCTTGGCGCTGTACCAGGCCCTGGGCCAGCGGGTGCATTCCTGCCCTGCGGGGACGCAGCTCGCGTTCTAGATCCAGCGCCCCACAGCGGCGGCGATGAGTTTCAGCTCCCCCATCAGGCGCTCAAAATCGCTGAAGGTGAGGCTCTGCAGGCCGTCGGAGAGGGCGTTCACCGGATCAGGATGCACCTCGATGATCAAGCCGTCGGCCCCCGCCGCCACGGCGGCCTTGGCCAAGGTGGGCACCAGGGCGTAATGGCCGGCGGCGTGGCTGGGGTCCACCATGATGGGCAGGTGCGAGTTCCGCTTGATGACGCCGATGGAGGCGATATCCAGGGTGAAACGGGTGCTATCCTCAAAGGTGCGGATGCCCCGTTCGCAAAGGATCACCTGGGCGCTACCGGAGGAGAGGAGATAATCCGCCGCCTGGAGCCATTCCGTCACGGTGGAGGCCAGGCCACGCTTGAGGATGCAGGGCCGCCCGCTGCGCCCCACGGCCCGCAGCAGGGGATAATTCTGCATGTTGCGCGCGCCGATCTGCAACACATCCACATAGTTGACCATCACATCCAGGAAATGGGGCTCGGTGATCTCCGAGACCACGGGCACGCCCAGCTCCTCGCGCACCCGCCCCAAGATCTCCAGCCCCTCCGGCCCCAGCCCCTGGAAGCTAAAGGGCGAGGTGCGCGGCTTGAAGGCGCCTCCGCGTACCACCTTGGCTCCCACCCGGGTGACGTGTTGGGCCGTCGCCAAAAGCTGCTCATGGGATTCGACAGAACACGGCCCGGCCATGACCACGATCTGCCGGCCGCCCACCACAATGTCCTCCCCGATGCGCACCAGGGTCGGCTCGGTCTTGAAATCCCGGGAGGCCAGCTTGTAGGGGCGCATGATCCGGGTGACCGATTCCACCCCCTCCAAGACGGCAAAGACTTCGGTGGGCACCCGCCCCGTCTCGCTGCCCAGGATGGCCACAACGACCTTGTCCGTGCCAATGTTCAGCTGGGTCTGAAAACCAAACTTTTCCGCCCGGGCGATGACGGCCTGAATTTGTTCCTGGGTGGCCCCCCGACGCATCTCGACGATCATGGCACCTCTCCTTCACCACGCCCCAGACTAGAGACAGCAAACCCCACAGACAGGCTAACCCGGCTGTGGGGCAAGAGCACACCGTTGACTCTTGGGCCAAGTATAGTCCTCTCGGCGCGGACGTCAAAGCGCTGGCTAAACGCGTAGATTTTTTGACAAATGCTCGCGCTTGTGCTATAGTATATTCAAGCTATTAGCTCAAAGATGTTGATCAGGAAGAGTACCTCTCAAAGCGGGGTCTAGAGAGCCGGGGATAGGTGCAAGCCCGGTACCGGCGCGGAGGGGGAATGGGCCTGGGAGTTGCGTCACCGAACCCTGAACGGCAGTAGGGGGCGCCGGAGTCGCCACCGTTATCAGGGCAGAAGGTATCGGATCGGGCGCCCATCGCGGGGCGCGGTCCCGTATCTGCAAAGAGTGAGGCTGGCCAACCATCTCCCGTCATCACGACGGGGGTTTTCGTTTAAAGGGTCAGCCTAAAGAGGGTGGCACCACGGGAGTTGAGGCTCTCGTCCCTGGGGACGAGGGCCTTTTTGTTTTGCTCACCCCAAGGGAAGGAGGAGAAACGATCGCCAACGTTCAAGGACGCATCCGTGATTGGGCCGTAAAATCTTATTAGAAAGGATCAAGAGGACCATGGAGACCAAGTTCTTGCTCAGCGAAAAAGAGATGCCCACCGTCTGGTACAATATCCAGGCGGACCTGCCCGAGCCCTTGCCGCCCCTGCTGCATCCGGTGACCAAGGAGCCCACCCGGCTGCCGCCGCCCCTCTTCCCCGAGGCGTTGGATGAGCAAGAGTTCAGCACCCAACGCTACATTGATATCCCCGGCGAGGTGCTGGATGTCTACCGCATCTGGAGGCCCAGCCCGCTGTATCGGGCGGTGCGCCTGGAAAAGGCCTTGGGCACGCCGGCGCGGATCTATTACAAGAACGAAGGCGTCAGCCCGGCGGGCAGCCACAAGCCCAATACCGCCGTCGCCCAGGCCTATTACAACAAAAAGGCTGGCGTGAAGCGGTTGGTGACCGAGACCGGCGCCGGCCAGTGGGGCAGCGCTTTGGCCATGGCCTGCCAGTTCTTTGGCCTGGAATGCAAGGTGTACATGGTCAAGGTGAGCTACATGCAAAAACCCTATCGCCGCATCCTCATGGAGACATGGGGGGCGAAGGTGGTGCCCAGCCCCAGCCCGGATACCAATTTCGGCCGCCAAGTGTTGGCCCGAGATCCGGAATCCTTGGGTTCTCTGGGCATCGCCATCAGCGAGGCGGTGGAGGACGCCGCCACCCATGACGACACCCGCTACACCTTGGGCAGTGTCCTCAACCATGTGCTGCTGCACCAAACCATCATCGGGGAAGAGGCGCTGCTTCAGATGGCCAAGGCCGGCGATTATCCGGATATCGTCATCGGCTGCATCGGCGGTGGCTCCAACTATGGTGGGGCCAGTTTCCCCTTTGTGCGCGAGCGGCTGGCGGGCAAGAAGGATACCCGCTTCATCGCCTGCGAGGCCATGGCCTGTCCTCACACCACCAAGGGCGTCTATGCCTACGACTATGGCGACACGGCCAAAATGGCGCCCATCGCGCCGATGTACACCATCGGCCATAATTTTATGCCCGCCGGCATTCACGCTGGGGGGTTGCGCTACCACGGCATGGCCCCGTTGATCTCTTTTCTCATCAAGAAGGGGATCATCGAATCCAGGGCCTATTACCAGAACGAGGTCTTTGAGGCTGCGGTGCTCTTTGCCCGGACAGAGGGCTTTATCCCCGCTCCGGAGACGGCTCACGCCATCCGCGCCACCATTGACGAGGCGTTGAAATGCAAAGAGACGGGCGAATCCAAGGCCATCTTGCTGGCCTTCAGCGGCCACGGCCATTTCGACCTGGCGGGCTACGAGTCTTATCTGGCCGGAAAGCTGCAAGATTATGCCTATCCGGAGGAAAAGATCCGCGAGGCCCTGGCCGAGCTACCTGAAGTGCCGGCGCCCAAGCTCTAAACGCCACTGCGCTGGGGAACAGGGGCCGCCCCGGCCCCTGTTCCCCAGCCGCAGGAGCGTTCATCCCGTGTCCACGAGGGCGTGATGACCAAAAAAGTGCTGGTGGCCGAACCTTTTTCGCCGGCGGGGCTCAAGCTTTTGCAAGAGACATGCGAGGTTACGGCCTATGATAAGCTGAGCCCGGAGGAGCTGCTGCGCTGCATCGGCGCTTACGATGCCCTGATCGTACGCAGCGCTACCAAGGTCACGGCGGAGGTGCTGGCCGCCGGCAAGAACTTGCAGGTGGTGGGCCGGGCGGGGGCCGGCGTGGATAACATTGACCTGGACGCCGCCACGCGCCGGGGCATCCTGGTGGTCAATGCCCCCGATAGCAACACCGTGGCCGTGGCCGAACACACCATCGGCCTGATGCTCTGCCTGGCGCGCCACCTCTGCCGGGCCGACGCGACCATGCACCAGGGCCTCTGGCTCAAGAAGGAACTTGCCGGCACCGAGCTGCGCGACAAGGTTTTGGGGCTGGTGGGGCTGGGGCGGGTCGGTTCGGCGGTGGCGGCGCGGGCCAGGGCGATGGAGATGCGCCTGTTGGCCTACGACCCGTTCGTCTCGCCGGAGCGGGCGGCCCAGCTCCAGGTGGCCTTGGTGCCGCTGGAGGAGCTGTTGACCAGGGCAGATTACGTCTCCCTCCACGCGCCCTCCAACGAGCGCACCCGGGGGATGATCGGCGCCCGCGAGCTGGCCCTGATGAAGCCCGGCGCCTATCTCATCAACTGTGCCCGCGGCGACCTGGTGGTGGAGGAGGCGCTGATCGAGGCCCTCACCACGGGACGGCTGGCGGGGGCAGCGCTGGATGTGTTTCCGCACGAACCCCAGGTGAACCCGGCCCTGCGCGCTTGCCCCAACTTGGTGCTCACACCCCACTTGGGCGCCTCTACCATCGAGGCGCAGGATGAGGCTGCCATCCAGGTGGCCCAGCAGGTGCTGGACGTCTTCCAAGGGCGGCCGCCGCGCTACCC
>DAOTZU010000291.1:0-17310 GCA_034433995.1 Anaerolineae bacterium
GGGATATTTATCGCTGATGCGGGCATAGTTTCCGATATTTCCCGGCAGCACCTTGGTGAGCCACAGGGGCATGGCATAGTTATCGTTGGAATCGCCTTGGGCATAGCCATAGGGGGCGATCCGCTCGGCAAAGATGGCGACCAAGATCAAGAGCACGATGATGATCAGGCCCACCATGGCCGCCCGGTTGCGGATCAACCGCCGCCAGGCATCGGCCCAGAGATTGGTCACCTTTTGCTGGCCCTCGCCCTCTGCGGGGGTGCCATCGGCCAAGAGCTGTGCAGCGCGTTCTCGCTTGTTCATCGAAGGGGATACTCCTGCCATCAGGTATAACGGATGCGGGGATCGAGCAAGGCGTAGGTGATATCCACCACCAGGTTCGCCAACACCAGGAAAACCGCATAGAGCAGCACGGTGCCCATCACCACGGGATAATCCCGGTTGGTGATGCTGGTGATAAAGTACTTGCCCATGCCGGGGATGGCGTACACTTGCTCCACCACAAAGGTGCCGGTGACCAAGGCGGCGAACATGGGGCCCAAAACCGTGGCCACGGGGATAAAGGCATTTTTCAGAGCATGGCGCACCATCACCACCCGCTCGCTCAGGCCCTTGGCCCGGGCGGTGCGGATGTAATCCTCGCGGATCACTTGCAACATGCTGGCTCGGGTCAGGCGGGCGATGATGGCCGAGGAGCCCAAGCCCAACGTAACGGCGGGCATGACCATCTGGTCCAGCCGGCCCCAACCGGCCACGGGGAACCAACCCAACGTAAGGGCAAAGACAAAGATAAACAGCGGCCCCAAGACTACCGGCGGCACCGAGACGCCAAAGATGGCCACCGCCATGCCGAAATAATCCCACGGACTGTTCTGCTTGAGGGCGGCCACGACTCCCAGAGGCACCCCCAGACCGACGGCGATGAGCAGCGCCACCAACCCCAACATGGCCGAGACGGGGAGATGGGCCCGAAAGATATCGTTCACCGTGCGGCTCCGCGAGGCATACGAGGGCCCGAACTTGCCCTGCAACACGCCGTGAAACTCGCCGGCGGGGTTACGGGTGAAGCCCATATAATCGGTGTATTGCTTCCATAGGGGCTGGTCGAGGCCATAATACTTGTTCAGGTTGGCGATGATTTCAGCGGGAAGACGTTTCTCCCGGTCAAAGGGCCCGCCCGGGACGGCATGGGCCAGGGCAAAGGTGATGATGGAGATGACAAAAAGCACAAGGATCATCCACAGAAGACGACGAACGATGTATCTTCCCATGGGCAGTTATGGCTTGACCTCCAATTTAACTAGGCTTGGGCAAGACCATCTTGCCATCCCACCTAGATGCCCTAAGGCGCGTTGGATGGCAAGGGCGGTCAACACATCGGATAATTATACTACGAATTTGTCTATCTACATAAAATATGTACAGCCACGTAGCCTTGCGGCTACGTGGCTGTGGCGCGGAGGGTTCAGGGCTTAGTGAGCCAAAACCTTCCACTTGTCAATGTGCTCGCCGCCCATGGGCGCATAGGTGCGCTGGACATAGGGCTTGGTGCAGACCACGCGGGTATAGTAGTAGATGGGGGCGATGACGGCCTCATCTTCCACCAGGATCTTTTCTGCCTCAAAGTAGAGCTTTTTCCGCTGGGCAGGATCGGAGGCCGCGGCGGCCTGCTCGCAGAGCTGGGAGAATTTCTCCGCCGCAGGGCCGGCCCACTTCGGGTTGTTGGCGCTATCGGTGATGTGAAAGTTCTCCCGCACCCAGTTGTTCTGGTCGGGATAGTCGGCGCACCAGCCCATGCGGTAGATCTGCGGGGCGTCCTCGGTCACGGTCTTCAAGTAGACCTTCCACTCTTGGTTGGCCAATTCCACCGTCACCCCCAGGTTGTCCTTCCAGCTTTGCTGGATGAACTCGGCGATCTTCTTGTGGCCCTCGGAGGTGTTGAACATGAGGGTGATCTTGGGCAGGCCCTTGCCGTCCGGATAACCGGCCTCGGCCAGGAGCGCCTTGGCGCCGGCCGGATCGAAGGTGACGCCCTTAAAGTTGGGATCCTCCGCCACGCTGCCAAAGATGCCCGGGCAGGCAAAGCTCTTGGCGGGCTTTTGCTCGCCCTTGAGCACCGTGTCGATCAGCTTTTGGCGATCAATGGCCATGGAGAAGGCCTTGCGCACCTTGGCGTTATCGAAAGGCGGCTTGGTGGTATTAAAACCATAGTAGTAGGTGCACAGGTGGGGAGCGATGTACAGCTCCTTGGAGAGGACGGGATCCTTCTTCACCCGGTCCATGTCGTCCAATGGCGGTGCCGCCACATCCAGCTCGCCGTTCTCGTACATGGCAAAGGCGGTAGAGTCCTCGGTCACCATCACCCAGTTGATGGTCTCGATGGACACATCCTTGGCCCCATAATATTGCGGGTTCTTGACCATGACCATCTTGCTCTCATGCTCCCAAGTCTGGAGCATATAGGGACCGTTGGTCCAGATGTTCCCCGGCTCGGTCCACTTGTCGCCAAATTGCTCGATGGCGGCCTTGGGCTGCGGGCGGTTGACCCACATGCCGGCGATGCCCGGGAAGTACCCGGCGGGCTGGGTGAGGGTGAACTCGACGGTGTAATCGTCCACGGCCCGCACGCCGATGGTGTCCAGGTTCTTTTCCTCGCCCGTGTTCACTTCCTTGGCGCCCTTGATAATGTAATCCACATAGGCATAGTCGGAAGCGGTCTCGGGATTGATAGTGCGCTTGACGCCATAGACGACATCGTGGGCCGTGACCTTGCCCTTCTTGGTGACCTTCTTGGTGGCCGGGTCATATTGCACCCATTCTGCGTCCTTGCGCATCTTGAAGGTCCAGACGAGGCCATCGGCAGAGACCTTCCACTCGGTGGCTAGTTCGGGGATCACTTCCAGGGTCTTGTCGTCGTAATCCGTCAGGCCCAGGAAGAGGAGCTCATCGCACTGCACCGAGGTGGTATCGGTGGCCAGAGCCGGGTCAACGGTGGGGGGTTCGGTGCCCAGGTTCAGGTTGATCTGCTTGGCCAGGGCTTGCCCCTTGGCGCAGCCGCTGAGCACCACCGCTGCGATCATGACGATGGTCACGAACCAAACGAGATACTTGTTCCGTAACATCTTTCCTCCTCAATGCTTGTATGTGGGATCTTGGAACACCACAAGGCCAGGTTCAGATGCCGCTCTCACCCCCTCTCTGTGCCAACCCTGGTGGCGCTTGTGCCCGGCGGCGCCTGACAAGTTCTCCCACGGGCCCTCGACAGGGTGTTGGAAAAAAACAAGCTCCGCCGACGCAACCGCGCCCATTATAACCGCATGGATGCATCCGTCAAGCGTCTTGGGCCCGTTTTTGCCTCCTGGTCTGCACTCGCATTACCTCGATGTTGGAAAATCCAGTTGCGTCTGCTCGTTCTTTTAGGGAATGACCAACACCTGCCCCACCCGCAGCTGATTGGGATCCACCAAGCCATTGGCCTGCACCAAGGCCTGCAGGCTCACGCCGTAGCGCCGGGCGATGCTGGCCAGGCTCTCGCCGCGCCGCACCACATGGGTGCGCACAGGCGGCTCTGTGCCGATGGTGATGGTGAGCACCGTGCCCACGGTGAGATGGTCTGGATCTTGCAGGCCAGGGTTCGCGCTGCGGATCGCGGCGGTGGTGGTGCGGTAGAGCCGGGCCAACTGCGCCAGCGTCTCCCCGGCCTTGACGATGTGTTGGACGGTCCCCGGCGGAGGCGTCTCGGCCAAGGCGCCGCCCACGGGGACGATAAGCACCTGCCCCACCCGGAGCAGGTGCGGATCGCGCAGGCCGTTGCGGTTCATGATGGCCGCCAATGTGCTGCCGTAGCGCGCCGCAATGGAGAGCAAAGTATCTCCGGGCTGCACCACATGGGTGATCTCCCCTGCCGGCACCGGCGTGGGCGTGAAGGTGGGCTCAAGGGTGGCTGTGGCCGTGGGGCTGGGCGGGACAGCGGTTGGGCTCAGGGTGGCTGAAGCAGAAGGCGCGGGATAGGCCTCTTGGAGGGCGCTGGCCACGGTTGCGCCGGGCGTGGCCGTGTGGGCCGAGAACTCGGCCGCCAGCAGGGGCGGCTCCCCGCTGGGCTGTGCCAAGGGACGTGGGGGCTTGGCCCGCTGGCAACCCGCCACGAGGATGGAGAGCAGAAACACTACCACAAGCGCCGTATCCCCCCATAGGGCGCTGCCCTTCACCCCAACGACCTCCTTGGCATGTTCTGGCTCTCCAGTCCGTCCTAGAGGGCCTGGTGAATTTTATCGCATTGCATTTATCATAGCACAGATAGCAGAGATGGTCAAGAAAAATTTTACGCAAGCGCGCAAGGTCGGGGAATCACTCTGGCTCGATGAGGGCCAAGACGGTATCCACCGGCACCTTGCCCTTGCGCTGCAAGATGCGCACCAAGATGCCCGATATCGGCGCTTCGAGCTCTTGCACCGCCTTATCGGTCTCCACCTGCACGATGGGCTCCCCCTGGACGATGCGTTCGCCTTCCTTTTTGAGCCACTCCAGGATGGTGCCCTCCTTCATGCTGGAGGTCATTTTGGGCAAAAGGAACTTTTCGGCCATCTTTTTCCTCCGTCGATCTCCATGCACCCGGGCCAGGGTCGAGCTTACCGCCAAGGGGTGATGCACGGGGTTTACTATGGCTTAACGTGGCACCTTTGTCAAATCACCTGGTAAGGAGGGTGGCGAGAAATGCAGAGCAGACGTCGGTTGGAAACCGACGTCTGCGGATGAAAAGCCCGCGTTGCGGGCTTGGCAGGCGGAGCCGTCGGATTCCATCCGACGGCGGGCAAGGCCACGATTGCGAGCTTCGCCAAGCCCGATTTGACAAATGATCCATTTGGGTGTATAATCTATATATCCTATAGAATAAATAGGTTATGATGAAGCTCAATACCAAGATGCGCTATGGCACCCGCGCCCTGCTAGAGTTGGCCCTACACCATGAGCAGGGCGCCCTCAGCCTCGGCCAGATCGCCGCGGCCCAAGGGATCTCGGAGAAGTACCTGGAGGCCCTCTTGGCCATGCTGCGCAATGCGGGCTTGGTGCAAAGCCAGCGTGGCCCCCAGGGGGGCTACCGCCTGGCCAGGCCGCCAGACAAGATCACCTTGCGCGAAGTTTGGGATGTGTTGGAGGGCCCGGAGGCGTTTGTCCCCTGCACCCAGGATCCCACCCTGTGTGAGCGCTGGACCACCTGCGTGACCCAAGAGATTTGGGCCGAAATGTATGCGGCTGCGCTTCAAGTCCTGGAGAAAACCACTCTGGCTGACCTAGTGGCCCGCGGCCAACAACGTCTGCCGGATGGTGGTATGTACATCATCTAACAAGGAGCGAAGACAATGGGCAGAATCTATCCGGATATCACCGCAACCATCGGCCGCACGCCGCTAGTGCGCCTGAACCGCGTGGCCGCGGGCTTGGGGGCCGAGGTCTTGGCCAAGGTGGAGGCTTTTAACCCGGGGGCCAGCGTCAAGGATCGCATCGGGTTGAGCATGATCGTGGCCGCCGAAAAAGAGGGCAAGATCGGCCCCGGGACGACCATCATCGAGCCCACCAGCGGCAACACGGGCATCGCCCTGGCCCTGGTGGCCGCGGCCCGAGGCTACCGGCTCATCTTGACCATGCCCGAGACCATGAGCGTGGAGCGCCGCAGCCTCCTCAAGGCTTTCGGCGCGGAGCTGGTGTTGACGCCCGGTAGCGAGGGGATGCGAGGCGCCATTCGCAAGGCCGAAGAATTGCTCGAGATCATTCCCAATAGCTTTATGCCCCAGCAATTCAAGAATCCGGCCAACCCGCAGATTCATCGCGAGACCACCGCCGTGGAGATCTGGGAGGACACCGACGGGCGGGTGGATATCCTCGTGGCGGGGGTGGGCACGGGGGGCACCATCACCGGGGGGGCCGAGGTGATCAAGGCGCGCAAGCCCAGCTTCCGGGCCATCGCCGTGGAGCCGGAGGGCTCGCCCGTCCTCTCGGGCGGGAAGCCCGGCCCGCACCGGATCCAGGGGATCGGCGCCGGGTTCGTGCCCGACGTGCTGCGCCTGGACCTGGTGGACGAGATCATCAAGGTCAGCGAGGAGGCCGCCTTTGGCACGGCGCGTCGCCTGGCGCGGGAGGAGGGCATCCTGGTGGGCATCTCCTCCGGTGCGGCGGCCCATGCCGCCTTGCAGGTGGCAGCGCGCCCCGAAAACGCCGGCAAGGTGATCGTGGTGATCCTGCCGGATACCGGCCAGCGTTACTTGAGCATGAACCTGTTCGAAGGCTAGCTCGGCGCAACGGGCAGCCGGCCCAAGGGGGCTGGGGGCTAACCTTGGCGTCGGGGCGTGCGGGTGGGCAGGGGCGACCAAGGAGGCGCCGCCGTGGGTGAGGGGGCGGGCTCCTCAGAGGGCGGCGGAGGCGTGGCCCGCTCGCCGGTCGAAGGCGTGGGCGTGGCCGTAGGAAGGGGCTGCTCCACCGCCTCCACGACGATCACGATGGCATAGAGGGCATCGTTGGGCCCGCGCACCGCCTTCACCCCCGCCTTGCGGCCGAGGGCAGGTTGGCCGCGAACCTCGGTGCGCGCCGTCACGGTGACCGCCCGCCCGCCAATGACCCAAGTGCCGAGCCGTCCGGCGGGCAGATGCTGGATGATGCCCCCAAAGCGGATGATTTCTGGCGTGCGGCTGGGCGGCGGAGGGGTGGGCGTCTCCAGAGGTTGTGAGGTGGGCATTCCCGTGGGTTGGGGCGTGGGCGTCCTGGCCGGCTCTTGGATGCCGATGCGCAGGGCCAAGAGATTCCCCTCCGGCCCGCGCACGGCCTCCACGTTCGCCCAGCGTCCCACCTCCGGCGTGCCCACGATGCGCGTCTGCGCCGTCACCAACACCGTCTGCCCGCCGATGACCCAAGCGCCCCGCTGCGCGGGCGGAAAGCTTTGCAAGATGCCGCCGAAACGGACCAGCTCCCACGTGCGGCTGGGCCAAGGCGTCTCGGCGATGGCGCTGGGTGTGGCGCCGGGAGTCGTGGCCGGAGGCGTGATGGGCGGCGCGGTGGCCTCTGGCGTAGGAGGCGGCGTGCAAGTCACCTCCGGCAGGGCAGTGGGGCGGAGCGTGGCCAATGCCCCCGGCGTCGGCCTCCGCGTTTCCCGTTCCTCGCCGGCCGGTGTGGGCTGCAATGTGGCCAGCTCGGTGGCCCGGCCACTGGGCTGCGGCGTCCCTGTGGGGCGTGGTGAGGGGATGGGGCGCAGCGTGCGGGTGGCCGTGGGCAGCCCCTTGCGGGGCCGGGTCGCGCTCGGCACGGCGTCGGCCGCCGGCGAGGGCGTGGCCGTGGGCACCAAGGTGGGCAGCAGGGTCACGGCGCCGCCGGCGGGCACCAGGGCCTCCTCCAGCGGAGCCAGCATCACCGTCTCTTGGGCGCTGATCAACTGCACTGCCCCGTCCAACACCGTCACCCGCGTCTCGGCATCCTCCACCAACACGGCAAAGGTGGTGCCGTGGACGGCGATATGCACCGTGGGCGAGCGCACCTCGAAGGACGAACGGGCCGAGAGCGCCGCCACATCATAGAGGGCATAGCTCTGGTGTTGCTCGATGAGAATCTGATAGGGCGCGCCCCAAAGGGACGAACGCAAGGTGTTCAGGGTGATCTCGGCGCCGGGGCCCAGCTCCAACGCGGTCCCCTCAAAGAGGGTGAGCAGGGCTTGGCCCTCTTGAAGGCGCAGGGAATCGCCCTCGCGCAGGGGTTGGCCCGCTTGGAAAGGTTGCCAGGAGGTGCCCCCCGCCGGGAGGGTTTCTGCCCTGCCCGCGAGCAGAGCCAGGGTCGCTTCACGGCTGCGCAGGGCGGGATACTGCCCCAAGGGGACAAGGATCGCCACCAAGAGCAGCAACGCCGCCGCCAGCCCCCAAAGGGGCCGCCAACCCCAGGCCGGAGCGCGGGATGAGGCTTGCGGGTGCGTGGCCGATGCGGGGAAACTGGCCTTGACCCTGCGGACGAGCTCCTCCGGCGGCGCCACCGTGCGGTCGCTGCGGGCGACCTGGCGAATGCGCGCAAGCCAGGCCAGATCCGCCTGGCAGCGAGGGCAACCGGCGGCGAGGTGCGCCTCCACCTCGCGCTGCCTCTCCGCCGTCAGGCGCCCCTCCTGCCATTCTGCCAGCTCTTCCAGCTTGATCGGATGGATGCGCATCCCCTTACCCCATCCCCATGGCCGTCAAGATCTCGCGCAATTTGTGCAAACACCGTCCCCGGGTGGGACCGATGCTGCCCACCGGCATCCCCAGCCTGCGGCCGATCTCTTCGTAGGCCAGCTCTTCGGGCTCGTAATACAAGAGCCACAACAACTTGCGGCAGCGTTCCCCCAAACGTCTTAGGGCGTCACGGAGCAGTGCCTGCTCGATCCACAGCTCAGCTTCATGCGGATCGTCGCTCCCTGGGCCTTGTTCCAGCTGGGCCAGGGCGGCCACATCCTCGCTGACCGGCTCGCGTTGCCGCTTGCGGATCAAGTTCCACGTCTCGCGTTTGGCCGTGGTGATGAGCCACTTGGCCAATCCTTGGGGCTCGCGGATGGTGGGCAAATGTTGCACCAGCAGGGCAAAGACGGTCTGGAACACATCCGCCGCGTCCTCCTCAGCCAGGCCGTGGCGCAAGGGGATGGTGTACACCAGCCGCTGGTAGCGTTCCACCAGCGCCTCCCAGGCCCATGTTTCGCCTCGGCTGCAGGCAGCAAGGAGTTCCCCATCGCTCGGATCCACTGTGGTCATCACCTTTTTGCGACCGGTCAACTAAAAAGAGGATTAGCTTGGGCCCAAGATACTATCTCCCACATTTTATTTTGGAACCCTGGGGCGTCAAGCGATCCGCCAGACCTGTCAGGTCTGGGGCGTAGAGGTTCGGCTAGCGCCGCGCAACGGCTTGGAGCACCCGGTGTTATGTGTTATATCTTCTGGCTCAAAAATACCAGGAGGACATGCGGATGCCCAAGATCAAAGTGATCGTCAATCCCACCGCCGGCCACGGCTATGGCGCCCAAGCCTCGCCCATCATCCGGCAGATTCTGACCCGCCTGGGCGCCGATTTCGATTTGGTGCACACCACGGCGCCGGGGGAGGCTACGCTTTTGGCCCGCCAGGCCCGCGCGGAAGGTTACGAGATCATCGTCGCCGTCGGCGGCGATGGCACCTCCCACGAGGTGGTCAACGGCCTTATGGTGCCGGGCAATGGCCCGGTGGCCGGGACTCTGGGCTGCATCCCCGCCGGCTCGGGCAACGATTTCGCCGAGATGAACGGCGCCCCCCGGGATCTGGAGGCCGCCTGCCGGCTCATCGTCGCCGGCGCCAGCCGGCTGGTGGATCTGGGCCAGGTGACCATTGATGGCAAGATCACCCAGTATTTTGCCAACGCGGTGGGCATCGGCTTCGACGGCGTGGTGACCAGGGAGCGGCTCAAGTTCAAGTACCTGCGCGGCATGGCCCTATATCTACCGGTGGTGCTCAAGACGATCTTTGTGACCATGCGCCCGCCGCGGATCGAGCTCCGTTACGATGACGAGACCTTTCACCAACGCACCTTGATGACCGTCATCTCCAACGGCCCCCGGGAGGGGGGCGCGTTTCTGGTGGCGCCCGCGGCGCGCTGCAACGATGGCGAGTTGGATTTGACCGTGGTGGAGACCATGCCCAAGCTCAGCATGTTGGCCATGGTGCCGCGCTTTATGAGCGGCTCCCATATCCGGCACAGGCTGGTGAAGAGCCTGCGGGCGCGGCAGATCTGCGTCACCTCAGAGGATCCCCTTTATCTCCATGTGGATGGCGAGCTCCCCTGCGAGGAGGCGCACCAGGTCGAGGTGCGGGTGGTCCCCGCGTGTTTGCGCATGATCGCCCCACCGTCCCATTCCTAACGGCCTTGCGCTGCACTACCTTTTTGCGGGGCCAGCGTATATAATACACATAGGATCCGCCACCATTCAGCGCAAAGGGGGGAAACGATGCTACAAAAGATCTTGAATCGGCTGGTTCGCATGGTCAAGTTCGACGCCAAGGTTTGGGAAGAGATCGAACACGACGAAGAGGCCAACATGGAGGCGCTGGTGATCGTCCTCGCGGCCTCGCTGCTCTCGGCCATCGGTTCGGCGGTGGCCCAACGGTCGGTCGGCGCCTTCTTTGCCACGTTGATCAGCGGCGCGCTGCTGAACTGGTTGCTCTGGAGCTGGCTGACCATGTTCATCGGCACCAAGCTCTTCCAAGGCCAGGCCACCTTCTGGGAGATGGCCCGCACCCTGGGTTACGCCAACGCGCCGGTGGCGCTGGGCCTGTTGGCGGTGATCCCTTGCCTGGGAGTCTTTATCGGCCTCCTGGGCCTGGTGTTGGCCGTGGTATTTGGCTTTTTTGCCGTGCGCGAAGCATTGGACCTGCCCACGGAGAAGGCCATCATCACCATCGTCATCGGCTGGGTGATCCTGGTAGTGATCAATGTCCTGCTGAACATCATCCTCTAAGCCCCGCCCCATGGGCTGACCCGGCCTCCCAGGAGGCCGGGTCTTTTTTCTGCCGAGCTTGCATCGCCCTGCCCAAGGGCTTATACTTGGCCCGCGAACGCTGCCCTCACGCAGCTTGCCGGAGACTTGTCGCCAGGCAAGATGGAGCTTGGGGGCATGGGCCTATGGGTTTGGCTTGGAAGGGGCGGCCGAGGACTGACCGCCCAGCACCGAGAGGGTGGAAGGAGTTGCATGAGACGAACCCTGCGCCGCTGGATGGTGGGGCTTGGGGTGCTGATTCTGTTGGTGAGCGCAGCGGGCTGCCAGCGCGCCAGCGAAAAGAGTGAACGGGCCAGCGCGGATTGGAGCCGCGGGATCAAGCTTGGCCAGGCGGCGATCAACAGCCCGGTCGGCATGACGGTCGGCGCCGCCGGCGAGGTGTATTTGGCCTGGGTGGGAGAGGACAGAGCCCAAGGGGGCGAGTTCCTGCAATGGGTGCATCTCGATGGGGCGGGCCGGGTCGTCGCCAGGAACCGTTTGCCCATCGAGATCGTGAACGCCACCCAGGTGGAGCTGGCACCGGCCGCCGAGGGCACGCTGCACCTGACCTGGCTCGACCGGAGGACCAAAGGGGCCTTCCTGTACCACGCTCGCCTGGATGCCTCCGGCACCGTGCTCGCGCCGCCCAGGGCCATCTCTTTGGCAGAGGCAGCCGCCCACAGTTACGCCCTGGCGCAGCGGGGCGATGGCAGCTTGGATATCTTTTGGGGGGCCAAAGAGGGGGCGGCCCCCGGCCTCTACCATCTCCTGCTCTCGCCCACAGGAGAGGTGCAGGAGGAGAACCGTCCCTTGGAGCGACTAGGGTTCGATCCCAACTGCCGCTTTGATGCCACAGGGACGCTCCATCTCGTCTGGCACGAGGAGACGGGATTGGAGCGCTTTCACATCTACTATGCCACTTTCGATCCCGTCCGGCGGGTGCTGGTCAACCCCACCCCTCTCGTCTCCTATGCCCTGGGCATCGGGCTGGTGGAACATCGGCCGAGCCTGGGCCTGGCCGGCCAAGAAGTGTACATCTTTTGGTCCCGGGAACGCCGCGGCGGTGGCTTGAGCCAGCCCACGGCCGAGGCGTACTATCTCACTTTCCCCGCCGGCCAACCGGAGCGAGCGGGCAGCCCGCGCCAGGTCAATATCCCGGCCAATAACCATCCTGCCTATATCCCTGTGAGCGAGGTACCGCCGCTGACCCAGTGGGCCACCGTGCCTGCGGCCAGCCTGCCCGCGCAGTTCATCTATATGGCGTGTGCCGGCCCCAGCGCCGGCCCCAACTTGTTCACCGCCTTTGCCGTGGAGCTGGTGGGGCGCACGAAAAGCATCGTCCAGGTCGTCACCACGGTCTGGCGTGAAGGGGAGCTGCAGGGATACCAGGTGAGCGGCAAGACCCGGAGCTCCTCCCTGCGGCCCAACTTGCTCGCGGATCCTCAGGGGCATTTGCATCTGGCCTGGCTCGACACCGCCGGTTTTGGCGCTTATGACGTCTTTTACGCCAGCACCTCGCCTGCTGTACGGGCGGAGCTGAACCGGATCACCGGCCGTGATGTGGCCAACGCCTTTTTCGATTTTCTCTGGGGGGTAGCCCAGGCGGCCAGCTTTTTGCCCATCGTCTTTGCCTGGGTGTTTGTGCCCTTGATCTTGGTGGCGCTGTATTTGTTCATTCGGGTGGAAGGGGATCTGGCCCGGCGCGGCCCGCGGTGGATGCTCGTGGTGAGCATTTTGCTTTATATCGCCACCAAATACCTCTTTCGCTCCAACTGGATGGCGGCCCTCCCCTTGCCGCCCAATTTGGCGCCGGCCCTGGCCGATGCGTTCCTGTACGCCACACCGCTGGTGATCTCTGCCGTGGCCGGCCTGCTCACCTGGTTCTTTATCAAGCGTCGCGAGTATACATCGCTTTTTATGGCTTTTCTCGTATATGTGGCGTGCGATGCTGCGCTGACGCTACTCATCTATGTGCCAGGAATCCTGGCCGAATGAAGGAGAGGGGATCGTGTTCAGCTTTGTGGAGGATGGGAGCATCACCTGCGTGCCCTGTTTTGAGGCGGCCGGCGTGGCCTGCGGGCTCAAGCCCAACGGCGCCCTGGATCTGGCTTTGGTGGCCGCATCGAGGCCCTGTGTGGCTGCGGGGGTCTTTACCACCAACCTTTTCCAAGCCGCGCCGGTGATCTATGATCGCCAAGTGTTGGCGCGCAACGCCGCCGGCGTGCAGGCCGTGGTGATCAACAGCGGTTGCGCCAACGCCTGCACGGGCGACCAGGGGCTGCGCGACGCGGCCGCCACCGCCGTCGCTGCTGCCGCCGCCCTGGGCCTCCCTGAGGACGCAGTGCTGGTCATGTCCACAGGGGTTATCGGCAAGTTGCTGCCCATGGAGCGCATCTTGGCCGGGATTGCCGCCGCCACCGCCCAGCGCAGCGCCAAGGTGGAGGCGGGCCATGCCGCCGCCCGGGCCATCATGACCACCGATACCCGCCCCAAAGAGATCGCCCTGCGGGTGCAGACGGCAGAGGGCCATTTTACCATCGCCGGCATGGCCAAGGGCGCGGGGATGATCCATCCCAACATGGCCACCTTGTTGAGCCTCGTCGTCACCGATGTGGCGCTTTCCCCGGCCTTGGCCCAGCGAGCCCTGCGCGAGGCGGTGGATGAGAGTTTCAACATGATCACCGTGGATGGCGATACCAGCACCAACGATACCGTGCTCCTTTTGGCCAACGGTGCGGCCGGTTTGGCGCCCATCACCCATGAGGCCTCACCCCTTTACGCCGCCTTTGGCGCGGCCCTGCGCGAGGTGTTGCTCCATCTGGCCCAGGCCATCGTCCGCGATGGTGAGGGGGCGACGCGGTTCATCGCCATCACCGTGGAGGAGGCCGCCGACCGGGCCGGCGCCAAGCAGGTGGCCATGGCGGTGGCCAAGTCGCTTTTGGTCAAGACGGCCATCTATGGCCAAGACGCGAACTGGGGGCGGATCGTCTGCGCCATCGGCTATAGCGGGGTGCCTTTGCAGCCGGAGCGGGTGGGGGTTTGGTTGGGCGATCTAGAGCTGGTGCGCGGCGGGGCGCCCTACCATCTGGATGAGGAGCGGGCCAGCCAGATCTTGGCCCAGGCCGAGATACCCATCCGCATCACCTTGGGCCAAGGGGAGGCGCGGGCGACGGTTTGGACATGTGATCTCTCCCACCGCTATGTGGATATCAACGCCCATTACCGCACCTAGCGCGTGCCCAACATGCGCACGGCCAGCTCGGCGTAAACCCGGGCCGCCGCCTCCAGGTCTTGGAGCTTGACTTGCTCCTCCGTGGTATGGGCGTAGCGCTCCTCGCCCGGACCGAACCCGATGGTGGGGATGCCGGCGACGCCGGCGGTGTAGACGCCGTCGGTGGAGAAATCCCATTTGCCCACGTGGGGCACAAAACCCAGCACATCGGTCACCACATCCGCTGCCGCGCAGAGCCAGGGGTGATCCTCGGCGGTGGCCCAGAAGGGCAAGTGCTGGCGCCCGCGGAGCTCGTAGCCGGTATAACTCACGCCCCGGTATTCCTCCACCTCGACGGTGGCGTTGGCGCCCTCACGAGAGATGACGCGCTTGATCTCGGCCAATGCTTTGGCCTCCGTCTCGCCGGCGGTCAGGCGGCGATCAATGTAGAGGGTGCAGAGATCGGGGATGGCGTTGCGGCTCCCGGCCACGCTCTGGATCTCGGTGACGGCGATGCTGCCCTTGCCCAGGAATGCGTCGTGATTCAAATTGGGGGCCAGGATCTCCAGCCCCACGATCAACCGGGCGGCCTCATAAATGGCATTGACCCCACGCTCCGGAGCGGAGGCATGGCAGGAGCGCCCGCGCACCGTCATGCGCAGGGCGAGCCGCCCCCGCTGCCCACGGGCGAGCTGTAAATTGGTGGCCTCGCCCAGGAGCACCCAATCGGGCCGCAACTGCTCCACTTCAATAACGTGGCGGATGGCCAGCCCTTCGCAGGGCTCCTCTTGGACCACGCCCACCACATAGAGATCGCCGGCCAATTGCACGCCACCGGCCCGCAGAGACTGAACGGCATAGATCATGGCCGCCAGCGCGCCTTTCATATCCACCGCGCCCCGGCCGTAAAGGATCCCCTTCTCGATCTCGCCGCCAAAGGGGGGGCGCGCCCAGGCCGCCGGATCGCCCACGTCCACCGTGTCCAAATGGGCATCGTACAAGAGCTTTCGGCCCTGGTTGGCCCCAAAGCGGCCGATGACGTTGCCCATGCGGTCCACCCGCACCTCGTCAAAGCCGACGCGCTCCATCTCCTGGGTCACCAGCGCCGCCACCGCCCCCTCTTGGCCGGAGAGGCTGGGCGTGCGCACCAGCTCTTGGGCAAAGCGGCCAAGGGCGTCGCGTTGTATGGATCTCTTGGTGGGCATAGTAGGGCCTCCCCTTATGGCTCTCTCATCGGCGGTCGGCGCCGCCGCGAACGCATGCCACGCTCTGCAACGCTCCCGCCGTGGGATGCTGCGCGCTGCTCCGGATGATCACCTCAGTAGGCCCCAGATCCCAAAAGGACGGTGGGGATGGTGCGCAAAAGGATGCGCAGATCCAGAGCGGGCGACCAATTCTCGATATAGTAGATATCCAGGAGCACCATCTCGTCAAAGGTCAGATCGCTGCGGCCGCTCACCTGCCAAAGGCCGGTGAGCCCCGGCGAGACCTCCAGCCGGCGCAGGTGCCAAGGAGCATACGCCTCCACCTCGGAGGGCAAAGGTGGCCGCGGGCCCACCAGGCTCATCTCGCCCTTGAGGACATTCCACAACTGGGGCAGCTCGTCCAGGCTCATGCGCCGCAGAACACGGCCCACCCGCGTCCGTCGGGGGTCGTCGCGCATCTTGAAAAGGGGGCCGGTGGCCTCGTTCTGCTGATGCAGGAGGGGCAACCTGCTCTCGGCATCCACAAACATGGAGCGAAACTTGAAACAGGTAAAGGGAACCCCGCCGCGGCCGACGCGGGTTTGCCTAAAGATCACGGGGCCGGGCGAATCGAGCTTGATGGCGAGGGCGATGAGGGCCAAAAGAGGCGCCGAGATCACCAGGCCGAGGCCGGCGAGGACCACATCCATGAGCCGCTTGGCCACACGCTGCCAATCGCGCAAGGTGGGCTCGCGCACCCCCAAGAGTGGAACCCCGTTGAGGTTATCGGCAACGACCCGGTTGAGGGTCATCTGAAAAAGGTCGGGCACGATGCGCACCGTGATCCCGGCCTGCTGGCAGTGCTCCATGATCCGTTGGATCTTGGCATGACATGTCCAAGGCAAGGCGATGATCACCTGGTCAATCCCTTGGGAGGCAATCACCTCGGCGATTTTATCCGTGGTGCCCAGGGCAGGGTAGCGCCCGATATCCGTCTGCGATTTGATCGGGTCATCATCCAAAAAGCCCACGATACGGTAGCCCAGTTGGGGAGAGGCGACGACGGCGCGCATCACCGAACGGCCCATCTCGCCGGCGCCCACAATGAGCACCCGCTCCACCCCCAGCCCGCGCTTGTGGCGCCACCCGATGATGGCGCGTTCGATGGCGCGGCTCAGGCCCAGAAGGATGACGGTCACAATCCCGGTATAACCAAAGATCAGCCGAGAATAGTAGCTGGGCGTGGCCAGAAAGATGATGACGATCATGGCGGCGATGCCGGTCACCGTGCCGCGCAGAATGAGGTAAAATTCGTCATAGAAAAAGGCGTCGCGCTTTAGACGGTAGGCGCCCTCCAGCCAATAGACCAGCAGCAGGATCGCCGTCAGCGCCAGGATGCTGGGAATGTACACTCGGAAGGGGACCAGATAGGCCGGCTCCACCGTGCGAATCCATTGCAGCTCGTAGCGGATCCAGTAAGCGATGGCGAAGGCGAGGACGATCAAGGCCCCATCCAAGAGCACCTTGCCATAGCGCCACAGGCGCAGCTCGCGTTCTCGTTTCATCCTTGAGCCTCTGTCAACAGATGGCGATAGAGCTTGGCCGTTTTGGCCGCCGTGGCCCGCCAAGAGAGGGCCTGGGCCCGGGCCAGCCCCGCTGCGATGAGGCGTTGGCGACGTGGACCATCCTCCACTACCTCGCGGATGGCCTCGGCCAGGGCCTGGGCATCCAACGGAGGCACGATGACTCCCGCCTCGCCGACCACCTCCGGCAGGGAGGAGGCGGCAGAGACCACCACCGGCACGCCACAGGCCATCGCCTCCAGGGGCGGCAAGCCAAAGCCCTCATAAAGGGAAGGATAGACAAAGACGTCGGCCGCATTATACCACCAAGGGAGTTCCTCTTGGGGCACATAGCCGGCGAACAGGACCGCCTGGCCCAGATGGAGGCGCGCCACCGTGGCCTCGATCTCCTCATAATACCACCCCTTGCCCCCGGCGATGACCAAGCGATGGTGGAAGCCGGGATCCCGGCGCAGGAGGGCGTAGGCCTCCAGGAGGGTGGTGAGATTCTTGCGTGGCTCCAAAGTGCCCAGGTAAAGGATCATCCGCTCCGGCAATTGCCGCTTGTGGCGCAAGGCTGCCAGAGCCGCCGTATCTTGCATGGGCCGCATCTCCTCGCCCACGCCCAGCGGGATCACCGAGATCCGCTCCGGCGGCACATCCAAAAGGGTGATGAGGTCCTGGCGGGTGTGTTGCGAGGAGGCGATGATATGGTGGGCGTGACGCACCGTCTGCCGGGTGAAGCGCTGGAGATAGCGCCAGTTAAAGGGCCGAAACCACTGGGGGAAACGATAAAAGGTCAGATCGTGCACCGAGACCACCACAGGGCAGGGAGGCACCCACGGGCCC
>DAOTZU010000292.1:0-9255 GCA_034433995.1 Anaerolineae bacterium
ATCCGCGAGACGGAGACGGCCATCGTGGTGGAGGGGTATATGGATGTCATCATCCTCTACCAATGCGGCGTGCGCAACGTGGTGGCCTGCCTGGGCACCGCCTTGTCCGAGGCGCATCTCAAGGCGCTCAAGCGCTTGGTGAAAAAGCTGGTCCTGGCCCTGGATGCCGACGCGGCGGGGATCAAGGCGGTGGAGCGAGGGGTGATCACGGCGCAAGAGGCTCTGGAGCACAAAGTGGTGCCCGTGCTCAGCGCCACAGGGATGGTGCATTATGAGGAGCAACTGAATGCCGAGATCCGCGTGCTGGTGCTGCCGGAGGGGCTGGATCCCGACGAGCTCGTCCTGCGCGACCGATCCCACTGGGATCAACTCCTGGCCCAGGCGCTACCCGTGGCCGATTATTTCCTGCAATTGATCCTGCGCGAGACCGACCTCACCACGGTCCAGGGGAAAAAGCAGGCCGCGGAGCGTTTTCTGCCCATCGTGGCCGCCATGGATAGCCCGGTGGAGCGCTTGCACTATCTGCAGCAACTGGCCCAGCGCCTGCGGATGGACGAGCGGGCGCTTTTGCCCGCTCTGGACCGCCTGCGCAGCCAGGCCCGCTCGGGCGCGCCCCTCGCCAGGCGCGCCGCAACCCAGACCGAACCCGCCCCGCCCCAGCCCGCCGCAACCCAGGAGCTGCAACTGGAGGAGCGGGTAGTGGCGCTCCTGGTGGACGCGCCCAACCTCTTGACCGAGGCGCAGCAAGTGGCCGGCCTTTCGGCCGAGGTTTTCTCCGATCCGCGCCTGCGCCTGGTCTACGAGGCCCTGGCGCGCCTGGGCGCCGAGGAATTGGCAGACTATCGGCCAGACCGATTTTGCGTTGGACTTGACAGCGAACTTGGTCCTCATGTACAATCCCTACTGCAACGTTTACACGCTGGCCCTCCTCTTCCCCCGGATGCGCTGCGCGAGGATCTGCTCAAATGCGCCTTGCGGTTGCGCAAGAGTTATCTATTGCGCCTTGTGCGCGAGTTACGCTTTGTGCAACAGGACGCCCAGGAACAGGGCGACCAAGGACAGATTCAAGAGATCAACGCCACCATTGACCGCTTGACCCGCGAGCAACGCGAGGTGGATCGGCGCTTCCACGGGATCACCCTTTGGGGGCGCAAAAAGGAACATTAGCCGCGAGTCTGGGTATGGAGCCTCGGATGGCAGAGAATGCGGAACGCGACAAGAAAATAGACGAACTGTTGGCCAAAGGCATCCGCGAGGACCACATCACCAAGCAGGACATTCTGGATGTCTTTCCCGAAGAGCGGGACAACGCCGAAGCCCTCGAGGCCTTGACCAACGTGTTCAACGAGATGGGCATCCCGGTGATCGACCTGGAAGGCGAGCTCCAGGAAGAGCCCGAAGCCGAGGACCAGGAGACCTTGGCCATCGAGGATGAGGCGACCGAGGAGGCGCTGCGCCGGGAACCGGAGCCCATCAGCGATTCGGTGCGCATGTACCTCCGCGAGATCGGCCGCGTGCCCTTGCTGGATGCCGACGAAGAGGTGCGCCTGGCCAAGGCGATTCAAGCGGGGATCGAGGCGCAGGAGCGTTTGCAGGCCGAGGCAGAGACCCTCTCCCCGCAGGAACGCCAAACCTTGGAACTCAAAGTGATGCAGGGACAATTGGCCCAACGCCGCCTGGTGGAGGCCAACCTGCGCCTGGTGGTCAGCGTGGCCAAAAGGTACATCGGCCGTGGCTTGTCCCTTTTGGATCTCATCCAAGAGGGGAATTTGGGCCTTTTGCGAGCGGTGGAGAAATTTGACTATCGCAAGGGCTACAAATTCAGCACCTACGCCACCTGGTGGATCCGCCAGGCCATCAGCCGCGCCATCGCCGACCAAGCCCGCACCATCCGCATCCCGGTCCACATGGTGGAATCCATCAACCGCCTGGCGCGGACGACGCGCCAGTTGCAGCAGGAGCTGGGCCGCGAACCGACGCCGGAAGAGATCGCCGTGGATATGGATTACGTCTCCGATGGCGATCGCCAGGCGGTGGAGAACTCGCACAACGCCACCGAACACCTGGCCGCCGACGTGCGGCGGCGGCTGCGGCGGGCCGCCGAGAAGGTGCGTCAGATCATGCAGGTCTCCCAAGAGCCCATGTCCTTGGAGACGCCGGTGGGCGCCGAGGAGAACAGCGTCTTGGTGGATTTCATCCCCGACGACTCCTTGGCCAGCCCCGCCGAGGAGACCAACCGCGAACTTTTGCGCGAGCAGATGAAAGATATCCTCAGCTCCCTCACCGAGCGTGAGCGCAGCGTCCTTGCCTTGCGTTTCGGCCTGGATGGCGGCGAAAGCCACACCCTGGAAGAGGTGGGGCAGCAATTCGGTGTGACCCGGGAACGCATCCGCCAGATCGAGGCCAAGGCGTTGCGCAAATTGCGCCACCCCACCCGCAGCCGCAAACTGCGCGATTACCTCACCTGATCAAACCAACCCCAAGGCGCAGTGCGCGCCCCAAATTGGACAGATGGGACCAGAAGTGTATCCTATGTCCAGAGGTGTGACGTATCCAAACATGCGGAGAGGACCCTCATGACCCAGCAGCCAACGCAGACCGTGCGGGTGGCGTTTTACGGCACGGGGAATTTCGCCAACCGCACCCATATCCCCAACCTGCTGAAATTGGAGGGCGTCCAGATCGTCGCCTTGTGCGATGCCAACCCTGAGGCCCTGGCGGCCACCGCCGCCCGGGTGCCCGGCGCCCGCACTTATACCGACGCCCACGAGATGCTCCGCCGCGAGGCGCTGGACGCGCTCTATTCTTGCGTACCGGCCTATGTCCGCACCGATGTGGAGATCGCCGCCGCCCAGCGAGGCATCCACCTCTTTTCGGAAAAGCCCCAGGCCCTGGAGATGGGCCTGGCCAAACGGATTGACGCGGCCATCCGCCAGGCCGGAGTGATCAGCACCGTGGGCTTTCGCGAGCGCTACCGGCCCATCTTTCGCCAGGCGCGGGCCTTCTTGGCCGATAAAGCCGTGGCCCATGTGCGCTTTATCATGGTGCTCAAGCTGCCCCGTCCTCAACCGGGCAAGGCTTCCTGGTACCAGGTGTTGGAGAAATCCGGCGGGACGGCGCTGGATTGGGGCGTCCACGCTGTGGATTATGTGCGCTTTATGACCGGCCTGGATATCGTCAAGGCGCAGGCCTTCTATTGCCAGCGCCCGGCCTATCCTTTGCCCCTCTCCTCCTCCTTTCATTTCCTGCTGAGCAACGGCGCGCCCATGACCATGGATTTCATCGCCACCCTGGGCGAGGCCGGCCGGGGCTGGGGGTTCGATTTCACCATCTTTTACGAGGGCGGCACCCTACACCTGGGGGATTACGAGCGCCTGGAAGTGGATGGCCAAGAGATCTATCATGGCGAGGCGTTCGACCCCTGGTTCGAGCACGACCGCCTCTTCATCGAGGCCGTGCGCCGGGGCGATCCCAGCCTCTTGGTCAACGACTATCACGATGGTCTCTACTCCCTCGCCCCCGTCCTGGCCGGGTGGGAATCGGCCCGGCGAGGCGGCGAAACGTTGGACCTGGCGACTTTTATGGGCCCGTGAAGGGCCGTCAGCTGCAAGCCCGGCATCAGGGTCTATCTTTGGATCGCCGGGTACAGTTTCTGGCCTCGAGACAAATTTTTCGCGGAGTGTGGATCTATGGCCAAGAGATGGGGCATCGTGCTCTCATTGGGGTTGCTCATAGCTGCTTGCATCCTTGCCGGCTGCGGCCCCGGTGGGGCGACGCCCACCCCCGCGCAGGCCCTGCGTTCCACCACCGTCCCCACCAAGCCGGTGGAGCAGGTGACCCCCGATGCCGAGGTGAGTTTTGCCGCCGTCGCGGATTTTAGCCGCCTGAGCAGCTACCGCCGGGTGGATACCTATCGCTGGAAGCGGGATGATGGCGCCTACGGCGTCTTGGAGGTGACCAGGGAGGTGGTCAACCAGCCCAAGGCGATGCATGTCCTCGTGCGCATCCAGGAGGGCCAGGCGGCGCCCACCCTCATCGAGCAGTTGCTCATCGGCGGCAAGCTTTTTGTCAAGTATGCCGATGGTTGGGCCGAGATGGGGGAACAGGCCGATGAAGGATTCCTGGCCCAATTCGGCACCGGCATCCTGCCCGAAGAATACCTCGCCGAGGGCAAGGGCCAGTTCGTGGTCAAGGAGATTGTAGAGACCTACGGCACGCGGCATTACCGCTTTGAGAAGGAGGCCTTTAAACCGGCCCAGGGGCAGAAGGAGCTGGTGGAGGCCACCGGCGATATCTGGGTCTCTCCGGAGCACAATGTGTATCTGCTGGCCGCGCTGCGCCTGGTGGCGGTGGATGAAGAGGGCGCCCGCATCACCATCGACCTTCGCTCCAGCGTCAGCCAGATCAACCAACCCCTGGAGCTCAAGGCTCCGGAAAAGATCATCACCGCGCGTCCCATCCCCCTCATCCCCATCATGCCGGGGGCCACAGAGGCTGGAGCCGAAGGGACCACCTCCCGCTACACGGTCAAGGCGTCGCCGGCAGAGGTCGCGCAGTTCTTCCGCGAGCAGATGCCCAAGATCGGCTGGCAAGAGAGCGAGGGCAGCACGGCGGATACCCTCCGGTTCCAATTCCCCGGCGCCCGGTGTGTCATCACCTTGAAGGCCCAGGGCGCCGAGACCCTGATCACCGTAGAATTGATCTACGAATAAGCGCCCCAAGAGACCTGTCAGGTCCTAAAGGACCTGACAGGTCTGACAGGTCTGACAGGTCTTGCGCTTGACGCTCCCCCTCCGCCCACTGTATAATTGAGTCAAGCAGTGCTCCATTGCCCTTTTCAGATTACGCCTGCCTGCGGCCTGGCGGAGAAATTGTTTATCGGCCGTGGGCTCACCGTTGCGGCTGAAAATGATGGCTGAGCATGCAAAGTGACCATACATGGAGACCAGAGCGTTCTCCGTGTGCTCCGCGTCTCTGTGTTTTCACACAAAAACGATGGGCAAACCGGCTCAAAGGAGGCAATATCATGTGGGACCTACGCGGCAAGAAGGATCATCCAATCTCGCCTCAACCGGACGAACGGTTTACCCTGCGGATCGATCTGCAAGAGGGTTTCGCCCGCGATGCCGTGGCCATCAAGCTCAACGGCAAGCCCGCCTTTAGCAAGAAACAGGTGAGCACCCAGCTCTTGCTGGGCAAGGCCGATTCCTTTACCACCGCCATCGCTCCGGGGCCTCTGCGCATTGACCTGGAAGTCAAAACCCGCAAGCTCCAAGAGACCATCGCCCTGCAGGCCGAGGGCAATATGTATATCGGCGTCTCTATTGTGGGCGACCGCCTCATCTATTCCGTGGCGGATAAACCCTACGGTTACATGTAAAGGAGGCCCCTCATGTCGGCACAAGCCCCGGACCCTCTCGCTACGGGGAGCTCCCCTCAGGGATCGTGGACGGAAGGCGTCTCCGCCTCCGCCGGGTCGTGCCAACGGCTAGCGCCCGTCAGCGGCCGCTACGAGGGCGAGATGACCGGCCCCAACCCAGGGCGCTATCTCTTGGATCTGCGGGTGGATATTGATCCCCGCTACCCCAACTCCCCCGTGCTGGACCGGATCAGCGGCGATCTATACCAGCTCTTTCGCTTCCGCTGGCCCTTTGGCGGGCGCCCCCTTTCTTGGCGCATCTACCGCGAATCGTGGATTGTGGAAAGCCCTCTGGTGCAGTGGTCCGCCTGCCAGGTGGAGGTGACGGGCAGGGTGCGTTATTACAAGGGGAACCATCCCATCACCGAGCTGCACTTGGTGATCCCCTGGCGCACGGCGCAGCCCATCGGCCCGGCAGAGGTCACCTTCCGCGAGGTGGGCGGGAGCAGCGCCGCGTTCAAATGCGACAAGCGATCCAACGCCTTTCGCGAGCTGCGCCTGGAGGTGGATGTCTGCGCCTCGGTGAACGCGCCGCCCATCTTGCCCGCCTACGATACCCACGCCCATCCTGTGCGCCCCCACGACCTGCCCCAGCGCACCCTCACCATCGAGGAGGCCTATCGCGAGGCCGGCGTAGAGGTGACCATCGAGCCGCAACATAGCCTCATCGACGACAGCGCCGCCGAGTTCGCCTCTTGGACGCCCGCCGAGCTGCACGATGCCATGGAGCAACACTTTAGCCAGATCCGTGGCGGCTGGCCCAAATGGAACTTGTGGTGCCTCCTGGCCAGCACCTTTGAGGATCCCCTGGTGGGCGGCATCATGTTCGATGCCTCGGCGACCTATGGCGGCGCCGGCCGCGCCCCGGAACGCCAAGGCTGCGCCATCTTTCGCCAGCACCCCTGGTTCGCCGCCCTCACGGCCGGCGACGCCCCGGCCACCGCCCAAGCCGAGGCGCAGCGCAAGTATCTGGATACCTTGGTCCACGAGATGGGCCACGCCTTTAACTTTTTGCACTCCTGGAACAAGGGCCGCCCCGATGCCCTCTCTTGGATGAATTACGATTGGCGCTACGATAACCGCAACGGCCCCGAGAGTTATTGGTCCAACTTTCGCTTCCGTTTCGACGACGAGGAGCTGCTGCATCTGCGCCACGGCGACCGGGCGGCGGTGATCATGGGCGGCGACCCGTGGGCCTCCGGCGGCCACCTGGAGGCGCCGGTGGGCGCCCTTTCGGAGCTACAAGGAGAGGCACCGGTGGAGCTGTTGCTGCGCTCCAAGGGCTATTTCCAGTTCATGGAGCCGGTGGCCGTCGAGCTGCGCATCAAGAATATCGCCGACCTGCCCCTGGAGCTGGATACCCAGCTCGCGCCCGAGTTCGGTGGCGTGGTGCTCTATATCCGGCGGCCCGACGGGCGCGTGCTGGAATATGCCCCGGTGATGTGCCAACTGGCCACGCCCAAATTGGAGGTGCTCCAGCCGGAGGGCCGGAGCGTCGAGGGGGAGGACCGCCGGAGCCAGAACGTGCTGTTGAGCTTTGGCGCCGACGGCTATTATTTCGACGAGCCGGGGGAATATCTCGTGCGGGCCATGTACCAGGGGCCGGGGGATCTGCTCATCCCCTCCAACATCCTGCGGGTGCGTTTGGGCCAGCCCTTCTCCCAAGAAGAGGAGCGCCTCGCCCAGGATTATTACAGCTACGAGACGGGGCTGGCCCTCTACTTGCAGGGTTCCCCCTCACCCTTTTTGCAAAAGGGGAGGGACACCTTGCGCGCCGTCAACGAGCGCTTCCCTCAAACGCCTCTGGGGGCGCAGCTTTCTTTGATCTTGGCCCAAGGTCTGGCCCGACCGTTCTTCCGGGTGCAGGAGGGAGCCTTGGTCAAGGCCCAGGAGGCCGACCCCAAGACCGCGCTGGAGCTGACGGCGCAGGCTCTGGCCCAGCACAAGCGCGACGAGACCACCTTCCCCAACCTCACCTACCACGCCTTGCGCCGCACCAGGGCGAATCTGTTGGCCCAGGTGGGCGAGGTGGAGGAGGCCAAGAAGGAGCTCAACACCTTGGTGCGCTATTTAAAGGGCAGAGGCGTCAACCCGCCGGTGTTGGAAGAGATCCAGCAATATGCCCGCACCCTGGGCGCCACGGCCTAGCGAGCAGTCCGGCGCAGGCGCCTCGCTCAGTAACCGCCGTAATCCAGACAGGCCCGATACATGGCGGCCAGGTTCTCCTCCGGCACGCAGGGCGGCAGGTTGTTCCCCTCCCGCAGGATAAAGCGTCCTCCCTCCTTCACGCCGGAGAGCAGGATCTCCTTGGTGCGCTGATAGACCGCCTCCGGCGTGCCATGCAAGAGCAGGGAGACGGGCGGCCCACCCAGGATCTCCACGTCGGGCCCCAACTCGCGCCGCAGGGCACCGAAATCCACCGGAAAGCCGGTATCAAAACTGCGCACGTTCAGCTCGTCGCGCAACGTCTTGAAATGGCGGGTGGCATCGCCGCAAAGGTGGATGCTTCGCGGCCCGTCGGGCAAAAAGGTATCGTAAAAGCGCCGGTGATGGGGCATCACCATCTGGCGATAGACGGCGGTGCTGATGAGTTGGATGGAATCATCGGCCAGGCCCACGGGCAGGGTCTCGTCGCCCCAGAAGCGGCGCACAGCCCGCACCCGGTGGATGGCCGCTTGGGTGATCCAGCCCATCAGGCGCTGGGCGTAATCGGGATCGGCCAAGAGATCCACCAACATCGCCTCGCCCCGCAGATTGACGGCCACCGTGAGCGGCCCATCGGTGCCGCAAGGCGCGTACCGATTCACCTCCACCGGCCGCCCCTCGAAGGTGAGCCCCTTGGCCAGCTCCATCATGCGCAGACATAGATCGAGGGATTCTTTAAAGAACCCCCGCTCCAGGGGATGCTCGATATCCTGGGCAAAGATGCTCTCCTTGTTCTCCTCGCCAAGGATGGGACGCGTATCCGGCACCTGCCCCGGCCTAAAGGCGACGGGCGCGCCAAAGAAGGCAGCCTCGTACACATTCTGCCGGTCCACGCTCACCTTCCACACCTCCGGCAGCCCCACAGGGTCGTCGGTGTAACGGTGCAAGGTCAAGGCGCGGTGGCGCAGGTGCTGGAGCTGCACCTCCAGCATGATCTGGGGGTTATAAAAATAATCGGCAAAGGTGTAGCCCTTGGTGTTGAGCCGAGGATCGAGGAGGATGACCCGCGGATTGGTGGCCAGCATCATGGGCACCCGGATGGGCCGGCGCCGGCGATAGGCCTCCCACACGGCCCGCTTTTCCTCATTGCTCACCCAGGGAATCGCTGTAGCCATCTGGATACTCCTTATCATCTAGCATGGTGCTCCCTCGGCCTACCGGGGGATGATAGGCCAGGCGCACCACGCGGTCAAATTGTCTCTCGGAGAGAGGCCTGCTCAAGGTTCTGGATGGCGCGTTCCCGTCGGATGCGATCCGAAGGCTTTCTTGACACCCTCTTCCTGCAACGAGGGTGTTACAAAGGCGCGCAGAGGCCTTGCCCGCCGTCGGATGGAATCCGACGGCTCTGCTTGCCAAGCCCGCAGCGCGGGCTTGCCATCCCCAGACGTCGGTTTCTAACCGACGGGGGCATCTCTCGACACCCTCTCCTGCAACGAGGGTGTTACAAAGGCGCGTAGAGGCCTTGCCCGCCGTCGGATGGAATCCGACGGCTCCGCTTGCCAAGCCCGCAGCGCGGGCTTGCCATCCCCAGACGTCGGTTTCTAACCGACGGGGCATCTCTCGACACCCTCTTCCTGCAACGAGGGTGTTACAAAGGCGCGCAGAGGCCTTGCCCGCCGTCGGATGGAATC
>DAOTZU010000293.1:0-10031 GCA_034433995.1 Anaerolineae bacterium
CTCACCCCAACGAGGGTGTCGAGAAATACCCCCGTCGGTTAGAAACCGACGTCTGGCAATAGTAAGCCCGCGTCGCGGGCTTGGCAAGCAGAGCCGTCGGATTCCATCCGACGGCGGGCAAGGCGTCTACACGCCTTTTTTTCAACACCCTCGCCCCAACCGTCGTTGACGGACGGCCGCCTTCCCATTAGAATATCTGTACCTTGGGTCTTGGGGAGGGGCGCATGATCTTGCCCGGACACATCGCCAGCGCTTACCTTGCCAGCCGCGTCACCGGCGCCGACCTGCGCGGGGCGTTGGCCGCGTCCATGTTTCCGGATTTTGTAGACAAGCCCATCCGCTGGCTCTGGCGCTTGACGCCCAACGACCGTATCCCCGCCCACACCCTTCTCTTCTGGGCCACCACCACGCTCCTGGCGCGCCTCCTGGCGGGGCCACGCCTCGCCCAAGGCTGGGCGGTGGGCTATGGGGCGCATCTGTTGGGTGACGAGATCAACGCCCACCTGAACCCCGGACGCATCTACTTTTGGTGGCCCTTTCGCCGCTATACCATGCATACCGGCCCCACCGGCCTCGGCAGTAGCCTGAGCGATTTCACCCCCGCCTCTCTGGTGGTGGAGCTTGCCACGGTCCTCATCGCCTGGCGTATCTGGCAGAAAGGAGCCAAGACACAGTGATGCGCGCTGTGGACATCATCGCCAAAAAGCGTGACGGTTTGGCGCTCACCTCGGAGGAGATCGCCTTCTTTGTGGAGGGCCTGACCACGGGCGCCATCCCCGATTACCAAGTGGCCGCCTGGGCCATGGCCGTCCTCTTGCGTGGCATGACGGAGCAAGAGACCGTTGACCTCACCTTGGCCATGGTGCGCTCCGGCAAGACGTTGGATCTCTCCAGCGTCGCGCCGTGGGTGGTGGATAAGCATTCCACCGGCGGCGTGGGCGATAAAACCACCCTCATGGTGGCGCCCTGGGTGGCCTCGTTGGGCCTGCCCGTGGCCAAGATGTCGGGGCGTGGCCTCTCCTTCTCCGGGGGCACGTTGGATAAGCTGGAATCCATCCCCGGCTTTGAGGTCAACTTGAGCACGGAGCGTTTCCTGGAAAATGTCCGCCGCTACGGTATCGCCTTGACCGGGCAGACGGTGGACCTGGCCCCCGCCGATGGCAAGCTCTATGCCCTGCGCGACGTGACGGCCACAGTGCCCAGCCTGCCCCTTATCGCCAGCTCCATCATGAGCAAAAAGATCGCCGGCGGGGCCAACGCCATCGTGCTGGATGTCAAAGTCGGCCGCGGAGCCTTTATGGAGACTTTGGACCAGGCCCGGGCCCTGGCCCAGTTGATGCTTCGCATCGGCCACAATGTGGGACGGAGAGTGACGGCGGTGCTCTCTGACATGAGCCAGCCTTTGGGCCTGGCGGTGGGGAATGCCCTGGAGGTGCGCGAGGCGGTGGAGGCGTTGCGGGGCGCCGGCCCCGCCGATTTCGTCGAGCATTGCCGTGTGGTGGCCGGCGAGATGTTGCTCCTGGGCGGCCTGGCCACGGATCCCGCAGAGGCCCGCGCCAAACTGCAGCGCGCGCTGGAGGATGGCCGCGCTTTGGCCAAATTTGCCGCATGGGTGCAAGCTCAAGGCGGCGACCCGCGCATCGTGGAGGATCCCTCCCTCCTGCCCCAAGCGCCGGTGGTCGAGACCGTCGCCGCGCCCCGCAGCGGTTACATCGCCGCCCTTGACGCCCGCGAAGTGGGCCTCACGGCGGTGGATTTGGGCGCAGGCCGCGTCCGCAAAGGAGACCCCATCGACCACGCCGTGGGGATCGTCTTGGCCGCCAAGGTGGGAGCCCGGGTGGAGGCCGGCCAGCCCCTCTTTACCCTGCACGCCCGCACGGAAGCCAGCGCCGCGGCCGCCCGCGAACGCCTTCTGGCCGCCTACACCTGGTCGGAGGAGCCGGTCGCGCCACCGCCTTTGGTGTACGAGATTCTCCGAGACGCTTGACGCTCACCAGTTCACGCGCGCTCTCTCGGCAACCACACGCTCGTACACTTGCCGCGTCTGCCCGGCAATGGTATCCCAGTTGAACACCGTCAGCACCTCATGATAGGCGTTCTCCACCCGCTGTTTGGCCCATTCGGGATGTTGTAGGGTGTGCACGATCCCCCAGGCGCATGAGGCCACATCGTTGGGATAGATGGTGATGCCCGTCTCGGCGTGGCGCACCACCTCCTTTAGGCCGCCTACCTCGCTGACCACCACCGGCGTGCGCGCCGCCATCGCCTCCAAGGCGACGATGCCGAAAGGCTCATAGAGGCTGGGGAAGACGGCCACATCAGCCACCTTGTAGAGGCGGTTGCGCGTGTCGTCATCTAGGAAGCCGGTCAGCAGGACCTTGGGGGCGAGGTTCAGCTCTCCCACCAGTTGACGCAGGTGCTCCAGCTCAGGCCCTTTGCCGGCAATGATGAATTTGGCCTGGGGCACCTGGGCCAGCACCAGCGGCGCTGCCCGCACAAGCACCTCCACCCCCTTTTCATAGACCAAACGCCCCACGTAAAGGACGATCTTTTCCTCGGCGAAAGCCCACCGGGCGCGGAAAGCGGACAAATCCTCCCCCTCCAAGGCCTGAAAGGGGGTGGGATCCACGCCATTGGGGATGACATCCACCTTATCCGCCGGGGTGCCAAAATAGTTCATCACCTCGTGGGCCATGTAGCGGGCGCAACAGATGACCCGCCAGGCCTCATAGGTCAACCACCATTCGGCATCGTTGATGCGTTGGGCCTGCTCCCCTTGGAGGTGTCCCCGGCCACGGCCGCGCTCCGTGGCGTGGATGGTGGCCACAAGAGGCAGCTTGTACTGGTGCTTCAAAGACCGGGCGGCGAATGAGGTGAGCCAATCGTGATTGTGCAGCAGCTCGAACGGGCCATAGCGCTGCGCGATCTCCTCGCCGGCCCTGGCCAAAGCCACATTGGCCTGCACCACCTCGGCATAGAAATCCGGATAGGCGAAGGAGGGTTTAGGAACGCGATGGATCACCAGGTTGCCGGCCCCCTCCAAGGCCTCTCCGGGGGCATGCAGGGGCGTGAGGAGATGCACCTTCACACCTTGTCTCACCAAGGCCGGGAGCAGCTCGGCCACATGTTTGCCCAACCCCCCCACCACGTGGGGCGGATACTCCCAGCTCAGCATCAAGACGCGCATGGTCACCTCCCCGCAAGAGTTGCTGGGGCGATTATACCCCCACCCGATCGAGGTGGCAAGCACGCTCCGCGCTTGATGCATTCCCATTTTGTTCTATAATGTCAACGAGTGGATCACGGAACGCCGCTCAAGAGCTGCTATCGAGGAGATCATCATGCGCGAGGAACTCATTCAAGCCTTGGAGCACGCCGCCATGGCAGGGGAACTGGCCTGTGCCGATGCCCACGCCATCGCGGCTCAGTTCGGGGTTAGCCCTCTGGAAGTGGGGCGGGTGGTGAACCGGGCCACATCCCTGCGCTTCTATCGTTGCCAGTTGGGCCTTTTCGGCTATGGCCCCAAGGCGGAGGGTAAGAGCAAGATCGTCCTTCCGGCCACCAACTTGCCGGAGGAGATCGTCGCCGCCATTCAAGCCCAGACCAGCGATGGCCGCATCTCCTGCCGCGCCGCCTGGGAGATCGCCGAACGCTTCAAGTATCCCCGTTTGGGCATCGCCAACATCCTGGAGGCGTTGGGCATCAAGGTCAAACCGTGTCAACTCGGCTGCTTCTAGACCTGTCAGGTCTGGATATGACCCCGCCCCGCCAGATTGACAGCGCCGCCCGCTGGTGCTATGATGTACGCCAACGAACGTGAGGAGGAAATACCCCATGGCCTGGGCGGCCAAGAATTTCGATCAGGCCCGCTACGCGACGCTCAAGGCGATGCTCAACCAAGATATCGAAAGCATGTCGCCCAGCGTCAGAAGGGCCTATCTCCAGCAACGCTTGCGTCTTTTGGAAAGGCAGATCCAAGACCTGGCCGAAAAGATGCACCTCGATCCCAGAATGCTGCACAAACGCGGGATCTGGTCTCCCAAGCCGCTGGAGGATAGCGACTGGTCGTCTCTGGCCGATCTGGGGTATCTCTTGGCCCTGCGTGAGGCCTTGCTTCAAGCCTTGGTCACCCCGTAAGCGCGTCAAAGCGTCATCGAGGGGATGCAATGCGGCATCCCCTCGGTTTTTGTAAGGCAGCGAGGTAGGGAAAAGGAAATGTCTTCTTGGTGGCGGCGTTTTTGGGCCAAGCCCGACCGCGAGCGTGCCAGGGTGCTGGCCGCGGTGGGTGCAGGGGTGATCATCGGCCTGCTCTATGGCTTGGGCGGGTTCAGTCTGATCCTCCGGGCGCGCTACCTCAACCCCAGGACGGTGGAGCCCTCGCCCGCGCCGTCGGCCACCGTTGCCCTGTCCGAGCACAAGACGGCGACGCCCACTCTGTTCCCCACAGTAACGCCGCGCCCCTCCGCGACCACCCAGCCGACCGCGGCGCGACCCACCGTGCCGCCACCGACGGCAACGTCGGCGCCTTCCGCGACGCCCACCCGGCAGCCGAGCGCCACGCCCACCGCAACACTTCCTTCGCCGACGCCCAGCGCCCCGGCCAAGACCACCGAGACGCCCACGCCGACCCTCACGGCGTCCCCCTCCGCCACACCCTCAGAGGAGACGCCCACCCCGCTCGGCAAGACGGTGACGCCCAGCCCCACAGAGGCTTCCACCGCGGTGACGCCCCAGCCCACGGCGACCCAAGCGCCCCTGCAACCCCCTCCAAGTTGAGGTTGGGGGGCGGCACGCTCGCGATAGAACCCACCAAGAAAGGCACGCCATGGATACTCTGAAGCTTTTACGTGAACTCTCCCAGGCCAGCGGAGTCTCTGGCTATGAAAATGAGGCCCAAGAGGTGGCGCGGCGCGCCCTGGTTCCCTATGCGGATGCCCTGCGCACCGACGCTTTGGGCAACCTCATCGCCCTCAAAAGGGGCGCCCGCCCAGAGGGCACGCCGGTCCGTTCCATCCTTTTGGCGGCCCACTGCGACGAGATCGGCTTGATGGTCACGGGATTCGAACAGGGCTTTTTGCGCTTCACCCGGGTAGGGGGCGTGGATGTGCGCACCATCCTAGGCCAAGAGGTGGTGGTCCACGGTCGGCGTCCCTTGCCCGGCATCGTTGCCAGCCGCCCGCCCCATGTGATGACCAAAGAAGAAATGGACAAGCCGGTGCCCTTGGACAAATTGTTCATTGATGTGGGGCTGCCTGCCGAACGGGTGCAGGAGCTGGTGCGGGTGGGCGATGTCATCACTTTGCGCCGCGAGATGGTGGAGCTGGCCGAAGGCTTTGTTGCCGGCAAGGCCCTGGATGATCGCGCCGGCGTCGCCGCCCTGGTCTTTTGCCTGGAGGCCCTCTCCACCCTGCGCCATACCTGGGACGTGTACGCCATCGCCACCACCCAAGAGGAGGTGGGCCTGCGGGGGGCCATGGTGAGCGCCTACAGTGTGGCCCCCGATCTGGCCATCGCCGTGGACGTCACCTTTGGCAAACAACAAGGCGTGAGCGAGAACGAATCCGTAGAGCTGGATGCTGGCCCCACCATCGGCAAAGGGCCCAACTTTCACCCCTTGCTGGTGGAGCGCCTTTTGGCCACGGCCGGCGAACACGAGCTGCCCCATCAGGTGGAGATCATCCCCGGACGTTCGGGCACCGACGCATGGGCCATCCAGGTGGCCAGGGAGGGCATTCCCACCGCCCTACTGGGCATCCCTTTGCGCTACATGCACACGACGGTGGAAACGGTGTGCATCAAAGATATCGAGCGCACAGGACGACTGCTGGCGCTGTGCATTGCCGGGCTGAACGAGGATTTCGCCGCCCAACTGGGGCTTTAGGAGGAGGGAGAACGTGTTCCTGCAAGAACTTGCGGAGGCCCGAGGCGTAGCCGGCCATGAGCAGGCCGTGCGCGACCTTGTCTTGAACGCCATCAAGCCCTGGATCGATACGCACCGGGTGGATGCTTTGGGCAACCTGATCTGTCTCCGCCGGGCACGGGGCCAGCCCACAGAACAAGGCCCGCGCAAGGTCATGTTGGCCGCCCACATGGATGAGGTGGGCTTGATGATCACGGGGATCAACAGCGACGGCACCCTGCGCTTCGGCCCGGTGGGTGGGATTGATCCCCGCGTCCTCCTCTCCAAGCAGGTGCTGGTGGGCGATGATGCCGTGCCCGGCGTCATCGGCGCGCGGCCCATTCACCTTACCACACCGGCGGATCGTGAGCGGGTGGTGGAGCTGGACAAGATGGCCATTGATATCGGCGTCACCAGCAAAAGCGCCGCCGAGAAAAAGGTGAAACTGGGCGATTATGTCTCCTTCCGCACCACGTTTGAGGTGCTGGATACCGAGGGCCTGCGCACCGTCAAGGGCAAGGCAATGGATGATCGTATCGGCTGTTATGTCTTGACCGAGCTCCTCAAAACCGACTATGCCTTTGACCTGTATGCCGTCTTTACCGCCCAAGAAGAGGTGGGGTTGCGGGGAGCCAAGGTGGCGGCCTATGCCATCAACCCCGATCTCGCTCTGGTCTTTGAGGGCACCGTCTGCGACGATATCCCCAAGGACAAGGACATCAGCCCGGTGACGGAGCTGGGCAAGGGGCCGGCCCTCACCTTCATGGATCGGTCGGTCATCGCCGATCCGCGGCTGGTGCGCCTGTTGGTGCGCACGGCAGAGCGCCTGGGGATCCCCTACCAATTCAAACGAGCCATCGCCGGCGGCACCGACGCCGGCGCTATCCATCTCACCCGCGAGGGGGTGCCCTCGGCGGTGATCGCCGTGGCCTCCCGTTACATCCACGCGCCGGTGAGCATGGTCAGCTTGAACGACGTGGACCACACCATACAGTTGGCGCGCGAAGCGCTGCACACCCTGGAAGGAGGGCTGGAAGCATGAAAGAACTCATCAAATCCCTGGTGGAGGCTTACGGGCCTTCCGGCCACGAAGACGCCGTGCGCTCCATCTTGGCGGAGGTCCTCCGCGGCCGGGCCAGCGAGCTGCGCACCGATGCTCTGGGCAACCTCATCGCCTATAAAAAGGGCAGCGGCGGGGGCAAACGGGTGATGATCGCCGCCCACATGGACGAGATCGGGCTGGCGGTGACCCATGTGGATAAAAAAGGGTTCCTGCGGGTGGCCTCGGTAGGCGGCGTCTTTCCGCCGACTTTGGTGGGTGGCCGGGTGCGCTTTGCCAATGGGGCCTTGGGGGTCATCGGCTGCGAAAAATGGTTGACCGCCAACACCCCCACCTGGGACGAGATCTTTGTAGATGTGGGCGCCACCTGCCCTGAAGATGCGCCGGTGGGCGTGGGCGATATCGCCTGTTTCGAGCGCTCCTTCGCCGACTTGGGCCGACGGCTGGTGGCCAAGGCCATGGACGACCGCATCGGCTGCGCCGTGGCCGCCCAGGCTCTGTTGGAGCTGGGTGATTCCCCCCATGAGCTCTATTTCGTCTTTACCACCCAAGAGGAGGTGGGATCTCGCGGAGCCACCGTCTCAGCGTTCGGCGTGGAACCGGAGGTGGCGTTGGCTGTGGATGTGACCCTCATCGGCGATACGCCGGAGGCCAAACCCATGGCTGTGAGCCTAGGGGCCGGGCCGGCCATCAAGGTGATGGATGCGGGGATGTTGACCCATCCGGGCGTCAAGCAATGGATGATCGCCACCGCCCAAGCCGCCGGCATCCCCTACCAACTGGAGGTGTTGGAGCGAGGCGGCACTGACGCCGAGGTGATGCAGCGCACCCGCGGCGGCGTGCCGGCCGGGTGCCTTTCCATCCCCACCCGTTATGTCCACACCCCATCGGAGATGGTAGATTACGATGATGTGCAAAAGGCAGTCGCACTGCTGGTGGCGCTGCTGAGCAAGGAGATCACCTGGCCCTAGGCCATCGCCTCAGCGTTCCTTGAGGGCGCGGGAAACGATCCAGGCCAACAGCCCCATCAAGCCCGCGCCCGCCCCAAAGGCCCGCAAGAGATCCCGTTTGTAGTTGGCCCAGTAGCGCCCCGCGGCCTCTTGGCGCGCCTGCTCGGCGGCGCGGCGACGCTCCTGCTCGCCCAACACCGCCATGGTCTCGGCCCGCTCGATCTCGGCCAGCAGCTCCTGTGCTGCAACATCGTCGGGCGCCAGCTCCACCGCTCTGGCCGCATGGGCCTTGGCCTGCGCCCAGCGCTTTTGCTGGGCCTCCACCTTGGCCAACAGGAGATGGGCCGGGCGAAAATCCCCTTGCAGCTCTAGAGCCACCCGCAACTTGTCCGCCGCTTCATCCAGCTTGCCCTCACGGGCCAGGGCCAGGCCTTGATTGTAATAGATCGCCGCCCCATACTCCAAGCGGATCAGCGCCGAGAGATCCTCTTGGCAATCGGGGCAGATGGTGGTCTCCGCAGGCACGGTCCCTCCGCAATAGGGACAGGTGAGGGTTTGCTCCTTCATTACAGGGCACCTTTCTTCAGAGCGTTGCGCAGACTCTAGCTATCCTGGGCCGCGGCTCCCGAATCGATGATGGTGGCATCATCCGCGCCACGAGCAGGCGGGTTGGGCGCCGGCGCGGTCTTGGCCTCCGGAGGCGCGTTCACCACCACTTGAGCGCGGCGCAAGATCCCATGGGGCCAGCGATAGCCCGCGCGCACCTCGCGCAGCACCACCTGGGGGGCCGCCTCCTCGCGCACCTCGGTGCGCACCATCTCGCTGGTTTCAGGATCAAAGGGCTCGCCGATGGTGTTGATGGCCTCCACTTGGTGATGCTTGAGGATGTCGATCATCTTTTTGCCCAAGGCCACGATGGAGCGCACCATGGCCGCCTCGCGGGCATTGCTCGTCACCCCCCAGCGCTCCACGATGGTGGTGATATCGTCGCGCAGGGAGATGAGCTCCAGCAAGATCTCCCGCATATCGGCCAGGGCCTGTAGCCGATGCTCCTCCAACGATTGCTCCAGCCTGGCCACGCGGAAAAGGAGATCGCGGATGGTGGCTGCGGGATCGGCATCCACCGCCGCCGGTGGCACCGGGTAAAAGGCGTCGTCGAAAGAGAATCTATCGCTCATGGGCCGCTGCTCCTTCCCAGGCCGAAACATCTGCCACCATGATAGCCCAACCCAACGGGCCTGTCAAACGTTTTGTGGCAGAGGGTGTCGAGAAATGCCCCCGTCGGTTAGAAACCGACGTCTGGGGATGGTAAGCCCGCGCCGTGGGTTTGGCAAGCAGAGCCGTCGGATTCCATCCGACGGCGGGCAAGGCCTCTACGCACTTTTTTCCCACACCCTCTTGTGGCGCGGCGGGGCACCCCGATACGAGGCTTCTCAGCCGCGCCAGGGGTACCCCGCTCAAGCGACCCTCGGCGCTACTTTTTCCCCCGCAGACCCACCGTGGAAAGGTCAATGGGCTGGAAACCCAGCTTCAGGGCCGGCGAATCGGGCCGCAAGGCATAGTTATCGTGATCCCAATCCACAAATAGGGGATCGGCCACCACCGAGTGCGCCTCGTAGCCACGCCCTCGCCAAGCGTCGTAATCCTCAACGCCGGGCAGGTGCTCGATGACCATCTTCTGGCCTTTGACCGGGAACCAGATGTTGTAATCCGACTCGGTGACTAGGCTGCGTTCGCCCAAGATGCGCGCCATCTTGGTCTCATCGCCCTTGAAGGCCAAGATGTTGTGCCGCAGGACGACATCCGTGTGCACGAATTGCTCGCTGTTGTGGGAGCTGAGCACATAGCGCTGAGCATCCACCAAGATGTTGTTCTCGATCACGTTGTAGCGGTTGCCCCAGAGCATATGCAGCGAATCGCGGGTGCGATAGACCACGTTGTTCCTGACCTCGCTGTTGCGGCTCTCGCAGCCCAGGTAAATGCCCCAACCGGGCGTGCCTTCGCCGGGAGAGTAGACATCATGGATCAGGTTGTTGCGGATGATCATATTGGAATCACGCACGAAAATGCCGCCACTATCGTTGCTCAGGAGCGAGACGTTATAGATCTCGTTGTACTCGAT
>DAOTZU010000294.1:0-3081 GCA_034433995.1 Anaerolineae bacterium
CCAGCCGAGCTGGCCCAGTGGGAGGTGGCCGGGTGGGTCATAAACGAACAGCTCGGCCAAGGGCACATCCTGGGGCATCCCCTGCTCCTTCCAGCGCTCCAGAGAATAGAAACCGAACTCGCGCTTGAAGAAGGGGATTCCCGGCGTCTGGGCGTAGGTATCGCGCAGTTTGCGGGCCGAGGGCGTCATCCGCTCTCGGGGCACCATGGCATGGACGCCATCTTGGGGCACGGTGGTCATGGCTACACTCCTCGGAGATGTGACATTGCGCCCCATGATACTCTGGAAAGCGGAAACGGCAAATCTTGCCTCTCACCCATGATAGGGCAAGAATGCCCCCATCGCCTTCAGTCGGCGCTGTAAGCCGCCGATGGGCACGTTGCGCGTATCCACACCCAATTCCACGGCCAGCGCCGCTTCCCACCACCAGCACCTCCACCTCCTTGCGGATGGGGATGGCGCGATGCAAGACCGCCATCGTCATCGGGATGCCTCCTTGGGGACCGATGCCCCGCGTGTGGGTAACGGAACGATCACCGCGGCGCTCACGGCGAAAAAGGCAGCGGCGATGCCGTACATCACCAAGTAGCCCACGTGTACGGTGCCGGTCAGCCGGTTGAGCCAGTCAATCAGCGCGCCCCCCAGGAAGCGGGAGAGGGCGCTCCCGCCGGCGGTGGCGATGTTGGCGATGCCCAGGTACCGCGCCGCCTCCTCGCGGGGGATGATGTCCGTCACCAGGGCCCAGTTGGCGCTGAGGAAGGTGCCGATCCCCAGGCCGATCAAGGCGCCGGAAAGGGTGAGGAAGGCCGTGCTGCGCACCAGCATAAAGAACACGGTCCCCGCCGCGGCCACCACGCCGGAGGCGATGATCAGCGGCTTGCGCCCCAGCCGGTCGGCCAGCCAGCCTGAGGGGAGGGAGACCACCACCAGCGCCCCGCCGATGACGGTGGAGAGGGTGCCCACAAAGCCCTGGGCCTGAGATTCCGCCATCCCCACCACGTCCATCAAATAAAAGAGTAGAAAGGTGTTCAGGGCGATGAACGCCCCCCAGAAAAGCAAACGGTTGGCGAACCACCACCCAAAGGCGGGGTGGGCGCGCAGATCCACCACAAAGGTGTTGGCCAGGGCCTGGCGCAGCGAGCGCCGGGGCGCCTGGAGGGCGGCCTCAGGGCCCTCGCGGGCGCCCAAGCCGGTGATGATGACGCCAAGCACCATCGCGGCCGCCGGCACGCTCACCGCGGCCACGATGGCGGCCTGACCCCACTGCGGGTAGCGCCCCACCAACTGCCCGGCCGCCAACCGCCCCACCACGAAGGCCAAGATATCCAACATGGCCTTCAGGCCGGAGGCGCGGCCCCGCTGCTCCTCGGGCACATGGTCCGGAATCAGCGCCTGCCAGGGCCCTTGCACGGTGTTGGAGGCGAGCTGGATGAGGAGCACCCCCGCCACCACCAGCCCAAAGACCGGCGCCGTGGCGATGAGATAGAGGCAGATGATGACCAGGGCCGTCCCGGCCACGAAATAGGGCAGGCGCCGCCCCCAGGGAGAACGGGTGCGGTCGGAAAAGACGCCCACGATGGGCTGCACCAACACGGCCACAATCAAACCGGCAAAGGTGGTGAACCCCAAGGCCGTGTTGCGCCGCTCGGGCACCAGCTCCAAGACCTTGCGGCCCAACACGGCCGGCTCCAAGGTGTTGGAGATCAAGGTGATGGAGAAAGAGAGGATGGTGATGGCCAAGAGCCGCCAAAACGATAGACGTTTCATGGTCTCCTCCCTTATAGGGGTCAGCTTTCAGCCATTGGCAGGCGTGTGCTCTGCTAAGGCCGTGGTGATCTTATTTAGGCCGCGGGCGCCACCAGCTCCGGGCGCAGGGTGCGGATGACGGCGAGGGATTCCAGGGCCTCCGGCACGCTCAATTCCAAGATCAGCGGCCCGGCGAATTTGGCCTGGACCAGACGGTCCAGCAAAGCGCCCACGTTCAGATCCCCTCGGCCCAAGGGGCGATGGTCCTGGCCATAGCCCAGGCGCTGCTCCGCCCCTTGCCAGGGGGCATCGTGGAGATGCACCTCGGCCAGGCGCGGGAGCGACCGCTCCAGAGCCTCCTCCAGGCGCACAGGCCCCGCAAAGCCGGCCAACACATGGCCCGTATCCAAACAGAAGGAGAGGTTCAGCTCCTCGGCCAGCTCCCAAGTCAGCTCAAAGGGAAACTCCACGGTCTCCAGGGCCAGGCGGCGGCTGGGCAGGCCCGTCTCGGCCAGGAGCTGCTTGATGCTCTCCCGGGCGCCGCTTTGGAATTGGCGCATCAGGAGCGACCGGGCCAGCTCCGGCAGGCGCATGTGATAAAACTCGGCGGCCAGCGCCCCCGTGGCATGAAGCACGTACAGCTCTGGCTCCAAGGGTTGCGTGGCGCGGACGATCTCCACCAAGGCCCTGAGCGACCCCTGGCGCACCGGGGCCAACGGCGTGGAGGGCTCCACCGACCAAAGGGGCAGGTGCACGGTATATGCCAGGTTCAGCTCGCGCTTGAGGGCCACCAGCCGGGTGACGGCCGGCGGCGCGTAGGCCTGGGGGAAAAAGAGGCTCAGGTCGCCGCCCAACTCGATGGGGTTGAACCCGTGCTGGGCCAGCCCGCGCACCAGGGTGGCATGGTCGAACTGACTGACGTAAGCGACCAGTTCGGCCGGCGTCAACCCCTCCGGCACGAGGGCCGCAAGCTGCATGGCCATGATGCCAAAACGCATGGTCACCTCCAAGATCCCAACCGCCAAAAGAAAGGTTTTAGGCCATCCATCGGTTGCTTGAGCCGACCACACAAGGCCGGCGGGCCAGGGGCGGGGAAGACGACGGAAGTCTAACGCGGACGGACAAGGCCGTCAAGCATGCCAGACCTGACAGGTCTTCCGAGACCTGTCAGGTCTGGCATGTTTACGTTACCCCACTGTTATGCCCACTTTGCCTTTCCCATCTCCAACCGGCTATAATCTACGCTAGGCATCGGCCCAAAGGGCGCATCATCCTCCCTCGGCCGATGGTAAATCGCTCCTGCAGGAGGTGACAGACCATGCCCACCCCAACACC
>DAOTZU010000295.1:0-6674 GCA_034433995.1 Anaerolineae bacterium
CCAGGCCGTCAAGCGTTCGGGGATGGGCCTCTTGGTGGAGCCACGCAACCCCGCTGCCCTGGCCGAGGGGTTGGTGCAGGCACTGACCCAACGGGAGCGCTACCTCAAGCCCTATGAGGAGATCCGGGCTATCTTTGATCCGGACCGTTCCATCGTCCAATACGAGCGGCTCTTTGAGAGCATGATCCGCGGGACCCCCTTCCAAGAGGATGAAAAAGAGGTGTAGCGTGTCTTCAGCAGCGCCTCTCTCGCCCCAGCAACAGGAGACCTTGGACGCTCTGCTGCGCAACGAATCGGACATGGCTTACAAGCGCCGGGTGCGCCGCATGGTAGCCTATCTGGAGCTATCTCCCGGCCTGAGCGTCCTGGATTGTGGCTGCGGCATGGGCTTCTACCTCAAGGTCCTTGCCGCCCTGTATCCTTCTTGCCGGCTGTGGGGCCTGGAATATGAGCCCAAGGCGCTGCGCTACGCCCGGCGCCACCTGGCCTCCGCCGGAGTGACCCTGCTGCGGGGAGATGTGCACCATCTTCCCTTTGGCGATGAGAGCCTGGACCGGGTGTTGCTCTCCGAGGTGTTGGAACATTTGGAAGATGACACGGCGGCGCTGCGAGAGGTGTGGCGGGTGTTGAAACCGGGCGGGCTGTTGGCCCTCACCGTGCCGCCACGCAACTATTCTTTCTGGTTCGACCCGCTCAATTGGCTCCGCGAACATCTTGGTCTGCAGCCCATCCGCCGGGGGCCCTTCGCCGGTATCTGGGCCAACCATCGGCGCCTCTATACTGGCGAGGAATTGCGGCGTGTGGTCGAGGGGGCCGGGTTCGCCATCCAGCGTTACGAGGCCTTGACCCATTATTGTTTCCCCGGGACCCAGTTCCTGGTCTATACCATCGGCAAAGGGTTGGTGGAACGCAACCTCTTGCCCGAGTTCCTCAGCCGCTCGGCGGACCGTTTCCGCGGGCAGGAACATTCCTCCAGCCCCCTCAACCCGATGCATTGGATCTTGACCCTTTTTGAGCGCGTTGACCGCTTGAACGAGGACCCTCGGCGCATGGCCACCAAACAGTCGTTTATCAATCTGGCCATCCAAGCACGAAAGGTCTGAGCAGCAATGGAGACAAAAAGCCGGCGCGTGCCATTCATCCTGGTGGGCCTCGCCCTGCTCTTGGCCTTTTTGGGGCAATATATCTGGGCGCGCAAACGGGAATTCCTGTGGGATGGCCTGGTGCTCTATGCCCTGGCGATGTTCCTTTTTGCCCGGTTCATTGCCCGTATAGAGGCCAGCGACCGGCCCCCAGAGACCCCGCCCAGCCTGTGGCAGCAGCTCTGGGAGCTTCTGAGGCGCAGCCCCGTCCGGTTGGCAGCGTTGGCCGGCGGTTTTGTGCTCTCCCTTTACGCGGCCGTGGCGGCGGGCTCGCGGCCGGCGGCCAGGCCCATGTACGATCTTTTGGCCCTGTGGGCGGCGGGCTGGCTTCTGGCCACGGGAGCCTTTGGGGATTGGTCGGGCCTCCCCCGTCGCCTGGCACAACTGAGGGAGGATTGGCGACGTCACGGCCCCGAGATCGTCCTCGTTGCCCTGATCCTTCTGGCCACCTTCCTCACCCGCGCCGTCCGCTCCGCCTCCATCCCCTACGTCCTCTCCGGCGACGAGGCCTCCATGGGGTTAGAGGCGGTGAGCGTCCTCAAGGGGCAGCGCGTCAACCCCTTTGTGACGGGTTGGCTCTCCCATCCCACCCTGTATTTCTTTATCCTGGCGGCGCCGCTGCGCTGGTTCGGCATTCAAGTTGCCGCCCTGCGCCTGCCCTCGGCGCTGGTCTCCACCGCCATCGCGCTCCTCTTGTATCTCTGGGCGCGGCGCTACTACGGCCGTTGGGTGGCCATCTTGGCCGCCATCTTTTTCGCCGCCTACGACTATGCCATCCACTATGGTCGGTTGGCCCTGAACAACATCTGGGATCCTTTCTTTGCCCTGGGCGCGCTCTATTTTTTGAGCGTGGGTCTGGAAAAGAAACGGCCGGGAGCCGTGGCCGTAGGCGGCCTGCTCACCGGCCTGGCCATCTATTTTTACATGGGGGCGCGGCTCGTGCCCATCATCATAGGGGTGTACCTCCTCCACTGGGCCTGGCGCCAACGCGATTTCTGGCGCGAGAACCTGCCCTATCTCGTGGTCCTGGCCCTGCTGGCCCTGATCGCCGCCTTGCCGCTCCTGATGTTCTTCCGCGCCCACCCCGCCGATTTCATGGCCCGGTGGAATTGGGTGGGCATCTTTCCCTCCGGCTGGGTGAACGCCGAGATGCAGCGCACCGGCAAAAGCATGGCGAGCATCCTTTGGGGCCAATTCCTCAAGGCCGTGCTGGCCTTTCACTATTTTCCGGATCCCACCTTCTGGTACCATCCGGGGACGCCTCTGTTGCAGTTCGTGCCGTCGGTCTTGTTCGTCTTTGGGCTCACCTACGCCTGCACCCAGTGGCGCAAGCGGGAGTATTTCCTGCTGGTGAGTTGGTTCTTTTTGGTGATCATCTTTGGCGGCATGCTGTTGGAGAACCCGCCCTCCAGCGCCCGCCTGGTGCTGGCCATCCCGCCGGTGGTGCTCTGCGTGGCCTTGGGAAGCGCCAAGGTGGCCACCGCCATCCAACACGCTTTGGCCCAGCGGCGGGGATTGGCCGTGACCCTTTCCCTGGCGCTGATGCTTGGGGTCAGCTATCAGAGCGCCCACTTTTACTTTGGCGTGTACACGCCCAAGCAGCTCTTTTCCGATCCGAACACCTTGGTGGCCGATACCATGGGCAAATATCTGCGCCTCCTCGGCCCCGAGTACCAATGTTACTTTTTCGGCGCGCCCCGGATCTTTTACGGCCACGCCACCATCCCCTTCCTGGCCCAGGGGGTCACGGGGACGGATATCACCAAGCCCATTGTGGATAAGGTGGATTTCGTCAACCCATCTCGCAACGCGGTGTTTATCTTTTTGCCCGAACGGCGGGGCGAGCTGGACGTGGTGCGGCGCTTTTACCCCACCGGGCGATTGCGCGAGTTCCGCAACATGAGGGGAGAGCTCCTTTATGTTGCCTATGAAGTGGACCTCCGCTGAAAACACATCGCGGCCCGTTCTCTGGCAGCGCCACGGGGTCTCTTTGACGTGGCTGTGCCTGGGCAGTGCCGCCCTGGGCCAAATGCTGCTGGACCGGCAAAAAATCCTGGGCGCCGCCCTGGGCTACGGTCTGGCGGCGCTGCTCTTTATCTTTGGCTATGCCCCACAAGCCCTGGCCCAGGAGCCAGAGCCCGCGCCCGCATCCGGCGCGCAAGAGGCCAGAGTGCCAAAGGTCGGTGGGCCCAAGCGGCAGCTCCTCTGGCGCGGGGGATTGCTGGTGATGGCAGCCTGCCTGGGGGCCTTGGCCTTCCCCCGCTTCAGCGGCAATCGCTTCACCTTGGAGGGCACCCTCCTCTGGGCGGCGGGATTGGCGCTGCTGGGCTTGGCCGCCTGGAGCGCCGAAAGACCTGAAAGGTCTCCAAAGACCTGTCAGGTCTCGGAGGGGCATCTCGCCATCACCTGGACGCATCTCGCCCTCTTGGGGATGATGCTCCTGGGCGCCTTTTATCGGCTGTACAAGCTGGACCTCATCCCGGCGGAGATGGGTTGCGACCTGCCCCACAACTATAACAACATTCGCCTGCTGCTACGGCACGAGTTTTTGATCTTTTTCCCCTCCTTCCCGGGCCGTGAGGCGTTGTTCTTTTACCTGGCCGCGCCCCTTGCCCAGTGGTTCGGCCTGAGCCACCTGACCATCAAACTGGCCTCGGCCCTCATCGGCGTGGCGACCATCCCCATCGCCTACCTGTTGGGCCGCGAGCTGTACAACCGCGAAGTGGGCCTTTACGCCGCCTTTTTCTTGAGCATCAGCCGGTGGCATATCATCAACAATCGGGTGGGGTTTCGCTCCAGCACGGTGCCGCCGCTTTTGATGTTGATGGTGTATTTCCTGGCGCGGGCGCTGCGCAGCGGGCGACGCCGGTTCTATGCCCTGGCCGGGCTGTGCCTGGGTCTGGGGCTATATACCTATAACGCTTTCATGATCGCGCCTGTGCTGGCCGTAGCCATCGTGGGGTTGGACCTGCTGCGCACCGGCGGGCACGATTGGCGGGCCAAGCTGAGCGGCATGGCCTGGCTCGGGCTGGTGGCGCTGTTCGTCTTGATCCCCCTGGGCCGCTACGCCTACGAAGAGCCACAGATGTACTTTTACCGCGCGGCGACGCGGCTGACCGGCATTGAGGCCCCGCTGCCCAAGGACCTCTTGGGCACGCTGGCGGGCAACACGGCCAGGGCGCTCCTGATGTTCAACCATCGGGGCGATAACGTCTTTATCAATAACGTGCCCTTCCGGCGGGAACTGGGGTTCGTCACGGCGACGCTGTTTGTGCTGGGGCTAGTGTACGCTCTATGGCGCTGGCGGCGGGAGGGCAATAGCGCCGTCCTGGCCATGTTGGGGGTGATGCTCCTGCCCACCATCCTTTCCCTGGCCTTCCCCCAAGAGGTGCCCAACGCGGGACGGGCCATCGGCGCCCTGCCCGCTGCGGTGCTCTTGGCGGCGGTGGCGCTGGCCTTGGTGCGGCAACGATGCGCCCAAGCCCTGGCCGCCCAACCCGCGCGCGAGCTGCGCCTCCTGTGGCAGGTGGATGGCGCCACCCGCTTGGAATGGCGCGGACGCTGGGGGAACGGCGGGCGCTACTTGGGCGCGGTGGCGCTGGCGGCGGCTCTGGGCGTGGAAGCTTGGGCCGTCTACCCCTTCTATTTCCGAGATTATGTCCATCATCTGCCGGCCCATAACTATTCCATCTCGCTGGAGCTGGCCCGCGCCATTGACGATTTCAGCGACGACGGCGAGACTTACATCAAGACCCAAGCCTACTGGTACGACGGCAACGCCGTGCGCGCCCAGTTGCGGCGGACGGACCAGAGCTGGGACCACGAGCTGGAGGTCCTCGCTCCCGACCGGCCCCCGTTGGCCGGGCCGCCGGCCAAGTTCATGATCATCCTGCACCCCGCCGATTACGCCGCCCTCAGCACCCTGCGCGCCGCCTTCCCCAGAGGTTTGGCCCTGGAACATTATGACTACGATGGCCACATCGCCTTTATCACCTTTTACGGAGAGAGGACATCCCCATGACGGAGCAGCCAACCTTCCATGACCCTTCGGCCCTCACCGCCGATGCGTTCACCTGGGCCAGTCTGTGGCGCGCCGTGCAATCCTTCTGGCGCCGCCTGGGTGAGGTCACCTCCGATCGCCGAGTGGCCTGGGGCCTCTTGGTGGCCATCCTGCTCCTGGGGGCCAGCTTGCGCTTCACCGGGCTGGATTGGGACGAAGGCCAACACCTGCACCCCGATGAGCGCTTCCTGACCATGGTGGAGAACAGCCTGCGCTGGCCCAAATCTTTCAAAGAGTATTTCGATACCGCCACCAACCCCCTCAACCCCTATAACCATAATTTCGGCACCTATGTCTATGGCCTTTCGCCGGTGGTGCTGGCCAAGTTCCTGGGCCAGCTCAGCGGCAAGACGGGCTACGGCGGCGTCTATCTGGCCGGGCGCGCCATGTCGGGCGGGATGGACCTGCTCTCGATCCTTCTGGTCTTTCTCATCGGGCGGCGGCTGTACGATGCCCGGGCCGGCCTTTTGGGAGCGCTCTTCCTGGCCCTGAGCGTGCTCAACATCCAGCAATCCCACTATTTCACCGTGGACGCCACCATGACCTTTTTTGTCACCCTGGCCCTCTATTTCGCCGTGCGGGTGGCCCAGGGGGAAGGCTGGGGCAGCGTCATCATGTTGGGGGTCTCCTTCGGCTTGGCCGTCTCGGCCAAGATCAGCGTGTTGACGTTCCTGCTCATCATCGTCCTGGCCTACCTATTGCGCGCCCTGCCCGCATGGCGGCGGGAGCAGGAGGCAGCCTCGCCCGTGGTGCTGGACCGGCGCGGGCGCTGGGGGCGTTTTTGGTACCAAGTGCGCCTGGAGGCGGACCCCGCCTGCGCCCCCTCCCCCAGCGACCGACTCGTCTGGCCCATGGTGCGCGCCGGCCTTTCGCTCTTGGTGGTGCTCATCGTGGCCCTGCTCGTCTTTCGCACGGTGCAGCCCCAAGCCTTCACCGGGCCGGGGTTCTTTAATCTCAAGCTCAACCCCCACTGGCTGGAGGACATGAAGAACATCCAGCGCCTGGTCAGCGGCGAGGCCGATTATCCCCCCAGCCACCAATGGACGGCGCGGGAGCCCTGGTACATGCTCAAGAACATGGTCCTCTGGGGCTTGGGCCTGCCCCTGGGGCTCTTGGTCTGGCTCGCCTGGGGCATCATGGCCTACGAGCTTTACCGCCACCACAAATGGGCCCACCTTTTGCCCTGGGTGTGGATGACCCTGACCTTCTGCTACCAGAGCATCCAGTTCGTCAAGACCATCCGCTACCTTTTGCCCATCTACCCCACCATGGCGGTGATGGCCGGGTACGGCCTGGTTTGGCTGTGGGATAAGGCCAAAGAGCTGGCCACTCGCCCCGGCGGATGGTGGCGGCGTTGGGCGCGGCCGGTCGCCCTCGCCCTGACCCTGCTCGTCATCCTGGGCACGGCCTTTTGGGCCATCGCCTTCACCACTATCTACACCCGGCCCGTGACCCGGATCGCCGCCTCCCGC
>DAOTZU010000296.1:0-4363 GCA_034433995.1 Anaerolineae bacterium
GGTGGCGCAGCGCCGCGCCCTCGTGCCGGAGGAGCGCTTGCGCGAGGAGCTAGTCGCCGCGCCGCCCCCACGGGATTTTGCCCAGGCCTTGCGCGGGCCGGGCGTGGCCATCATCGCCGAGATCAAGCGCGCCTCGCCTTCCCGGGGAGCGCTGAATTTGGGCTTGGCGCCGGAGACTCTGGCGGTGACCTATGCCACCGCCGGCGCTGCGGCCATCTCGGTGCTCACCGAGGAATCTCGCTTTCGGGGTTCTTTGGCCGATCTTCGGGCGGCGCGCCGGGCCCTGGAGGGGGCCGGTCGGCTCGCCCCTCTTTTGCGCAAAGATTTTATCTTGGACCCCTACCAATTGCTGGAGGCGCGGGTTTGGGGGGCCGATGCCGTCCTCCTCATCGCCGCCGCCCTGGAGGATGGCCTGTTGGCCCGCCTTTTCTGCGAGGCCCAAGCCCTGGGCCTGACCCCATTGGTGGAGGTGCACACGGCCGAGGAGCTGGCCCGCGTCTTGCCCCTGCGCCCGCCGGTGATGGGCATCAACAACCGCGACCTGCGGGATTTCACCGTCAGCCTGGAGGTGACCCGAAAGTTGCGGCCGCTGATCCCCCCTGGCATTCTGGTCATTGCCGAGAGCGGCATCCACGGCGCGGCGGAGATGCGCGCTCTGGCCGCCATGGGCGTGGACGCGGCGTTGGTGGGCGAGGCCTTGGTCACCGCGGCCGACCCCGCGGCCAAGCTGCGCCTGTTGCAGGAGGCCGGGCGATGACCCGGATCAAGATCTGTGGCTTGACCACCCTGGAGGATGCCCGCTGGGCCTGGCGCTGTGGCGCGGACCTTTTGGGGTTCATCCTGGTCCCCGCCTCGCCGCGCTACATCCCGGCGGCGCGCGTCGCCGAGATCACCCGCGCCTTGACCGCCGAAGGCTGCGCGGCACAGTATGTGGGGGTGTTCGCCGGCGAACCCTTGGCGGATATCCGCCGGGCCGTACAGGTGGCCGGGTTGCACCTGGCCCAGCTTCATGGGGAGGTGACCCCGGCCGAGGTGGAAGCCTTGGGTTGGCCCGTTATCCTGGCCCGCAGGATAAGGGCACGGGATGCCGGGCCTTTGCCCTGGGACGAATTGGCGCGCTACCCCGCCTGGGCCTGCCTTTTGGATGGCTACGACCCCCACAAATTGGGCGGGACGGGCCAGACATGGGATTGGTCCCTGGCGCGGGGGGCGCCGCCCGGTTGGCGGGTGATCATCGCCGGCGGCCTCACCCCGGAGAATGTGGGCCAGGCCATCCGCCAGGCGCGGCCTTGGGGGGTGGATGTCTCCTCCGGGGTGGAGCGCAGCCCAGGGCGCAAAGACCATGCAGCGGTGGAACGGTTCATTCAACGGGTGCGAGAGGAGGAAACGACGTGACCACGGTGCAACAGAAGGTGGGCATCTGGCCCGACCAACGCGGCTATTATGGAGCCTATGGCGGGCGTTTTGTGCCCGAGACTTTGATGGCGCCCCTGGGGGAATTGACCGAGGCCTACCACGCGGCGCGGCAAGATGCGGCCTTTCAACGCGAACTGGGCGACCTTTTGCGCGATTATGTGGGCCGGCCGACGCCTCTCACCTGCGCCGCGCGCCTCACGGCGGTTTGCGGCGGCGCGCAGATCTGGCTGAAACGGGAGGATTTGGCCCACACGGGGGCCCACAAGATCAACAACGCCCTGGGCCAGGCGCTCTTGGCCCGGCGCATGGGCAAGACCCGTCTCATCGCCGAGACCGGCGCCGGCCAGCACGGCGTGGCCACGGCCACCGCCGCGGCGCTCTTGGGCCTGGAGTGTGTGGTGTACATGGGCTGCGACGACATGCGCCGCCAGGCGCCCAACGTGTTGCGCATGAGGCTTTTGGGGGCGGAGGTGCGCCCGGTGGATGCGGGCAGCCGCACCCTGAAGGACGCCATCAACGAGGCCCTGCGGGATTGGGCGCTGAACGTGCGCCACAGCTACTATCTTCTGGGCTCGGCCTTGGGGCCGCACCCCTATCCCCTCATGGTGCGCGATTTCCAGAGCGTCATCGGCCGCGAGGCCAGGGAGCAGATCCTGCGCCAGGCGGGGCGCCTGCCCCACACCTTGATCGCCTGCGTGGGGGGTGGCTCCAACGCCATCGGCCTCTTTTATCCCTTCTTGGAGGATCCGGTGGAGATGGTGGGGGTCGAGGCCGGCGGGGAGGGGGTGGAGAGCGGTCGCCATGCAGCCCGCTTTGCCGATCCAGAGCGGGGGCGGATCGGCGTGCTGCACGGCGTCAAATCCTACGTGCTGCAGGATGAGCACGGGCAGATCGCGGCCACCCATTCCATCTCCGCCGGGCTGGATTATCCCTCCGTCGGCCCGGAGCATGCGCTGCTGCACGATTTGGGCCGCGTCCGCTACACCATCGCCACCGATAGCGAGGCGCTGCAGGCGTTCCAGGCCTTGGCCCGGCACGAGGGGATTTTGCCCGCCCTAGAATCGGCCCATGCCCTGGCCGAGGCGCTGCGCCTGGCGCCCACCCTGCCGGCGGAGGCGATCCTCTTGGTCAACCTCTCCGGCCGTGGAGATAAGGACCTGGAGACGGTGGCCCAATATCTCGGAGGTGTCTCATGAGCGTTGGCCGGATGCAGCCTGGAGAGAGGGCCATTGCGGCCGCCTTTCGCGCCGCCCGGGCCCAGGGGCGTTCTGCCCTGATCCCCTATCTCACCGTGGGGTATCCCTCGCCCGCGGCCAGCCTGGAGCTGATCCTGGCGCTGCAGGAAGGGGGAGCGGACCTGATCGAGCTGGGCGTGCCCTTTTCCGATCCCGTCGCCGATGGGCCGGCCATTCAGCGGGCGAGCTACGTTGCCCTGGACGCGGGGACCACGCCGCAGACCTGTTTGGCGCTGGCGGCGGAGGCGCGGCGGCGGGGGGTCGGAGTGCCTTTGCTCCTCATGGGCTACTATAATCCCATCCTCAACTATGGGATCGAGCGTTACGCCGACGCCTGCGCCGAGGCGGGGGTGGATGGCCTCATCGTGCCCGATCTGCCGCCGGAGGAGGCGGGGCCCCTGGATGCGGCCTGTGGGCGCCGGGGCCTGGCGCTGGTCTTTTTGGTGGCCCCCACCAGCGCCGAGGAGCGCATCGCCGCCCTGGCCCAGGCGACGCGGGGGTTCCTCTACGTGGTCTCGCGGCTGGGCACCACGGGCGTCGGCCATGTGCCGGAGAAGGAACTGGTGGAGCGGCTGAAATTGGTGCGCCGCCACGCGCAGACGCCGGTGGCGGTGGGGTTCGGCCTCTCTCGGCCCAAAGATATGCGCGCCCTGGCGCCCCACGCCGATGGCCTGATTGTGGGCAGCGCCATCGTAGAGCGGGCGCCCCAGGGGCCGGCGGCCCTGGGCCAATACGTCGCCTCGCTCCGGGCCGCTTTGGCGCATGTCATCTAGGCGGAAAAAGGCCCCTTGGGAGATGGTCCCAAGGGGCCTAACTGCCGTAGGCGCCCTACTCTTTGACCGGCAGCTTGCAGTTGCTGAGGAGCTCGATCACCTTGACCACGGCGGAATGGTCGAGTTCGCCCCAGCCGTTGGCGATCATGGCGGTGAACAGCTCGTGAGCCAGCGCCGAGGCCGGCAGACACGCGCCGTAGGCCTTGGCCGTCTCGCGGATGATGTTCAGATCTTTGTAATGGAAACGGCTGCGAAAACCGGGGGCGTAATCCCCTTTGAGGATGCGCGGGCCGCGCACGTCCATCACCCGGGTTTGGGCATAGCCGGCGCTGAGGACCTTGATGATGATCTCCGGATCCACCCCCGCCTTGGCCCCCAAGACCAGGGCCTCGGCCATGCCGATAAAGTTCAGCGCCACCTGGATCTGGTTGCAGGCTTTGACGATCTGCCCCGCGCCGGAGGCGCCGCAGAGGGTGGGCTTGCCCAAGAGCTCCAAGATGGGCCGGGCCTGCTCAAAGACCTGGGGATCGCCGCCCACCATGATGGAGAGACGGGCCTCCTTGGCGCCCACCTCGCCGCCGCTGACGGGGGCATCCAGCATGGGGCAGCCCTTCTCCGCCGCCGCCGCGGCCACCTTCTTGGCCACCACGGGGGAGATGGTGGACATATCGATCAGCAGCGTGCCCGGTTTGGCCCCGGCCAAGATCCCCTCCTCGCCCAGATACGCCTTTTCCACGTCGGGTGAATCGGGCACCATGGTGATGACCACCTCGACCTGGCCGGCCACATCCTTGGGCGATCTCCCGGCCACCACCCCCATCCCCACGGCGCGCTCCAGGGCGGCGGGGACGATGTCGTACCCCACCACCTTGTGCCCCGCCTTGAGCAGGTGCCCCGCCATGGGCGTGCCCATGATCCCTAATCCGATAAAACCGATGG
>DAOTZU010000297.1:0-8150 GCA_034433995.1 Anaerolineae bacterium
GTGGGCAGAACGCGTGGGAGGTGGTGCGCATCGGGGCGGATATCGGCCTCCGGTGTCGTGGCTGTGCCCATAAGGTCCTTTTACCCCGGGGCGATTTCAACAAGCGCTTTAAAAAATTCCTCTCCCGCGCGGCAGAGTCCGGCGGCGCCACGCCCCCTCCGGCGGCATGAGCCGCTCTGCATCCGCGTGCGGTGTATTTCCGGCGGTTTTTAGCGGCCCATGTATACCCTCGATGATACCATCGTCGCCATCTCTACGCCCCTCGGCACCAGCGGCATCGGCATTGTCCGCCTGAGCGGGGCGGAGGCGCTGGCCATCGCCAGGCGCTTGTTCGTCCCCACGGGCCGGGCGGGGAGGCGCGAGCTCGCGCCCAACCGCCTCTATCACGGGCACATCGTGGCGCCGGGTTCCGGCCAGGTGGTGGATGAGGTGCTCCTGAGTTACATGCGCGCCCCCCACAGCTACACCCGCCAGGATGTGGTGGAGATCAACGCCCACGGCGGCCCTGTGCCTTTGCGCGCGATCCTCGCCCTCTGTTTGGCCGAGGGGGCACGGCCGGCCCGGGAGGGCGAGTTCACCCTGCGAGCCTTTCTCAACGGCCGTTTGGACCTGGCCCAGGCCGAGGCCGTGTTGGACGTGATCCGCGCCCAGACGGAGGCCTCCTTGCGGGTGGCCGTGGAGCAGCTCGGCGGCCGGCTCTCAGCCCAGGTGCGCGGCATGCGCGGGGAGCTGCTGAACATCCTGGCCCATCTCCAGGCGGCGGCCGATTTCCCCGAGGACGAGATCCCGGCCTTGGAGCTGGGCCCTGCCTTGCGCCAGGCGGAGGCGCGGCTGGACGAGCTCCTGGGCGAGGCGGAGCGGGGCATCATTTACCGCCAGGGCCTGCGCGTGGCCATCTTGGGGCGGCCCAACGTGGGGAAGAGCAGCTTGCTCAACGCCCTCTTGCGCACCGAGCGGGCCATCGTCACCCCCATCCCCGGCACCACCCGCGATACCTTGGAGGAGACCTTGAACCTGCAGGGCATCCCTGTGGTGGTGGTGGATACGGCAGGGATCGCCGAGAGCGACGATCTGGTGGAGCGCCTGGGCATCGAGCGCAGCCGCGCCGCCGCGCAGCGGGCCGACCTGGTGCTGGTGGTGGTGGATGGCAGCCAACCGCCCGCGCCGGAGGACGCGCAGGTGGCCGCCTTGGCCGATGGCCGGCCGGCCATCGTGGTGGTGAACAAGGGCGACCTCCCTCAGGTGGATGGCTATGCCGACCTCTTGCCCACCGCACCCCATGTGCGCCTTTCGGCCCTAACGGGCGAGGGGTTGCCGGCCTTGGAGGAGTGTATCCTGGAGCTTATCCTCTCCGGCCGGGCCACGGCCAGCGGGGCGCCGATGGTCAGCAACCCGCGCCATCGGGACCTGCTGCGCCGGGCGCGGGACCATGTGGCCCAAGCCCTGGCCGCCCTGGACGAGGGCTGGCCCCATGACCTCTTGGCGATTGACGTGACCGAGGCGGTGGAGGCCCTGGGCGAGATCACCGGCGAGACGGCCAGCGAAGAGCTGCTGGAGACCATCTTTGGCCAGTTCTGCATCGGCAAATAGGGGGACATGTGAAACTCGCCATCGTCTGTTCCTGGCTCAACCAGTACGGCGGCGCCGAGCGCGTCTTGGAGGTGATCCATGACATGTACCCCGACGCACCCATCTATACCTCCATCTACTGGCCCCAGGCGTTGCCTGAGCGTTATCGCTCCTGGGATATTCGCCCCTCGTTTCTCAACCGCCTGCCCGGCATCCGGCGGCGGCACCAACTCTATTTGCCCCTTTATCCCCTGGCGTTTGAGCATCTGGACCTGCGGGGGTATGACGTGGTCTTGAGCCTCACCAGCGCCTTTGCCCATGGCGTCATCACCCCGGCCGAGACGCGGCACGTTTGCTATTGCCTCACGCCGGCCCGCTTCCTGTGGAACTATGCCGGCTATATCGAGCGCGAGGGGATCGGGCGGTTGGCGCGCTGGGGGTTGCCCTTGGTGCTCAAGGGGCTGCGCCAATGGGACCGGCTGGCGGCGGATCGGGTGGATCAATTCATTGCCATCTCGCGCACGGTGCAGCAGCGCATCGCCAAATACTACCGTCGGGAGGCGCCCATCATCTATCCGCCGGTGCGCACCGAGTTCCCGGCGGTGGAGGGCGCCCCGGAGGATTATTACCTCATCGTTTCCCGCCTGGTGCCCTACAAGCGCATTGACCTGGCCGTGCAGGCCTTTAACGCCCTGGGGTTGCCGTTACGCATCGTGGGCCAAGGGCGCGACCTGGCCAGCTTGCGGGCCTTGGCCAAACCCAACATCCGCTTCTTGGGGTACCTGGGCGATGAAGAGGTGCGCGCGCAGATGGCCCGCTGCCGAGCCCTGATCTTTCCGGGGGAGGAAGATTTCGGCCTGACCCCGGTGGAGGCCATGGCCCTGGGGCGGCCGGTGATCGCCTACGGCGCGGGAGGGGCGCTGGATACCATCGAGGAGGGGCGCACCGGGATCTTTTTCCGGGAACCGACAGCGGAATCGCTCATGGAGGCCGTGCGGCGGCTGGAGCAATGCGCCTTTGATCCCGCTGTGCTGCGCCGCCACGCCCAGCGTTTTGGCATCCCCCGCTTTCGGCAGGAATTGGCCCAAGTGTTGGCGCAAGACTGAACCAGCGGGCCACCCAAGCCTCACGGATGGGTGGCCCGTTGGTTGGTGACGAGGGCCTAGTAGCGTTCCCAGCGGCCGTCGTTATAGAGCACAAAGATCCCCTTGACGTTGCTCCAGAGCATCAGCCCGCCGTTGAACTGCTGAGCCGCGCCCTGGAAGCCGCGCTCCTCGGTGAGGGCCCAGCCCAGCACGCTGCGCACGGTGGGGTTATTGCGCCAGACTTTGCCAAAGCCCCGCTTGGGCTGGTAAAGGCCGGGCGGCGGGACGATGCTGGGATCGCGCTCTGGCTCGGATTCTGTCCAGGTGTCGCTGAACCCTTGCCAGGTGCCGTTGTTATAGAGCACATAGATGTAGCGGGTATCCTGCCGCCAGAACATGTAGCCGCCCTGGAACGACTCTTCCGCGGCCCAGATGCTCCGCTCCACTTCGGTGGGGCAGCCCAGCTTGGTGCGGACGCTGGCGTAGGTGTTCCAGACCTGGCCAAAGCCCAAGATGGGGGTGATGGCGCAGCCTGAGGGCGGCGGCGGGGGCGGTGGCGGAGGCGGCGTGCCGCCGTCGCGCTTGACGAACTTGACCGCGTCAAACCCGACGAAACGGGTGGCATACGTCTCGCCGGTGACGTCGCTGAGATAGACGTACTCGTTGGGCCCACCGTTAAACGTGTACGTGCCCAAGCTCACCCACTGGTCATAGTAGTTGTTCTGGTTGATGACGCGGTCCGTGCGCCCGCCCGCGTGGTACACAGAGTAGCGGGCGCTTTTGCTGCCAAAGTAGCGGCTGGCGATAAAGACGTACACCTCCCAGTTCCCCGCCGAGGGGAGGTTGGGAGTCCAGCGGCCCCAATGCTGGAGCTGGGTGCGGCTATTCCATGTCCAATACAGATGGCCGCGGAAGCCCGTGTTGCGGGAATACCAGCCACTGGCCGGGCCGCCCCAGGTAAAGCCGGGATCGCGGTCATCCACGATCACCTCTTGGGCCGCGGGCGCGCCTCCGCCGCTCCAACTGACCTGACACAGGGCCACGCCGCCGGCCTCAAAGTACTCCACCCGCACAGGATGGTTGCCCGCCGCCAGGTAGATGGTGCCCGTGTGGGTGGTGCGCGATTGCTGGAACCATTTGTCTATGACCAGGGTGCCATCCACCCAGACGCGCACGCCGTCATCCACCGTGGCAGAGAAGGTATAGTTGCCGCTGGTGGGGAAGGAGACGGTGCGCGTCCAGCGGGCGGAAAAGTTATCCGCTGCGACTCCGGCAGCCGGCGAGCCATAACCCCAATCAAAGTTGATCGCCGCGTCGTTGCGCACCACGGCGGGATCGCCGCCCAGCCAGGTGTTGTTGTAATATTCGCCGCGCCAATCGGTGATGGGTGGCGGGGCGCCGCCGGTATCCCACCAGGCGCGGATCACCGCCGCGCCGGCGGCCTCGTAATACTCCAGGCGGATGCTGTGATAGCCGGCGGTCATGTAGCGGCTTGCGCCGACGGTGCGCTCGGCGCCATCGCGCCATTCGTCGATGATGAGCTGGTCATCCACCCACAACCGCGCGCCATCATCCACGGTGACGTAAAAGTTGTAGGTGTTGGCGCTGAAATAGGCAAAGGTCGTCCAGCGCACCGAGAAATAGTCGGCGTTGACGCCCGGCCCCGGCGAGCCGCTGCCCCAGTTAAAGCTCACCGTGGCATCATCTCGGACCAGTGCGGGCGCACCGCCGAGGCTGGTGTTGTTATAGTACTCTCCCCGCCAGGAGACGGCAGGATCCGCCCCGGCGACCAGCCCGCTCGCAGGCCAGGCGGCCAGCACGAACAGGACGACCAAGAGCACCTTGAGCACCGCACGGGTGACGCGACCAGAAGATACTGTGCTTGCTCTCACGGCTTCCCCCTTTCCCATGGGCTCGAATGAACCTGTGACCGGCGATCTCTGCCGATCCTTGCTTTGGTTAACTCTATCGTGTACGCATTATAACACGTTTGCTCCAGCACCACAATAAAAATTGCGTTTGGCTGGCGCAAAATCAGGGCATGCGCTCGAGGCGCAAGAGTTTTCCCTCCTCCACCGTGGCCAAGAAGCGTTGTTGGGTGCCCAGGAGGCTGAAGCGCACCCCACGAGGCAGCTCCTCCTCGGCCAAGAAGCGCGCGTCCTTGTTCAATAGCCCCAAGGTTTGCATCTGGGTGAGGACATCGGCCTTGGCCAGGTCGCCCAAAGGCAACCCTTGCCGCGCCCGCCGGAGACACTCGTAGAGCACCGCATAGGGGCTGGGCTCGGTCATCTCCCACCATACCTCGTCTGCCGAGGCGCCGGCGGGGAGTTTGGTCTGGCGCACGTACGCATCCCCTTGGCGCGCCCAAAGGGCGCTGAGCCGGCGATGGAGGCAGGCGTGGCATTCGCTAAAGGGGTTACGCTCCTCATCCAGGCCGAAGGAGGAGCCCGCCACCTTGAGCAGCTCCAGGCCCTTGCCCGCAAAAAGGATCTCGCCGTCGGTGGCGATCCATTCCCGCTGGCCCTGGGGTGACCAAAGCAGGCCCCACGTGCCATCGGCCTGGCGGCGCAGCAGCGTAAAGGCGGGCTGCACGGCGCTGGCGCCGATCATGCCGGTGATGAGGCCCAAGTCATCCTTCTCCAGGCGGGCATCCAAGACGATGTGCCCTGTGCCCACCGCCTGGGCCTGGCCCTCCTCTAGGATATAGACGCCCATGGGGGGCACTTGGGCCACGTACACCCCTTCGGCCACCCGCTTGATGCTGGGCTGGTCCAGGTCGAGCTTCCAGCCGGCCTGGCGCAAGAGGCCCTGCACCTCCTGGGTAAGGGCTTCGGAGCTGGCGCTCCCCCGTTCGGCCACGAACTGGGCCACCAAGCCGGGCAGGGTGTTGGGGGCGTCGCGGGCGGCCGAGAAACGGTTATGCCAGGGATCGATGACCACCCGCGAGACGGGGACCGGCCCAGCGTAGGGCATCCAACCGAGGAGCTCGGCCTCCGGCCCCAAGGGGAGGATGCGCCGCTCGCCGCCATCGGGGCGGACGGTGTAAAAAAAGGGTTCGGTCTGGTCGTCCCGGTGGTAGCCGGCGATGCGGAGGCCGTCGGGCGTCCAGCCCAAGAGGGAGGCCCAGGGGGAGCTCTCCTCCAAAACCTTGTGGGCCTGCAAAGAGGCCAGATCCAACACCCATACGCCCATGCCGGCGGCTGCCTCTTGGTAGGCGCGGCCGGCGCGAAGCAGGAAGGCGATGCTGCGCCCATCCGGCGACCAGGCGTGGTCCACGCTGTGGCTATCGGGGGGATGTTGCCAGATCCTGGGCTTGGCTTCGTTGGCCTCCAGGTCATAGATGGCCAACACCACCTGTTGGGCGCCGAATTGTTCGGCCAAGAGGTAGCGACCATCGGGGGAAAGCACGGGATCGCCCTCCCCCTGGATCTTCCAGGAGCGCAGTAGCTTGCCCGACTTGAGATCGTAGCGGGCGACCTGGGTGAAGGATGGCCCGCCATCGCGGGGGATGAGGAGCACCTGCCCAAGGGTTTCGTCGTAGCGCAAAAGGGTCACCTCGGCAACCTCATCCAACCGTAGGAAGCCCTGCGCGGCTCCATCTTGGGCGGCCAAGGCCCGGAGCTCAAGATGGCGTTTGCTGCCGTCGGCCTCGCTCACCAGGTTCAGGTGCAAGATGCCCTGGCCCTGGGCGCCCCAGAAGATCTCGGTATGGGCCACTTGGCCTTCGCTGGGCACCTGCCAACTGGCGCGCTGCCCACGGCCCAAATCTACCACATCCACATTGCGCCCATCGGAGAGGGCCAAGAATCCCCGCGCAAAATCCCAGGCCTCGGCCTTGGGCACCGAGGCGATCTCCACGGCCTCGCCGCCGTAATAATTGCCGCGATAGATGCTCTCCCGGCGGGCAAAGACAAGATGGTACCCCTCCTCCGGAGGGGGCGCGGGGGTAGCCGAGGGCGCGGGGAGGGCGGTGGCGGTGGGCAGGGACCGGGTCTCGGTGGGCTGTGGACTGGGCGAGGGAGTGGGGATGGCGGTGGGAATTGCGGGCGCGGCGCTGGGCACGGTGACCACCTCTTGCGGGGTCACGGTGGGGTAAAGGATATCCCGCAGGCGGCCGGCGGCCTGGTCGCAGCCGGCCAGCAGCAACATGCCGCCCAAGACGATCAAGAGTGACCGGTGCAGCAGCGTTTGGCGGCGGTGTGTTTGTTGCATCCCTCTCTCCTCAATTGCCAAAGACCCTTGGGTGGGTCTTGGGCCAAGCTTGGGGCGGCTTGAGACGCATAATGGCGGTTCCCTCGGCCGCTCATGGTCAGTGTAGCCGATAATTTAGGCCTTGTAAAGCGGCTATCCTCCAGGATGGGCCAGGATCGCCAGAAGAACCGTGGGAATGCCCTCCGGCCACCGGTGCATGGTGGCCCCGTTCGTCAGCGGAGCACGCCGGACGTCTTGAAGCCCGCGCCACGGGCTCTGGACCTCGGTTGCCAGCCGAGGCTGGCAGAGGGGGCCGCATGGCCCTCTCTCCCTAGTTTTGGATGACGATGCGCACCTGGCAGGGCGGCGGAAAGTTGCCGGTGTGATCCACCACCACCAGCTGCAACCAATAGACGCCGTTGGGCAGCGCGCGCGTATCCAGCTCCTCCAAGACGCCGTTGGTCACCGGTTCGCGATGGATGCTGTTGACCACGCTCCAAGAGGACGGTTTTTCCCCTGGGGCGATCTCTACTTTGTAGAATTGAAAGTTGGCATGTTTGGCCGTGCCCACGATGGCCACCCGTCCCGAGACCCGCGCGTCCATCCCCGGCCGGGTGATGCGCACATCCGGGTTGGGGCAAGCAGCCGGCGGCGCCGCAGTGTTGGTGGGCGTGACGACGGCCTGGGTGGGCAAACGCGTCGGCTGGGGCCGGGGCGTGGGAGAGGGGGGCGGAGTTGCCGTGGGCGTGGCCGTCGGCGGCACCCTTGTGGGCACGGGCAGGGTCATGGTGGGGGTGGGCGTCACCAAGGCGCTCACGTCGATCGTGGGGATGAGGTAATATTTGAGCGCCGTGATCACCACCATCAGGCCCAACATCATCCCGATGGCCGACATGGCCCGGCCCTCTTTGTGGATGGCGATCTCTTTTTCGATGGTGAAAATGGTGTTGGCCCGGTCGCGGCGGGCATTGACATAAAGGCGCACGTAATACAGGATGACCAGCAAACAGCCCAGATAGAGCCAGAGCGTGTGGCGGTCAATGATGTTTAAAAGCGTGTTGACCACGTTCAGCACGTCGCTTCACCCTTGCCTTGTGTTCAGACGCCGGATCACGCCCGCCAACAGGGTACCCAGGAGAGGCCCGGCCTTGTGCCCGGCCCGGAGCACCTCTTCATGGGTTGTCTCTTGGGCCGTGGCGGTGGAGGCGATGGCCACATTGCTGATCAGGGAAACGCCCAGCACCCGCATCCCCCCGTGGCGGGCGACGATGACCTCGGGCACGGTGGACATGCCCACGGCATCGG
>DAOTZU010000298.1:0-2054 GCA_034433995.1 Anaerolineae bacterium
GGTTCAGCGTGTAGAGACAGGCGCTGGCCCCATAGATCGTGCCATCGGAAGCTAAAGCCAAGGAGCGATGGATTTTAACCTCATACTCCTCGGCAATGCGATGGTAATTGAGGGAGGAGAAACGTTTATTCTGGGGATCGAAACGCCAGAGGATCTCACCATCGAAGGCGGTGATGCCGCAATAGAGCAAGTCATCATAGGGATTGTACAGGAGGCAGGTGAAAAAGCAGAGGTTGTGCCGCTCGGCCTCGGACATTTGGGTCATATCTTCAACCAAAGCCTGGCTACCGCGATAGTCGCGCAACACATGATGCCGTGTAGCAACAATACCTGTCATCATGCGCTCCTAAAGAATCACTTTCTGGGCCAGCAGGGCCGCCTGAAGGGTACCGACATCGAGATGGCGCGGCGCAACGCCTTGCCGCGCCGCCAACGCGGCGGCCGTTCCGGCGGCCTGGCCGGTGACGACGCCCGTGACCTGACCACGAATGGCGTCGAAAGCCTTCCAGCCCACCTCCCGATCGGCCGAGATACACCGCCCGGCAACAAGGAGACCGTCCACATCGCGGGGCACTAGGCAGCGATAAGGGATTTCGTGTTCCCCTTGGGGAATATCACGGTGGCGGTCGTGGCCGGCCGATTTGCCGATGCAATCCTCAAAATGGCGGCTGGTGAGCACATCAGGTTCGGTCAGAATATACTCGCCGACGATGCGGCGGCTCTCTGTGATGGCCACCGCCGGCGAGGTGGCGAGGATCTCTGCATGGGCAAAGCCCGGTAGGTGCTGCCGGAACCAAAGCCATTGCGCCTGGATGCCCCGGCGCATGAGCTGCACGGCGCGGCTGAAATCCTCATCGTTGACGGGGCTGAGGCCATCCACCGCCGAACTCGGGCCCGGCACGATGCCATCCAGGCTGCGCAAGGCAAAGTAGGGCCGGAACTCTTGGGGGGACCAATGGTCGAAGCGGTACCGCTCCTGGGTGCCGGGAAGATAGGGAATCGTCGCCCTTTCCGCCAAGGCCCGACGCAAAAGCGCGCCCCAAAAAAGGCAAACCACCGCGCCCTGACGCAAAGCTTGCTCTACCTGTTCTCTGCTCAGGGTCTCTTGGCTGCCGGCGATGACCTGATTGAGATTCTGGGCTACTATGCCTTGGCCCAGGTAATCCAGGAAGCGGGGCATATCCACGCGGAACATCATGCCGTGTAACAGCATCCGCCACAATTGCTCACGCGGCGCGATAAGAAAGCTAGCCCCGGCGCGAGCCGCCAGGTCGCCATCGCCGGTGGCATCCACGGCGCAGCGGCAAGCCAGGAGCGCGCGTCCCCCCCGCCCTTCAACGATCACACCGGTCAGTGTCCCATCCTCCACACGGGCGCCGGCAACCATCACGCTATACAACACCTCCACCCCCGCTTCTTCAGCCATCTCTTGCAAGACAATCTTCATATACTCGCCAGGGATGGCCCCGCCATCGGCGGCCCAACGGGCAAAGGCCGCCGCCGGCTCCAAGCCGAAAGCGATGCGGCCATAGCGTTCGGCGATCTCTTGCATCAATCCCGCCACGATGCGCTGCTGGGCGGCATTGTACAGATATGCCGTGTGGAAGGTGGCTCCCCACACCGTCTGACCGGCGAGATAGACCTGGCGCTCGACCAGCACCACCTTGGCCCCCAGGCGCGCTGCAGCCACTGCCGCCGCTACCCCGGTAGGGCTGCCGCCAGCCACCACCACGTCCACATCGCGCAAGATGGGGATCTCGCGAGCGGGTTCGCTATACGTTAACATGCGCTATTCCCCTTCAGAGCAAGTCTATTCCACACCCCGCAAACTAAGGCTATCGGCGAAATGGCAACGGGCCAGATGGCCAGGTTGGTCCCTCACCGGCACCAGCTCCGGCTCCTCCCTGCGGCAGATCTCTTGCACGTAGGGACAACGTGGATGGAAAGAACAACCACCCGGCAAATTGGCCGGGTCGGCCACATCGCCGGTGAGCAGGATACGTTTCTTCTGGAAATGGGGATCGGCATGGGGCACGGCGGAGAGCAAGGCCTCG
>DAOTZU010000299.1:0-19462 GCA_034433995.1 Anaerolineae bacterium
TCCCAGGGCGGCACAAAGAGGGCCGGACCATCGGCCTCCTCCGGGGAGGGCACAGCCTCCATGGACGTTGGGGCGCCCGCGGCGCTTTCGGCAGCGCTGGGGGTGCCCTCGGTCTCGGCGCCGGTTGGGGCAGGCTCTTGGGCCTGTTGATCCGCCAGGTCCAGCCAACGCAGTGCCTCTTGCGCGCGGGTGCTTTGGGGATGTGCTTGTAAAACCCGCTGATAGATCGCTCGGGCGAGGCCGCGGTCCTCGGTCATGGCCGCCAGCCACAGCCAAGCCTCCTCGTTCTCAGCATCCAAGGCCAAGGCCGCCTCAAAGAGACGCCGGGCGCGCTCCTGTTGGCCCCGCCGGGCGGCGGTGGCGCCTTGGTCCAGCAAGTCATGCAGGCGGGCTTGGGCGTCTTGGGTCGCTCCGTTCATCTCATCTGGAGCCATGGGCGCGTTATCATCCTTCCAAGGGGTTATGGAGCGCGACGCCTCCAGGGGCATCGCGGTGGATTATAGCACGTGCTTTATGATGGATGCAAACCTCGCCTGCGCCGCAAAGGATGCCCGATGGGGCTGGCGTGGGCCTTCTTGCCCTGCGGGGTAAAAAGCTGGTAAAAACTCAAGGGTTGTACGTCAGCACCACGGTGCGCTCCTCCACCAGGCGCGGCGCGAAGGTTTGGGTGAAGCGTCGCCCCAAATTGCCCGAACCCACGGTGATCTCGTATTCGCCCGCATAGCCGCTCAATACGGCCTTGCCGTCCGCGTCCGTTTCTGTTTGGTCGCAGGTGGTGTGGCGCTTGATCCAGCTTTGCAGGGCATAGTAGGCGGGTTTGGGCGCAAGATCTGCCCGCAAGAGGCCGCCTCCCGCCACCAGGGCCAGCCGCCCATCCACCGGGCACCACCACGTGATCCCCTCCACCTCTCTTTGGGCAAAAAAGAGGGTGTAGGCGGCGTCGAGATAGCGCGCCTGGGTTATCTCGTCCCAAGGACCGTAGGGCGGTTTGAAGGCGCTGGGCGGTTTGGTCGGCGGAGGCACCGAAGGCACCGCCAAGGCCGAGATGTGGAGCGGTTTGCCCATGGCCGCGTATTTGCGCAGCACCTGTACAATGCTGGAAAGGGCCTTGCTGCGATAAAAGACGGGCGGATTGGTGATGGTGTAGGCGTTCTCCAGGGCTTGCAGGCCGATGCTATCGTAGGGCACTCCGGCAGTGACCAGGGCATCGAGGAAATCGCAAGGGCGCACATGATAGCTGGGCACACGAGAGACCTCGGCAAAGTTCACCTCCAGCCGCGCCTGAGGCAATACATCGCGCACCGCCAGCGCCGTGGCGTGGCATATCCGCACCATGTCTTCGAGGCTCAGGGGCAGGGCGTGGGCCTCGGCCCAGAAGGGTTCGTTGACCAGCTCAAAGGTCTCGATATACGGCGACCAGTGGCGTGCGATCTGCTGGACGTGATCATACACCCGGTGGGGGAGTTCAGAGACGGGCACCTCATACAAATACCCGGGCAACACTTGCCACTTGGGCTTGAACCAGTTCAAAGCGTGGGCCGTCACCCGCAGGCCTCGGCGATGCAGAGCGGCAGGGTTCCACACCCGGTCGAGATAATCCCACTGAAAGACGCCGGGTTCCGGCTGCACATATTTCCAGCCCAACCAGATCGTGGCCGCGTTGATGCCCGCCTCCTGCAAAAGGTCGTAGGTGGGGGCGTGGTACGGATAGTGCACGCCAAAGCGGAAAAGGTGTTGCTTCTGCTCATAGCGCACCGGCACGCGGGCCAAAGGGCGGCCGTTCTCGTCCACTACCCGCAGGATGACATCGCCGCAACGGTTGGCCTTGATCTCTTGAGCGGCCTTTTCCCAGAGGGCCGCATCGCGATCGCTGAGGGCGAGGCCCGCGCCGCTCCACTCCCCATCCATGCGCTTCCCCCTCCCGGTGGTTGACTGGCAGTATGGCGCAATCATACACAAAAATGCAGTGCTGGTAAAGCACAAGGACTCGTTTTCAACGCTGCGGCGCTGGGCCGGTTGTTTTCAACCGAGGAGCGATGTACAATGGCCCCAGCGTAGCTCAGGGAGGTGACCCATGTCCAAGAACCGATTCAGGCTCGGCAAGCTCTTTGGCATCCCCATCCGGGTGGATAGCAGTTGGCTGCTCATCTTTATCTGGGTTACGTGGAGCCTGGCGGCGAACTATTATCCCCGGCTGCATCCCGCTTGGCCCACTGCCCTTTATTGGGCCATAGGCGCCCTCACCAGCTTGCTCTTTTTCACCTCGGTGCTGCTGCATGAATTGGGGCATTCTCTGGTGGCGCGCTCCCAGGGCACGCAGGTGAAGGATATCACCCTGTTCATCTTTGGCGGCGTGGCCGAGATCGCCGAGGAGCCCGCCACGCCGGCCAAAGAGCTGCGCATGGCCATCATCGGGCCCGGCATCAGCCTGGCGTTGAGCGGCCTGTTTGCTGTGTTGTATGTGCTCACCCAAAGGGTTAGCGAGCCTTTGGCCTCTTTGGGGCTCTATTTGAGCATGATCAACTTGTATTTGGGCTTGTTCAATCTCATCCCAGGTTTTCCGCTGGATGGCGGGCGGGTGTTGCGCGCCGTGCTCTGGGCCTGGCGCAAGGATCTCATCTTGGCCACCCGCTGGGCCTCGCGGGTGGGGCAGCTGGTGGCCTACCTTTTCATTGTGCTGGGCATCGTGCGCGCCTTCAGCGGCGATTGGGTGAACGGGCTGTGGCTTGCCTTCATCGGCCTTTTCCTGGATAATGCCGCCCGCACGAGCTATGTGCAGCTTTCGGTGCGCAACCTCTTGGAGGGCCACGTGGTGCGCGAGGTGATGACCCAAGAGTGCACCCTACTCCCGCCGCAACTTACCCTGGATGTGCTGGTGCAACAGTACCTTTTGGGCGGGGCGCGGCGCTGTTTCACCGTGGGCAGGGATGGGCAGATTATCGGCCTCTTGACCTTGCACCATGTGCGCCAGGTGCCCCAGGAGAGCTGGCCCACCACCCACGTAGGCCAGGTCGCCACGCCGTTGGCGGAGCTGCGCACCGTCACCCCGGAGACGCCCCTCTGGCAGGCCCTGCAAGAGATGACCTCCGAAGGGGTCAACCAACTGCCGGTCTTGGAGGGCGGCGTCTTGGTGGGCATGTTGAGCCGGGATAATCTCCTCACCTTCATCCGCAACCGTTCCATTTTGTTGGACTGAACACTAGGGGGATCGACACCATGCGCATTCTCTATCTGGATTGCGATACCTTGCGGCCTGACCATCTCAGTTGTTACGGCTATCTGCGCAAGACCTCGCCGAATATTGACTGGCTGGCCTCCCAAGGGCTGCGCTACGAGAATTATTATGCCACCGATGTGCCTTGTCTACCTTCGCGGGCGGCCCTGTTCATGGGGCGTTTCGGCATCCACACGGGCGTCGTCGGCCATGGGGGCACGGCCGCCGATCCTCGCCTGGAGGGCGCGTCGCGCGGGTTCCGCCAATCGCCGGAGGGGGCGAGCTGGATGGATGTGCTGCGCGAGGCGGGGTTCTACACCGCCTCCATCAGCCCCTTTGCCGAGCGGCATTCGGCGTGGTGGTTCTACCGTGGCTTTTGCGAGATGATCAATCCGGGCAAGGGCGGCATGGAGCGCGCCGACGAGGTGATGCCTTACGCCGTGGAGTGGTTGCGGCGCTGGGGCCTGGAAGAAGATTGGTTTTTGCAGGTCAATTTTTGGGATCCCCATACTCCCTATCGCACGCCCATCTCTTATGGCAATCCTTTCGCCCACGAGCCCATCGAGGATTGGATCACCGAGGACAAGATCCGGCGGGATTACGCCAGTTACGGCCCCCACAGCGCCCAAGATGTGGCCGAGATGGGCCCCAACGACACCACCCGCTGGCCGCGCCTGCCCCGCACCATTGCCACCTTGGAGGATTACAAACAATGGATCGACGGCTATGATACGGGCATCAAGTATATGGATGACCATATCGGCCAGATCCTGGACGTTCTGGATCAACAGGATGTGTTGGATGAGACGGTGATCATCGTCTCCGCCGACCACGCCGAGAACCAGGGTGAGTTGAACGTCTATGGCGATCACCAAACGGCTGACCATATCACCTGCCGTGTGCCCCTCATCATTCGCTGGCCGGGGCTCACCTCAGGCCAGGTGGATCGTGGCCTGCACTATAACCTCGATCTCCCGCCCACCCTGTGTGACCTCCTGGGGGCGCGCATCCCGCCCCGTTGGGATGGGCGCAGCTTTGCCCAGACCCTGGAAGGCGGCGATGCGGGGCGGGAATACCTCGTGTTGAGCCAGTGTGCTTGGAGCTGCCAACGGGCGGTGCGCTTTGGGCCTTGGCTCTTGATCCGCACCTATCACGATGGGTTGAAGGATTTTCCGCCCCGCATGCTTTTCAACGTGGAGGAGGATCCCCACGAGCTGCACGACCTGGCGGAGACCCATCCCGAGATCGTCAACCAGGGTCTGGCGCTTTTGGATGAATGGCATGGGGAGATGATGCGCACCTCGGAGAGTTCCATTGATCCCCTCTGGACCGTGATGCGCGAAGGAGGCCCGTACCACACCCGGGGCCTGCTTCAGCGTTATGCGCAGCGCCTGCGCGAGACGGGGCGCATCGCCCAGGCCGAAACCCTGCTGGCGCGGCATACGCAGGGGGAATGGACATCCCGAGAGCGCCCGTAGCGTGAGATTTTTGCCCTTGGTAAAACGAAACCTTATGGAGAGGTGTGCATGATGAACCATTTTGAACGCGTCATGGCCGCCATCGAGCGGCGCCCTGTGGACCGCTTCCCCACGGATATTTGGTGTGTGCCCGAAGTGCGCCAGCGGCTGTTGGATTATTGCGGCACCACCGAGTGGGTGCGGGTGCTGGATGCCTTGGATATTGATGGCATCATCGGCCTGTGGCCCAAGTACATCGGGCCGGCCCTGCCCGATCTGGGGGAGAATTTGCGCCAGGACGAATGGGGCCGGGTGTGGCGCAAGCAAGAGTATAACAATGGCATCTATTGGGAGCAGGTGGGCTACCCCCTGGCGCAGGCTGAGACCATCGCCGATCTGGATGCTTACCGCTGGCCCGATCCGGCCTGGTACGATTATGCCAGCCTGCCCGATATCGCCGCCGAGTATCCTGGGCGCGTGATCGAGGTGGGCTATACGGCGGTCTTTTACTACCACAACATGCTGCGCGGCCTGGAACTCTCCATGATGGACCTGGCCTTGCGGCCCGAGTTCAGTCATCATCTCATCCGTCGCCTGGCCGATTGGTTCTACGAGTATCACGAGCGTTGTTTCGCCGCCATGGGCGCCAAGGTGCAGATCACCCAGGTGACGGACGATTTCGGCAGCCAAACCGGACTCTTGATCAGCAAAGGGATGATCGAGGAATACTATCGTCCCTGGATCGAGCGGGCCATCGCCCAGGCTAAGGGACACGGCATCAAGGTCTTTCACCACGATGACGGAGCCATCTACTCCCTGATCCCTGATCTGATCGAGATGGGGATCGATGTGCTCAACCCCATTCAATGGCGCTGCAAAGGGATGGATCGTCAGGCCATCGGCGAGAATTTTGGCGGCAAGCTCTGTTTCCACGGCGGCGTGGATAACCAGTACACCTTGCCCTTTGGCACGCCGGAGGATGTGCGCCAGGAGGTGGCCTACAATTTGTCCACTTTGGGGCGCACGGGGACGGGCTATATCATCGCCCCATGCCACAATATCCAAAACAACACACCTTTGGAGAACATCTTGGCCCTTTACCAGGCGCCACGCGTCTTGTAAGGTGCCCCGACAGGCGCGGGCGGTTGACAATGGGCCGTCCCTTGCCGCATACTTGGACCGTGGCCGTTCTTTGGCGGAGGCACGAGAAAGGTTTGGGAGGAGCGGAGCGATGATGGAGAAAGGCAAGATCTATGGCGAACTGGCCCTGATCGCCGGCAGCGGCAACCCCGAATTGGCCCAGGAGATCAGCCAGGCGCTGGGAGTGCCGTTGCACCAGGTCAAGATCACCGTCTTTTCCAATGAAAACATCTTTATCCAGCTCCAAGAGACCGTCCGCTCCATGGACGTTTTCATCATCCAGCCCACGTGTTCCCCTGTCAATTATAACCTCATGGAACTCTTGATCATGATCGACACCGTCAAACGCGCCTCGGCGGGGCGCATCACGGCGGTCATCCCCTATTACGCCTATGCCCGCAGCGACAAAAAGGACATGCCCCGCGTGCCCATCACGGCGCGCCTGGTGGCCGATATGATCACCGTGGCTGGCGCGGATCGGGTAATGACGGTGGACCTCCACGCGGGCCAGATCCAGGGGTTTTTCAGCATCCCCGGCGATGAGCTTTCGGCCTTTCCCTTGTTGAGCGAGTATGTCCGTCGCTTGGCGATCCCCAATTTGGTGGTGGTGGCGGCGGATCTGGGGTTCGCCAAAAAGGCGCGCAACTTTGCCGAGGTTTTGGGTGTGCCGGTGGCCTTTGTGGAGAAGCGTCGCGATGGGAGCGATACCGCCTCCCTCTCGGTCATCGGGGATGTGCGGGGGAAGAATTGCCTCATCGTGGATGACGAGGTGGATCGGGGCACCACCGTGGCCCACGCGGCCCACATCCTGCGCGATTACGGCGCCGAGGATATCTATGTCTGTTTTGTGCACCCCACATTCTCCGATGATGCCGTCCTCCGCCTGGCCGAGGCGCACTTTAAAAAGATCATCTGCACGAACACCGAACCCATCCCGCCGGAAAAGCGCTTGCGCAACATGGAGATCATTCACCTGGGCGAATGGCTGGCCAAAGTGATTGACGCGGTACATCGCGGCCGCTCGGTGGGGCGCACCCTCAGCGAATACGAGCCGCATTTCTGAGCCCTAGGGTTCTTGAAACAGGGAGGCATGTGTTGGGGCGCTTGCGCCGTCTGGGCCATCGCCCGCGCGGGGCCACGCCGCTGAAAAGAATCCGTGTTGTTCCGCTGCATCCGTGTCATCCGCGTACACAGGAGGAGAGGGTGGCTTTACTGCATGAGGAGCTGACGGGTCAGATTATCAAGTGTTTTTACAAGGTCTATAACACCCTGGGTTACGGGTTCCTGGAGAAGGTTTATGAGAACGCGCTGCTTATCGAGCTTGGTCGGCTGGGCTTGAGGTCCGTCGCGCAAATGCCGGTGCAGGTGTTTTACGAGGGGCAGCGGGTGGGCTATTATGTGGCTGATCTCTGTGTAGAGGGCGTTGTCATCGTCGAAATCAAGGCTGCCGAGGAGCTGACGTCGGCTCACCAGGCGCAGATGCTCAATTATCTCAAGGCCACCGGTCTGGAGGTGGGCTTGTTGCTGAATTTCGGTCCCAAACCCCAGTTTCTGCGCAGAATATACACTCGATAAAGCGAAATAGGCCGCGGATGAACACGGATTGGACGGATGGTCACAGATTCGAATAATATAAAAAATCCGTGTTGATCCGCTGCATCCGTGTCATCCGCGTCCACGTATTGGGGGTGTGGTGTGAAAAGTTATTTGGAGGCGGCGCGTGAGGTGCCTATTGTGGAGGAGACGGACGTCATCGTCTGCGGCGGCGGCCCGGCGGGGACGGCGGCGGCCATCGCCGCAGCCCGGGCCGGAGCGCGGGTGCGCCTGTTGGAGGGCCACGGCTGCCTGGGCGGCATCTGGACGGCCGGCCTGTTAAGCTGGATCATTGATGTAGAGCACAAGACCGGGCTGATGGAAGAGCTCCTGGCCGAGATCGAGCGCCGCCGAGCCTGGGCCCTGGCCACCCCCGAAACCCGGGGCACCCGCCGCGACCGCATCGCCGATCCGGAGCTCCTCAAGCTGCTCTTGGAGGACCTCTGCCGGGGGGCGGGAGTAAAGGTGCGCCTGCACACCCACGTGGTGGGCGCGGTGGTGGAGGAGGGGCAGATGAGGCTCGCCATCACCGAGAGCAAATCGGGGCGGGAGGCCTGGGCGGGCAAGGTCTTTGTGGATGCCACCGGCGATGGCGACTTGGCCGCCTACGCCGGCTGTGGCTACGACCTGGGCCATCCCCAAACGGGGCAGATGCAACCCATGAGCTTGATCATGCTGCTGACGGGGCTGGATCCCTTGGCCGTGCAGGATTGCATCAACAAAGGCCCGGCGGGCCACGCCGCCTCCAAAAAGGCCATGCTCGCCGAGCTCGAGGCCGCCGGTTTCACCCCCTCCTATGCTGCCCCTACCCTCTTTGACCTGGGCGGCGGCCTCATGATGATGATGGCCAACCACGAGTACGGCGTCTCGGGCCTCAGCGCCGATGACCTGACGGTCGCCACCCTGCGCGCCCGGGCCGAACTCCACCGCTTGGTGGCCGCGTTGCGCGGGCTAGGCGGGCGTTGGGCCAATGTGCGCTTGGTGGCCACCGGCGAACAGATCGGCGTGCGGGAGGGGCGACGCATCCATGGCCGTTACACCGTCACCGCGGAGGATATGCTGCGCGGCGCCTGCCATGTGGATGCCATCTGCCGGGTGAATTTCCCCGTGGATGTCCATTCCCTCGACCCGACCAAGGGCAAGGCCTATGGCACCGACGGCGTGGGGCCCACCAAGTCGTACGATATTCCCTTGCGCGCCCTCATCGCCAAGGATGTGGAGGGCCTGCTGCTGGCCGGGCGCTGCATCAGCGGTGATTTTTGGGCCCACGCCAGCTACCGCGTCAGCGGGAACGCCGTGGCGATGGGCCAGGCGGCGGGAGTGTTGGCTGCCCTGGCCGTGGCCACCGGGCGACCGCCCAGCCAGGTGACTTGGGCGGAGATGCGTGGCGTCCTGGGCCGGCTGAACACGCTGTGCGAGGAGCGGCGACGGGCGGCGGGCTTGGAGCCATAGATCCCCGTGTCGGCTCGGCTCAGTCGCTGAACTCGTTCCACGCCTCGTGCCCCGGCCGCAGCGTGCCGTCGGGGTTGACGAAATGCAGCACCTCCGGATTGCTCACTGGCCCGTAGGCGGGGTAGTGCAGATCGGCCACCAAGCTGTGTTGCAGGGCATGCACGATAAAGCCCAGGTTGCGCCGGCGCAGCGCGCCCAGGGTGTAGCGCAGCACCTCCACGCGCTTGGCGTCATCCACCGCGCCCCACACTGTCTCGCTGGCCAAGAGTTCCTTGCCCTTGGCCGCGGCAAAGGCCACGCAATCATCCAGGAACGACTCCCACTTGGCCTTGTCGGCGTTGGGGGCATTCCACACATAGTAAGGGTGGAAAGAGAGAATATCGCTGATCGGCTCGGTCAGCGCCAGCACCGTCTTGCCGGGGTAATTGCCGATGGTGAGGGGTTGTCGGGCGCCCAGATGCTTGCAGCTGCGATAGACCCAGGTCAACCAGCGCAGCTCGCCCTGGCGCAGAGGGCTGGCAGGATCCTCCACATAAGGCCCCATCAGCGGCTCGTTGCACAAATCCCAGGCGAAAATGCGCGCATCGTTGGCCAAAGTGCCGACGACCCCTTGCAGATAGGCAGCGTGAGTCCTCTCGATCAGCGCCGGCTCTCGTGGGCTTTGCTCCCCCAGCGGATAGGCGAAAAGGTCCTCCTGCTGGGCATAGTTGCTCAGGCCGGGCACGATATGTTCTAGGGAGACCCCGCCGAAATCGCAAGCCGGGTCGCGCCAGCGGTTAAAGAGCACCGGCATGACCAAGATATCATGCCGGGCAAAGACGGCCAGCCCGGCCTCCAGGTTGCCCAGGAACCGCTCTGGGTCGCGCTGGAAGGCGTCTTGGGAGAGCCACCAGCGGACCACATTCCATTTGGGAAAGTAGCGCTTGCCGCGGGCGACCTCCACAGCCATCAAGCCCTGATTGTGGTAGAGCCACAAATCCAGGCCGCTGGTGCCCCAGGAACCGCTATAGTTGAATCCGCGCACCTCCGAACAACGCATGGCGCACCTCCTTCGAAAAGAGACATCAGCTCTCAGGGATCAGCTGTCAGCAGGTTCTGATCCGTGCCGATCCGTTGCATCCGTGTCATCCGTGTCCACGTTGATCAGGCCAAAGCCGGGACGATGTACCCATACAGGCAGACCGCCGCCAGGGCGGCCAGCGCGGCGTAAAAGAAGGCCAGGGCCGCGCCGGGTTGGCGGCGCTCCAGCCATTGCCCCACTGCCAGGGCCATCCCCAGCCCCACCAGGAGCGCCAGGGTGAGGCCTTTCAGATCGCCGGTGATCAGCCCGGCCACGACCAGGGCCACCGCGCCCAGCACCACCAGGAGCAGCGTCAGCCGCCACGAGCGACGCAGCAGCTCCCGCAGGCCCAGGGTGAAGGCCAGCCCCCAGGGAACCAGGGCGGGGAACAGGTAGCGGCCTTGATGTTGTAGGTATTTGGTGTTCCACCATAGGTAGCCCAAGGTGGTCAAGAGGGCCCAAAGCAGTAGCAGCACCAGCCCGCGTTGCGTTCGCGGCGGCAGCGGTTCACGGCGCAGATGCTCCAGAGAAAGGGCGAACCCCACCACCGCCAGCCCGCTCACCAAGGCAAGCGCCAGATAGATCCGCTCATCCAGGAGCACGCCCATCCAGCCAAATTGCCCCCAGAAGCTGCGAAAGGTGGTCAGGGCCCCGTTGCGCAAGAGAGCTCCCCAGCCGTTCTGGGCGATGTACTGGGCCGTGGTCAACTGTCCTTGCACCACCTGGTCATGGCGCGCCAGGCCCAGAGGATCATGCAGGCCATAGCGCAGGACGTTCTGCACCAGCCAAGGGCTCACCAAGGCGAGGCAGGTGCCCAAGACCAGCCCGGCGCGCTCCACGGCCTGGCGCCAAGGGAGGGCGCGGGGTTGGCCGCGGCGTGGCCAGGCATCCCAGATGAGGGCGGCCAAGACCAAGGCTACGGCGGTGTAACTTTGGAGTTTGGTGAGCAGCGCCAGGCCCAAGAGGGCGCCCAGGGCCAGAGCGCGGCGTTTGCTCCAGCTTGCGGCCTCCATGCCCACCACCTTCAGGGCGGTAAAGTTCAACCACAGTTCGGCCAAGACGTCGTTGTTCACCGCCGCCGTCATGGCCAGGTGCATGGGCAGGAAGGCGGCAAAGGCTGTGGTCCCCAAAGCGAGGGAGGGCTCGCCGGGAAAGAGGCGGCGCACCAAACGGTACCCAAAGAGCAAGGCTCCGGCGCCCAGAAGCAAAGAAAAGAGACGCAGGGTGAGCAACGTGGGCAGACCGAGCAAATGGGCCAGGCGGTAGACGACGGCCGCGGCCAGATAGTAGAGCGGCGGCTGATGGAACTCGTAGCGGATGGGCTCGATGGACATCTCGGCCGGAAAGCGCCGCGCCTTGATTGCCTCCAGGTAGGCTTGGTCGTAATCGCCGGGGCGCAGCTCCGGCAGGCGCGCGTTCTCGGCGACAAAGCGAACATAGTTATAGTGGGCCGGCTCGTCGGGGGCCTGCCAGGCGGGGGTATGGGTGGCATAGAGCACACCCAGCGCCAGGTACAAAAGGAGCAACAGGCGGATGGCGATAGCCGGGGATGGACCATCGCCTCTGCCCATATCCTCACCACCAAGACGCCAAGGCTCTGGGGTCATGACGGGTTTCCTTTGACCCTAGCCTCCCGCAGGCCAAAGGAGACCTGCGGGAGGTTCAGGCGCATTCATTGTCCCAGGCGCGCCAACTCTTGGGCGACGATCTCGGGTTCGAGCTTGCGGAAAAGCGGCTGGGGCCGGCGCAAGCCTTGGCCCGGTGGGAGCTGGCTGGGCCGCCACAGATCACCCTGGGGCTGCCAATCATAGGTGAGGGCGATGTGTTTGTGGCTGTTCTCTTGCACCTCGATCACCCTTTGCCGGCCAAAGAGATCCGTGTCATAGCCCAAGGCTTGGTGCAACGCCTGGGAGGAGAAGGGCAGGAAGGGCGCAAAAAGCAGCTTGAGGGAATCGATCACCCGCAGGGCCACATAGGTGGCCGTGGCTGCGCGCTGGGGATCGCTCTTGATCACCAGCCAGGGCGCGGCGCCATCCAGATAGCGGTTCACCTCGCGGGCCAGGCCCATCACTTTGCCTACCGCGGAGCGGAAATGGCAGGCGTTGATCTCTTCGCCGATGGGCGCAAAGGCCTCCTCCACCAGGGCCAGCACAGCGCGGTCGGCCTCGGTGAGCTCTCCGGACGTGGGCACCTGCTGGGCATAATTCTTGAAGGCGAAGGTGAGCATGCGGTGGGCTAGGTTGCCCCAGGTGCCCACCAATTCGTTGTTGTTGCTATCCAAGAAATCCTGCCAGGAGAAGTCGGCGTCGGCCGTCTCGGGGGCGCGGGAGGTCAGATAGTAGCGTAGGGGATCCGGGTCGTAACGCGAGAGATAGTCCGGCGCCCACACGGCCCATTTGCGGCTGGAGGAGATCTTGCGCCCTTCCAAGGTCAGGTATTCATTGGCGGGCACATCGTAGGGCAGTTGGCAGCCGCCGTAGCCCATGAGCATGGCCGGCCAGATGAGGGTGTGGAAAAAGATATTGTCCTTGCCGATAAAGTAATAGCTGCGGCTGGGTTTATCCGCATCCCACCATGCATGCCAGGCCTCCGGCGTGCCTCGGTTGTGGGCCCACTCGATGGCCGCGGAATAGTAACCGATGACGGCGTCGAACCAGACATAGATGCGCTTATCGGAATACCCTTCCACGGGCACGGGGATGCCCCAGTCAATATCTCGGGTGATGGCCCGGCCGCGCAGCCCTTCGTTGAGCAGGTTCAGGGTGAAATTGCGCACATTCGGCCGCCAATGATGTTTGGTGGCCACCCACTGTTTCAAAGGCTCGTTGAATTGGGCCAGATCGAGGAAAAAGTGCTCCGTATCGCGCACCACCGGCGTGTGGTTGCAGAATTTGCACCGCGGGCGAATCAGTTCCAGGGCATCCAAAGGCTTGCCGCATTTATCGCATTGGTCGCCGCGGGCGTCCTCAAACCCACAGAAGGGGCACACCCCCTCCACGTAGCGATCGGGCAGAAACTTGCGGCAGTGTTCGCAATAGAGGGCCCGGGTCGTCTCCTTGTAAACGTAACCACGCTGCAACAAACGCAAAAAGAACTCGGTGGTCACCGTCCAGTGGTTTTCGGTGTTGGTGTGGGTGAAAAGATCGAAGGAAATGCCCAGGCCCTGGTATGTCTGGATGAAACTGGCATGATAGCGGGCCACCACCTCCTCCGGCGAGATGCCCTCCTGCTCGGCGGTGACGGTGATGGGCGTGCCGTGGGTATCCGAGCCGGAGACCATCAGCACGTCGTTGCCCCGCAGGCGGTGATAGCGGGCCAGGATATCGGGCGGGATGTACGCGCCGGCGAGATGGCCCAAATGCAGAGGGGAGTTGGCGTAGGGCCAGGCGACGCCGATCAAGATTTTCTCGTTCATGGGGCTCCTTTGAGCAGAGATACGCCCCGTAGGACACAGGGCAAAAAGGATTCATGGTGCAAGATGGGCCGTGCGAGGGAATATTTACGCGGGGGTGGGGCCCCCCATACGGCCCTTGGCGGCGCGCGCCTGGCGGGCAGCGCAAAGGAGAACCAGAGTGCTCAGGCCGGTTCGCCTGTGCAGGTGGGGCCAATAAGATTGCTCCTCGGTCTCGAACCGAAGGCCCATGCAAACCCTCCTACTGGGGAATACCCCATATGGCGGCATTGGAAATAGTGTACATGGGAAGGGGCTCGTCGTCAATTGTTGGGCCAGTTGATCCACCACACCTGCAGCCCCCGAAAACGCGCCTCCATCACCCGCAGGGCTTCGGGGTTGTTATCCACCAAGATACAGTTTCGCCCCTGGCGATAGGCTGCCTCGCCGAAGGTGCCGCTCCCGGCAAAAAAATCGCAAAGCAGGTCACCCGGCCGCGAATGCACTTTGACGATGCGGCTCAGGATGCCCAACGGCTTTTGGGTGGGATAGCCGGTCTTTTCCTTGCCGTTGGGGCTGACGATAGTATGCCACCAGGTATCGGTGGGCGTTTTGCCGCGGGCGGCCTTCTCCGGCCCCACTAGGCCGGGGGCCAGGTAAGGGATGCGGTCACACTCGGCCAGGTGAAACTGGTAATCCTTGGGATTCTTCGCATACCAAAAGATGGTGTCATGCTTGGGCGACCATCTCGTTCTGCTGCGGGCCCCGTAATCATAGGCCCAGATGATCTCGTTCATAAAAGACTTGCGCCCAAAGATGAGATCCAGCAGAATTTTGCAATAGTGTGCCTCGCGGTAATCAATGTGAAAAAACAGGCTCCCGTTGTCCTTGAGGATGCGGTGGGCCTGCCGAAGGCGCGGCTCTAGAAAAGCGAGATAATCGTCAAAGATATCCGCGTATGCCTTGCTGCCGATGGGTATGGTGCGATACCGTTGCCCTTGAAACCCGGTGCGATCGCCAACCGGATCGCGGACCGTCATGATCTGGGCGCGCCTTTGGACCTTGCCCGTGTTGAACGGCGGATCGATATAGATCAGATCCACCGACGCATCCGCGAGGGTTTCCAAAATAGGAAGGTTGTCGCCAAAGTAGATGGTCAGTTCCGGCACGACAACCTTCCTCCCGAGGCAACACCAAGCCAAGAATCCTCTCGGCGATGGCCCTATTCCCTCTTCCAGCGCAGCACCAAATTCCGCGCTGCCCGCACCTCGTCCAAACGGCCCACGGGCGCGTTCACCGGCGCATCGTGCAACAGTTGCGGGTTCTCCCGCGCCTCTTGGGCGATGCGCGTCATCGCCTCGACAAAGGCATCCAAGGTAGCCTTGCTCTCCGTCTCGGTGGGCTCGATCATCAGCGCCTCGGTCACGATGAGGGGGAAATAATTGGTGGGTGGGTGGATGCCATAATCGATCAGCCGTTTGGAGATATCCAAGGCGCGCACGCCCGGCGCATCCTTGACCACCCCCTCCAGCACAAACTCGTGCATGCAGGTGCGGTCGTAGGGCAGGGGATAGATCTCTTTGAGGATGCTCATCAAATAGTTGGCGTTCAACACCGCGTCCAGCGTGCTCTGTTTCAACCCCTCGGCGCCCAACATGCGGATGTAGGTGTAGGCCCGCACCATCACGCCAAAGTGGCCGTAAAACGCCTTCACCCGGCCGATGGAGCGGCGAGGCATCTGCAGGCGATACCACAACCCCCGGCGACAGGCCCCTTCCTCTTCATCCTCATCGTAATCCTCCACGGCGCGCTCTAGGCGTTGGCCGGTGGCCAGGTCAAAGAGGCAAGGTTCGGCCACGACGATGGGGCCGGGCAGGAAATCGGCCAACGCCGCTGTGGCAACCACCGGCCCCGAACCGGGCCCGCCGCCGCCGTGGGGTGTGGAGAAGGTCTTGTGCAGGTTCAGGTGCATCACGTCGAACCCCAGCTCGGCCGGCTTGGCCACGCCCATCAGGGCGTTAAAGTTGGCCCCATCACCGTACATCAACCCGCCAGCCTCGTGCACCAAGTGGGTGATCGTCAACAGATTTTCATCGAACAGCCCCAAGGTGTTGGGGTTGGTGAGCATCATCCCCGCCACCCGGTCGTTCAGATGGGCGCGCAGGTCATCCAGGTCTACATTGCCTCGGGCGTCGGATTTGAGTTCCACCATCTCATAGCCCGCCATCACGGTGGAGGCGGGGTTGGTGCCGTGGGCCGAATCGGGGATGAGCATTTGGTTGCGTTGGCCCTGGCCCCGGGCCTGGTGGTAGGCGCGGATCATCAACACGCCGGTCAATTCGCCGTGGGCGCCGGCCGCCGGTTGCAGGCTGACGGCGTCGAACCCGGTCAAGGCCTTGAGAAACTCTTGCAGCTCGTACATGAGTTGCAGGTTGCCTTGCACCGTCTCCTCCGGCTGGTACGGATGGGTGTGGGCAAAGCCGGTCAAGCGGGCGGCGTCCTCGTTCACCTTGGGGTTGTACTTCATGGTGCAGGATCCCAAGGGATAAAAGCCCACGTCCACGCCGTAATTCATCCGCGAGAGGTGCACATAATGCCGCACCAAGTCCACCTCGCTCACCTCAGGCAGGTCCAGATCATCGCGCAAGAGGGAGGCAGGGGGCAATTCGCTGGCGGGCACGTCCAGCTCCGGCAGATGGGCGGCGCAGCGGCCGGGGGCGCTCAATTCATAGATGATGGGTTCAGTCATGGGCCACCTCCTCCAGAGCCTCCACCAGGTCGGCGATCTGGGCGGCGCTGTTCATCTCGGTTACGCAGAGCAACATGTGCTGCTCAAGTTCGGGATATACCTGCCCCAGGTCATAGCCACCGATGATCTCGTAATCCAGCAGGCCACGGTTGATCTCCGCCACCGGCTTGGGGCAGCGGACGATGAATTCCTTGAAAAAGGGCGTGGCCAGGTCCACATCGTAAGCATCCAAGACGGAGATGGCCTGGGCGGCATAATGGGCCTTGTGGTAGCAGAGCTGGGCCACCCGGGCCAGGCCGCATCTGCCCAAGGCTGCCAGATAGACGGCTGCGGCCAAGGCATTCAGCCCCTGGTTGGTGCAGATGTTGGAGGTGGCTCGCTCGCGGCGGATGTGCTGCTCGCGGGTGGCGAGGGTGAGCACAAACCCGCGCCGTCCCTGGGTATCCACCGTTTGGCCCACCAAACGGCCGGCCATGCGGCGCACATACTCTTCTTTGCAGGCAAAAAAGCCCAGGTAAGGGCCGCCGAAGCTCAAGGGGCTGCCCAAAGGCTGGCCTTCGCCCAAAGCGATGTCCGCATCCCAATCGCCGGGGGCCTTGTAGAGGCCCAAGGAGATGGGGTCGCAGGCGATGACCAACAGCGCCTTTTTGGCGTGCACGGCATCGGCCACGCCGCTCAGATCGTGCACCCGGCCCAGGAAATCCGGGTTCTGCACAATCAGACAAGCGGTGTCCTCATCCACCAGGTTGACCAAGGCTTCCAGGTCGTTTTCCAGGGTCTCGTCGCCCGTCACGGTCAGCCCCATCCCCTGGGTGTAGGTGCGCACCGTCTGGCGATATTCGGGATGCACCGTGGGCGCGATGACCACCTTGCGGCGCTTGCCTCGGGCCACGCTATGGGCCATGATCACCGCCTCGGCCATGGCGGTGGCGCCGTCGTAATGGGAGGCGTTGCACACGTCCATCTTGGTCAGGGCGCAGATCATGGATTGGTATTCAAAGATACTCTGCAAGGTGCCCTGGCTCACTTCGGGCTGGTAGGGCGTATAGGCGGTGTAGAACTCGGAGCGGCTCAGGATGTGGTCCACGACGCTGGGGATGTAATGGTTATAGGCCCCCGCGCCCAGGAAACAGGCGGCGTGCTGCGTATCCATATTGCTCTCGGACATCTCTCGCAGCTCGGCCATGATCTCTAGCTCAGAGAGGGGCTTGGGCAGGATCACTTCAGGGAAGCGATACCTCTCCGGGACCACGCTGAACAGATCCTCGACGCTCTGCACCCCAATGCGGTCCAGCATCTGGCGACGCTCGGCTGCGGTATGGGGAACGTAAGTCATCTAGTGGCCTCCCTCTTGCAGGGCGCGCTCGGCGTATTGGCGATAGGCCTCGGGCTTCATGAGATCGTTCAGCTCCTCCGGGTCCTCGATCAGGATCTTGACGAACCAGCCATCCCCATAAGGGTCCCTATTGACCAGATCGGGGCTATCCTCTAGCTCCTCGTTGACCGCCACGATCTCACCGGCCACAGGCAGATAACAATCCGAGGCCGCCTTGACCGATTCCACCACGCCAAAGACCTCGCCTTTGCTGAACGTATCGCCGATCTCGGGCACCTCGACATAGACGATATCGCTCAACTGTTGTTGGGCGAAATCGGTGATGCCCACATAACCGTAATCGCCTTCCACCCTCACCCATTCGTGGGTTTTGGTATAGCGGCACCGCGGATCAACTTTGATGGCCATGTGATCTTCCTCCTCTGGCAAGTATGGATTTTTGGTTTGGGCGAGCCTCGCCGCTCTCCCTACGGGCCGCCATCTGGGGCGGTTCCCGGCGATGCAAGCGGCCCTATGTTGCATCAATCCCCGAAACTGTGCAAATTGACCCAAGCTCTTTCCAGCATTTTGGCATTCAGACCCGACAGGTCTCAAAAGACCTGTCGGGTCTAAGCGCCCCTCAGCGACGGTAAGCGGGAAGGTAAAACGGCTTTTTGACGATGCGGGCCGGCTTGACCTTGTTGCGGATGAGGATGCCCACCTCGGTGCCCAAGGCGCTGTGCTCGGCGGGCACGTAGGCCAGGGCCAAATATTTGCCCACCGTGGGGGCATACATCCCGCTGGTCACCTCGCCACAGACGACATCGTCGATCACCACCTCGTACAGATGGCGGGGCACGCCTCCTTCGGTCATCTCCAGTCCCACCAGCTTGTCGGCCGGCCCTTCAAGGCGCGCCTTGAGCAAGGCCTCACGCCCGATGAAAGGCCCCTTGTCGAAGGAGACGGCCCAACCCAGGCCCGCCTCGATGGGATCGCGCACCGCCGAGATCTCTTGGCCATAAAGGGGCATGCAGGCCTCGAAGCGCAGCGAATCCCGCGCAGCCAGGCCGATGGGCAGGAGACCGTGGGGCCGGCCCTGTTCCAGGATGGCGTCCCAGAGGGTCACCGCCTGGGGGGTGGGGAAAAAGAGCTCAAAGCCATCCTCGCCAGTGTAGCCCGTGCGCCCCACCAGGGTAGGCACGCCGGCCACCTGGGTCTCCACAGCCATGTGGTAGGCCAGCTGGGAGAGATCGGCTGCGCACAGGGGCTGCAAGATGGCCTCGGCCTTGGGGCCTTGGAGCGCCAACATGTAGGTCTCCTCGGAGACATTCTGCACCCGCACATCGTAGCCGCGTTGATGATAGTGCAGCCAACGGGTATCCTTGGCGTTATTCGCGGCGTTGATGGCCACAAAATAGCGGTCGGGCAGGCGATAGATAAAGGTATCATCCACCACGCCGCCGTCGTCGTAGCACATCAGGGAATAATTAGCGCTGCCCAGGGGAAAGGCGCTCACGTCGGCGGTCATCACCTGCTGGAGGAAGGGCAAGGCATCCGGCCCGCTGATGACCACCTGGCCCATATGGTCAATATCAAAGAGGCCGGCCGCCTCGCGCACCGCTTTGTGCTCGGCCAGTGGACCGGTGGGATATTGCACCGGCAATTCCCAGCCGGCGAACTCGACCATGCGCCCGCCCAGGGCCACATGGCGCTCGTAGAGCATCGTCTTCCTTGACATTCTATTCGCCTCCTGTGAAAATAGCTTGCAGCTTGTAGCGATCAGCCGTCAGATCCTGCCTGACGTGCTTATCCGTATTTCAGGCACAACGCAATAGCATTTCACAACAGTACGGAGGACATGGGACAACCTACATGCTCTCCGTGTTCTCCGTGCCTCCGTGTTGCCAGCACACAAGATGTTCCCTCACCACCGAGACACTGAGGGCACGGAGCATCTCCACTTTCTCTCCGTGTTCTCCGTGCCTCCGTGTTGCCAGAGCACAAGATGTTCCCTCACCACCGAGACACGGAGGGCACAGAGAATCCCCCGTTTCTCTCCGTGTTCTCCGTGCCTCCGTGTTGCCAGCACAC
>DAOTZU010000300.1:0-4749 GCA_034433995.1 Anaerolineae bacterium
TGAGGCCGCCCAAAGAATCAGAAAAATACTATAGCCTGCTGCGGGTCGAGGCGATCAACGGCCTGGACCCGGAACAAGCCAAGAACCGGCCCATCTTTGAGAAGCTGACCCCCATCTTTCCCTACCAACAACTAAAGTTGGAGACGACGCCCAACGTCTATGCCACCCGCCTCATCGACATGCTCTGTCCCATCGGGCGCGGGCAACGTGGCCTCATCGTCTCGCCCCCCAAAGCGGGCAAGACCACCATCCTCAAGCAGATCGCCAACGGCATCAGCGCCAACTATCGCGATGTGCACCTCATGGTGGTGCTGGTGGGCGAGCGCCCCGAAGAGGTGACGGACATGGATCGTTCGGTGGAGGCCGAGGTGGTGAGCTCCACCTTTGACGACCCTGTGCAGAACCACGTCAAAGTGGCCGAGATGGCCCTGGAACGGGCGCGACGCCTGGTAGAGGTGGGCCAAGATGTGGTCATTCTGCTGGATAGCCTCACCCGTCTCTCCCGCGCCTATAACCTGGTGGTCCCCCCCAGCGGGCGCACCCTTTCCGGCGGCATAGACCCGGCCGCACTGCACCCGCCCAAGATGCTCTACGGCGCCGCCCGCAAGCTGGAGGAGGCCGGCAGCTTGACCATCATCGCCACCTGCCTCATAGATACCGGCAGCCGCATGGACGATGTTATCTATGAGGAGTTCAAGGGCACGGGCAATATGGAGTTGCACCTGAACCGCCGCCTGGCGGAGCGGCGCATCTTCCCGGCCATAGATATCCAGCGCTCCGGCACCCGGCGCGAGGAGCTCTTGTTGGATCCCAACGTGCTGAACCGGGTCTGGACTTTGCGGCGCATGATCGATACTATCGGTGGGTTGGAATCTGTGGAACTCATCTTGGAGCGCTTGGGCAAGACCCGCACCAACGCCGAATTTTTGGCCACGCTGAACAAGGATATCTGACCATGCCCCATTTTGGGGGATCTCGGCCGAGCTTACGGCTCAAGATCAGCGACGCCGGAGCGGCCCTGGTGGCCTGGGCGCTGCGGTTTCGTGCCTGTTTGGGCGATTTGCCCCTTCTCTCGCGTTATTGTAGTTATCTCTTTCTCTTGGCTCTTCTTTTGGTGATATTCCGGGTGACGTTGCCCCAAGCGGCCGCCATGCCCAATGTGGGGCCGCTGGCGATGACGTCGCGTACCGGAGAGGAATCGTCGGCGGCGACGCAGGTGACGCCGGCTGGGAGCGGGTATTACCTGCAGCGCAGCGCCGCCCCGCTGACGGTGCGGACCATGCGCGAAGTGCTGCCCATGTCCTCCTTGCAGCGCACCGTGCGCACCTCCATCACCATCTATCGGGTGGAGCCGGGGGATAGCGTGTTGGGGATCGCAGAGAAATTCGGTCTCAAAGGCACCAGCCTCCTCTGGGCCAATGAAAAGCTCGAACAGAACCCGGATTTCCTGCAGATAGGCCAGGAGCTGGTCATCCTGCCGGTGGATGGGGTGTACCACACCGTGGCTAAGGGCGAGACCATCGAGAGCATCGCCAAACTCTACAAGGTGGAGCCCACGGCCATCACGGGCTATGTGGGCAACAACCTCAAAGAGCCGTACACCTTGGAGGTGGGCCAGAAGATTATCGTCCCCGGCGGGGTCAAACCGTATGTGCCCCGCATCGTCCAAGTCTATACCGGGCCCGTGCCCCAAGGCGCGAAGAAGGGATCGGGGAGATTCGTCTGGCCGATGAGTGGCATGATCAGCCAGCGTTATTGGGTAGGCCACCAAGCCATTGATATCGCCGCGCCCAGGGGCACCACCATCGTCGCGGCGGATTCGGGGTTCGTCTCCCATGTCGAATCCAGCAACACGGGCTATGGCCGCATGGTCATCATCGATCACGGCAACGGCTACCAGACCCTCTACGCCCATCTGAATGCTTTTTATGTCGAGGTGGGCCAATCGGTGGCCAAGGGAGAGGCCATCGGCCAATGCGGCAGCACCGGCAACTCCACCGGCCCACACCTCCACTTTGAGATCCGGCTCAACGGTGTGCACGTCAACCCCCTGAATTACCTACCCTAACCAGCGGCCCAGCCCTCTCCCCCTTGGGGAGAGGCCAGGTGTCCGAGGCCAAATCACGAATATCGGCTGAAACCCCTCTCCCCCTTGGGGAGAGGCCAGGTGAGGGGAAGCCCACAGCAGACAGCACCCTCCCCCCAGCCCTCTCCCAAGGGAGAGGGTGTTTTTTTCAGCGGCCGCTCAACACCGGCGGGCGAGGCCGTAAGGTGGCAGTGGGCCTGGGCATCACCGGTGTGGGCGGAGGTGGCGCCGGCGCGGTGGGAATGGGCGTCGCCGGGGGCGTGGGCCCCAAGGTGGGCGCCGCGGTGGGCCAGGGCGTGGGCATGGCCGGGAGAGGAGTCGGGGTGGGCCAGGGCGTGGGAGGGGCAGCGTGCAAGGCGCAGGTCTCCCTGGGCGGCACGGCGATGCCCCGGCTCCGGGCCCAAGCATCCCAGGCGGCGCCGTAATCCTGCACCACCCGCTCCTCCACCTCAGTGGACGGACAGAATGCCCCGGCCAGTTGCCCCGACACCCTGCACACCCGCACCTTGCGATGCACGGAGCATTCTTGGGCGGGCACTTGTTCGGCCAAAAAGAGCTCCTTGCGCCCCGGCGGGCAAAGCTCCGTCCGCTTGAGCCCCGAGACGGGGCAAACCTCCACCTCCACGATGCCCTCCGGCCGCGCAAAGGCCGGATGGGGCGAAGCAGCCAGGGCGCGCTCCATAAAATCATGCCAGATCAGGGCCGCCCCCCGGGCGCCGGAGAGGCGATCCATGGGGGTATTGTCGTTGTTCCCCACCCAAACTCCCGTCACCAAAAGCGGGGTATAGCCGATGGTCCAACTATCCCGATAGTCGTCGGTGGTGCCGGTTTTGGCCGCGGCGGGGAAAGAGAGTTTCAGCGGATTGTTCGCCCCAAAGGCAGGGCGACGGGCCGCGTCATCGGCGAGGATATCGGTAAGGATGTAAGCGTGGCGCGGATCCACCACTTGAGGCAGCTCCGGCGCCCCCTCTGCCCAAAGGATTTTGCCCTCCTGGTCCTCGATGCGCAGGATCATCCTCGGGGTCACCCGCCGACCGCCGTTGGCCAAGGCAGCGTAGGCGCCGGTGAGCTCCAAGAGGGTCACGTCGCCGCCACCCAAAGTCAGCGCTAGGCCGTAATCGGGCCGGTTCAGCGAGTGGATGCCCAAGCGTTGGGCCATCTCCAAAAGAGCGGGCAGGCCGATCTGGTACAGTGTGGAGACGGCGGGAATATTGCGTGAACAGGCCAGAGCGGTGCGCAGCGAGATGGGGCCATATTCCTTGTCATCATAATTGCGGGGTTTGTAGGGCGGGTTCGCGCCGTCGGGGAACTCCTGGGCCACATCCATGAGCATGGTGGCCGCCGTCCAGCCGCGCTCCATGGCCGCCAGATAGGTGAAGGGTTTGATGGTCGAACCGGGCTGGCGCAGGCGCAGGGCCACGTTCACCTGGCCGCCAATCTGAGGATCATAAAAATCCACACTGCCCAACATGGCCAGGACGTCACCGGTGAGGGGATCCAGCGCCACCAGGGCGGCGTTGCTGGCCCGGTGTTCCCGCAGGAGCGCGATCTTGTCCTTGGCCACCTCCTCGGCCAGGTGTTGCATCTCCAGATCCAGGGTGGTGTAAACCTGCAGACCACCTTTGTACAAGACCTCCGTGCCGTAGCGTTGTTCCAGGAGTTCCCGCACGGCCATGACAAAATGGGGCGCCTCGATGTGGGTCTCGCGGGGCAACAGCACCAAAGGCGCGCGGCTTGCGGCCTCCCGCTCCGCCTGGGTGATGTAGCCCTGCTCGTACATGAGGCGCAACACCGTATCCCTGCGGGCCAGGGCCTCGGCGGGGTGGGTGTAGGGGTCATACAGGGCCGGCGATTGGATCAGCCCCACCAAAAGGGCCGCCTCGGGCAAGGTGAGCTGATTGGGGGGCTTGCCGAAATACGTCTCGGCGGCGGCGCCCAGGCCATAGGCCAGGTTGCCGAAATAGACCTCGTTGAGATACAGCTCCAAGATCTCGGCCTTGGTGTAGCGCCGGGTGATCTCGGCGGCCAGGATGGCCTCTTGCACCTTGCGCCTGAGGGTGCGCTCCGGGCTGAGAAAGACCAGCTTGACCAACTGCTGGGTGATGGTGCTGCCCCCAGAGACCACATCGCCCTCCTGCAGGGCGTAATAGAGGGCGCGGGCGATGGCCAGGGGGCTCACCCCTGGGTTGGAAAAGAAGGTGGCATCCTCGGTGGCGACGGTGGCCTCGATCACCACAGAAGGGATCTCGGCGAAATGGACGACGGTGCGGCGGCCGCCGTAGGGGTCGAACACCTCGAAAAGCAGCCGGCCATGTCGGTCATAGATCTTGGTGCTGCGAAAGGGGACCGCCCGCTGCTGCAGCTCCTGGGGCGAGGGGAGGGTGGCGGCGAAATGGGCATAGACCCCCAGCCCGCCGAGGATGGCCAGGAGGCCCAGCATGGCCAAGACCAACACCCCCAAAAGCACCCCCTGGCCGATGAGGCCCAGGATGCTGGGGCGGCGCGGCAGGGGCCGTGGAGGAAGTGGTTCCCAGGGCAAAGGTCGTGTGTCGCTCATGGAAGACATCCGGTGACGGAAGGGTTGCACACACCGTGCAGACGCTTGTGGAGGAGGCTAGGTTCCCTGGGAGAGGCTTGTAGCTGTCAGCCTTCAGCCGTCAGCG
>DAOTZU010000301.1:0-8554 GCA_034433995.1 Anaerolineae bacterium
GTGATGCCGCAGGCTACCGATGGAACGTGGGCCTTGTCCGCCGTCGGATAGAATCCGACGGCTCTGCTTGATAAGCCCGCTGCGCGGGCTTGATATCCGCAGCCGTCGGTTTCCAACCGACGGCAAATGAGCGAGGGTGTTATGAGATATGGGCGGCTCCCACTGGGTTTCCAGTGACGCCGTAGGCTACCGATGGAACGTGGGCCTTGTCCGCCGTCGGATAGAATCCGACGGCTCTGCTTGTTAAGCCCGCTGCGCGGGCTTGATATCCGCAGCCGTCGGTTTCCAACCGACGGCAGATGAGCGAGGGTGTTATGAGATGTGGGTGGCTCCCATCAGGTTTCCAGTGATGCCGCAGGCTACCGATGGAACGTGGGCCTTGTCCGCCGTCGGATAGAATCCGACGGCTCTGCTTGTTAAGCCCGCGCAGCGGGCTTGGTATCCGCAGCCGTCGGTTTCCAACCGACGGCAGATGAACAGGCCTTGCCCGTTGAGCGGGCTGATGCTATAATCGGCGCAATGCCGAGGGCGCCTGCATGTGTACCGGCTCGCCGAGGAGGGAGCAGGGCGCAGCACACGGGGCACGATGTCTTTTTCCTCTCCTCTGCGTCCTTGGGGTCCCACATATTGCTGAAGGAGTGGCATGGAACAAGAGGGTGAATGTCTGGTCAGCGTTGTGGTGCCCGCTTTTAACGAAGAGCAGGCCATCGGCCTCGTCTTGGATGATATCCTGGCGGTGATGGAGCCTTTGGGTCTACCTTGGGAGTTGATCGTGGTGGATGACGGCTCCACCGATAACACCCGGGCCATCTGCGAGGCCCGCCCCAAGGTGCAGGTGATCTCACACCCGCGCAACAGGGGCAACGGCGCCGCCCGCACCACCGGCGTGAAAGCGGCCAGAGGGCGCTACATCATCATGACCGATGCTGATGGCACCTATCCCATCGCTGCCTTCCCGCAACTGATCGCCGAGCTGGAGCGGGCCGATATGGTCATCGGCGCCCGGGAACGGGAGATGGGCACCCTCAAATGGTTGCGCACCTTGGCCAAGGAGTTCATCCGCCATCTGGCCTCCTATCTCACCCAGACCAAGATCCCAGACCTGAACTCTGGCCTGCGGGCGATGAAACGGGAGCTGGTTTTGCAGTTTCTGCCCATCCTGCCCACCACCCATTCCTGGGTGAGCACCATCACCATGGCCTTTCTCAGCAGCGGCTACACCGTCACATGGCTACCCATCCCCTATTACAAGCGCATCGGCCGTTCCACCTTTCACCCCATCCGCGATACGTACAACTATCTTTCCTTGGTGGTGCGGGCCATCATGTATTTCAACCCCTTGCGCGTCTTTTTGCCCCTGAGTTTGGGGCTCTTTTTGGTGGGGTGCGGCAAGGCCATCTATGACATTTTCGCCTATCGTTTTCACTTTGCTCCTTCCACGGTGATCCTGATCACCACCTCCATCCAACTGGGCGCCATCGGCCTCTTGGCGGATTTGATCGTGCGCCGGAGCAAACTATGAAGATCGGCATGCTCACCTCGTCTTACCCGCGCAATCCTGGCGATGGGGCAGGCTCTTTTGTCGGTTCGCTGGCGCGCGCTCTGGTGGCGCGGGGCCATGAGGTGCATGTCATCGCCCCTTACGACCCGGCCATCGCCAAGATGGACCAAGGGGGCGTGCAGGTACATCGTTTTCGCTACGCCCCCGCCGATGCTCTGTGCCTTGTGGGCCATGCCCGCTCCTTGGCCGCCGATGTGCGCTTGAAGCGGCTCGTGGTGTTGTTGCTGCCCTCTTTTGTGGCCTCGGCCTTGGCCACCACCCTGCGCTTGCATCGTCAACGGCATTTCGATCTCCTTCACGGCCATTGGGCCGTGCCGGGCGGTACCATCGCCGGCCTGGCAGCGCAGCTGACGGGGCTGCCTCTGGTCATTAGCCTGCACGGGTCCGATGTCTATGTCGTGGAGCGCCAGCCCCTCTATGCGGCCGTCGCCCGCGCAAGCTTTCGTCGCGCGGCCTGGGTGGCAGCGTGCAGTGAGGACCTGCGGGCCCGGGCCGTAGCGCGGGGATTGGCCCCGGCGCGCTCCTTGGTGATCCCGTATGGTGTGGACCTTGCCCGTTACAGCACAGGTGATAGAGAGCGCTTGCGGCAGCGGTTGGGCATCTCCGCAGAGGCTATCGTGGTGGGCGCGCTGGGGCGGCTCGTCTACAAAAAAGGGTTCCAGCATCTTATCGCCGCCATGCCCCACGTGCTCGCCGCTAGGCCAAACGCCTATTGCGTCATCGGCGGCGATGGGGATTTGCGTGAGGCATTGCGTGCCCAGATCCACCGCTCGGGCCTCCAGGAGCGGGTCCTCTTGGCCGGCTCAATCTCTTGGCAAGAGACGCCCGACTTTTATGCCATGTGTGATGTGGTCGCCGTGCCCTCGGTGGTGGATGCCTATGGCAATGTGGATGGCCTGCCCAACGTCCTTTTGGAGGCCATGGCCGCCGGCAGGCCCGTGGTGGCCAGCCGGGTGGCGGGGATCCCTGATGTGATGGAGGATGGCGTGCAGGGCCTCCTGGTGCCGCCGGGCGATGAGGCGGCCCTCGCCCAGGCGCTGATCCGCATGTTGGGTGATGCCCCTCTACGCGCTCGGCTGGGCGCGGCGGCGCGGCAGCTCATGACCGCAGCCTACAGCTGGCAAGAGATCGCCCGGCGCTATGAGGCCTTGTACCAGCAGGCCCTGGATGCCCAACAGAGGAGCCACGGGTGAGCCGCGAGCCTGTCCCCGCCGAAAGGTACGATACCGCTTATTTCCTCTCCGAATGCGAAGGGCATGATGTTTACCTCCGCTCCGGCGGCGAGGAGCTGCCGCCGCGTTTGGTGGCGGCCCTGGAGCTGGCCGGCGCTCTGGCCGGCTTGCGGATCCTGGACCTGGGCTGCGGCCGAGGCGAGATCGTGCGCCACAGCCTCCACCGAGGCGCCCGCGCCGTGGGGCTGGATTACTCGCCCGAGGCCCTGGCCTTGGCGCGGCGCATCCTCCCGGCGGAGGCTGCGCTGATCCGGGCCGATGTGGCCCGCCTCCCTTTTGCTGATGAAACCTTTGATCTCGTCTTTGCCCTGGATTTGGTGGAACATCTCCAGCCCCCGCAATGGGCCACCACCCTGGCCGAGGTGCGCCGTGTGCTGAGGCCGGGAGGGCGGCTGGTTATCCACACCATGCCCAACATCTGGTACTATCGCTATGGCTATCCGCTCTTTCGCGTGGTGCAGCGCCTGCGAGGACGGCGCCTGCCACGGGATCCCAGGGAGCGTTGGCACTATGTCCAGCATGTGCACGTCAACGAGCAGAGCGTGGCGAGCCTCTCGCGGAGCCTGCAGCAGGCAGGTCTGCGGGCGCGGGTGTGGCTGCGCAATCTGCAGGGGTTCTCCCAAGAGGCAAATCCTTTCATGCGCAGGGTGATGAGGTTTATGGCCGAGACATGGCCCTTGGTTTACATCTTTTGCAACGATATCTGCGCCGTGGCCACGAAGGAACCCGCTTCGGGGCGCGGTGCCCCGGCAGGCGGCAAGAGACCGTGACCGGTTACCCTGCCCAGACGGTGCTGCACGATCCGGCCTCGCGCCAGCGCAGGGCGGCCAAGATCTTGGCCATCCTGCGCCAGGCCTTGGGCGAGGATTTGGCCGCGTCCCGCGCCCTGGATATCGGCTGCGCCTCCGGGCTGATCACCCGCTACCTGGCGCCCCATTTGCGGTGGATCATCGGCCTGGAGTACGATCCCCAGGCGGTGGCCCGGGCGGATACGGCAGGGCAGCCCCATCTGCTCTTTGTGCGGGGTGATGCGGCCCATCTTCCCCTGGCGGATGGCGCGGCGGATGTGGTCATCTGTGCCCAGGTGTATGAGCACGTGGCCGATCCGGAGGCCATGGTGGCCGAGATTGCGCGGGTCTTGCGCCCCGGCGGGGTCTGCTTTTTCAGCGGGCCCAACCGGTGGGCGTTAATGGAGGAGCATTACCGCCTGCCTCTGCTCAGCTGGCTGCCTCGCCCCTGGGCTGATCGTTATGTGCGGCTGGCCGGGCGCGGCGATGCTTACCGCGAGCGCCCACAGAGTTATTGGGCGCTCCGGCGCTTGTGGCGGGGGTTTGAGTGGCAGGATTACACCCTGGACATGATCCGTCGTCCTGAGGCGTATCACTGTGCCCCGGAATTGGGCCGCTTGGCCTGGATCTCGCGCCTGCCGGCAGGGTTCCTGCGCGCCCTGCGGCCGTTTTATCCCAATTATAACTGGATCTTGCGCAAAGGGGTGGCAGAATGACCCGGGTGATCGCCGTGGATGCCCTGGGGATCAGCCCGCCGGGCGGGGGACGTTCGGCCACACTGAACGTGCTGCGCCAGGTGTTACACTTGGATACATCCAGCCGTTATCTCCTCTTGCTGGATCGGCCCGAACCGGAACTGGCCCTGGGGGCACACGTCCGCCAGATCATCGCGCCCACCCGGCAACGGTTCCTGGCGCGCCTCTGGGCGCAGGCGGTCTGGCCCATCACGTTGCGGCGCGAGGGCGCCACGCTGGTGCACCACATCAAGAACCTCATGGCCTGGGGGTTGCCGGGCCGTTCGGTGGTGACGGTGTATGATCTGACCATCCTGCTCCACCCCGAAATCTACCCCTGGGCCGATGTACTCTACTGGCGCCATGTGCAGCCCCACATGGTGCGGGCCGCCGACCGCGTCATTGCCATCTCCCAACAAACGGCACAGGATCTGCAACGCTGCTACGGCCTTTCGCCTGAAAAAATCCGCGTCATCTATCCCGCCTACGATCCCCGTTTCCGTCCACTGCCCGCAGAGGAGGCCGCGCGCGTGCGCGCCCAGTACGGCCTGGGAGAGCGCTTTATCTTGCACGTGGGCAGCATCTCGCGGAAAAAGAACCTGCTCACGCTGCTGCGCGCCTTTGAGCGGCTGGCCGCACGGGGCTACCCAGGGCAATTGGTGTTGGTGGGCCGCCAATACGGCAAAGGATACGACCATGCCTTTTTCGCGTATCTGGCCTCCTCGCCGTATCGGGAGCGGGTGCGGTTCACCGGGGCGGTGCCCGATGCCGATCTGCCGGCCATCTACAACGCCGCCGAGGTGATGGTCTTTCCCTCCCTCCATGAAGGTTTCGGCATCGTCCCCCTGGAGGCCATGGCCTGCGGCACGCCGGTGATCACCTCCAGCGCCGGGGCGCTGCCCGAGGTGGTGGGCGAGGGGGGCATCCTCTTGCCCGCCGCCGATGATTTTGAGGCCCTGGCCGAGGCCGCCTGGATGCTCTTGAACGATCCTGCCCAACGCGCGGCATGGGCGGCGCGGGGCCTGGCCTGGGCCCAACGGTACTCGGTGGAGGAGGCGGCGCGGCAGACTCTGGCCGTGTACGCGGAGCTGGGCGATGCCTCCTGAAAGCGCGGGGACGTTCACGGCCCGCTGGCTCTCCCGCCTCAGGTGTTGGGGAGGGAAGCTTCGGGCAAACATGGGCACGCGCCGCTGGCGCGCCGCGCGCTCGGCGCTGGCCGGGCTGGTGGTGGCGCTGAGCCTCTGGTACATTGCGCGTAACCTGGTCCCTTGGGTCGCCCAGGCGGATTGGCGGCAGCTGGCGCCGCGCTTTGACCTCCTGGGGCTCGCCCTGGCCCTTTTTACCCTGGGCGTGCTGCTGGGTGGGGGGAGTTGGGCGGCCCTGCTGGCCGGGATGGGCTTCCGGCTGCCCCCCTTGGCCGTCTTGCGTGCCCACACCCTGGCCAACTTGGCCAAGTATCTGCCGGGGTCCGTCTGGCAGGTGGTGGGCAAGGCCTACCTCACCCGGCAGTTGGGGGTGCCTTTGGGGCGGGTCACTTGGGGGCTGATGGTCGAGTTCGGCTGCCTGGTATTGACCGGCGGCCTGGTGGCCGTGGCGTTTGTGCCGGCGCAGACACTGGCTCCCTGGGTCCGGGGGGCGGTGGCGGGCACAATCGTGGCCGTGCTGGCCTTTTGGCCTTACCTGGCCCGGCGCTGGGGCCAGTTCCGCTTGCGGCGCAGCCGCTTGAGGCTGGCCTATCTTTTGATGTCGGTCGGTTGGCTCAGCAATGGCCTGGCCCTGGGGTGTGTGCTGGCCGCCCTCCAGCCGGTGCCCTCTGCCACCTGGGGCCGTGCCATCTATGCCATGGCCATCTCCTTCCTGGCGGGCCTGTTGGTGGTGGTGGCGCCCTCGGGTTTGGGGGTGCGCGAGGCGACCCTGGCCTGGGCGCTGGGCGCGGAGGTGTCCCCCGGAGTGGCTGCGTGGGTGGCTCTGCTGGCTCGGGCGGTGGTGACCTTGGGCGAGGTGCTGGCCTTCCTCTTGCTCTTGATGGCGCAAGGGGCCACGATCCTGCTCCGAAGGCACAATAATCGGTCAATCACCCCAATGGGCGATTGACTTGGGGGGCTGGATCTGCTATGCTAGCGGCAAAGCACGTTGTGTGCAGCTTGATTTTGCTAAGGAGGTGGATCTGCGCAGCACCATACGAGAGGAACGTTTCCATCCCGGTTCGCTGAGTAGCTCGATACAGACTAAAGGAGAGATCCCATGAAGATTACCCGTATCCTGTTCGCAATGCTTCTCGTATTGACCATGCTCTTTGGCGCGGCCGTGGCCGTCAACGCCCAGGCCGGCACCTGGGTCACCGGTATCATGATCCAGAACCAGAGCACGGACCAGCCCGCCCACATCACCGTCACCTTCTACTGGGCCGAGGGGACTCCCTTGGCGGGCCAGGTGGCCCACACTTTTGAGGATACCATCCCGGCCAACGGCTCGGTGAGCTACTATGTGCCCACCAGCGCCAAGACGGCGGGCCTGCCCTCCGATTTCGTCGGCTCGGCGGTGGTCAGCTCCGACCAGCCGGTGGTGGCCAACCTGAACACCCAGGTGCCCTCCGGCAGCGGCGCCGCCCCCACCGACCCCAACCGCGTGGGTACCGCCAGCGGCGTCTTGGAGCCCTCCACCACCTTGTACTTTACCCAGGTGATGAAGGAGTACTGGGGCTGGAACTCGTACGTGGCGGTGCAGAACACCAGCGCCAACACGGCCAACGTGACCATCAAATACTATAACCAGAGCGATGGCTCCGAGGTGGTGGCCGCGCAACAGACGGTGACCATCCATCCCTATTCCACCAAGGTCTTCCGCCAGTCGGAGAACGCCGGCCTGCCCGCCTCTTTCAGCGGCTCGGCGGTGGTCACCGGCGATCAGCCTTTGGCGGGTGTGGCCAACTTTTTCAACGATGGCACCACGGCGGCCAAGGCAGCCTTTAATAGCTACAACGCCTTTAGCGGCGGCGCCACCAAGCTCTATGTCCCGCGCTTGGTGCGCAACTACTATGATTATCAGGGCGGCCTGACCATCCAGAACGTGGGCACGGCGGCCACCAACGTGACCATCACCTACTACTTTGGCGGCAATACCTACACCCAAACGATCAACAACATTCAGCCCAACGCCTGCAAGATCCTCTACATGCCCAACGTGACCGAGCTGGGCACGGTGGCGGGCAGCGGCTCGGCGATCATCGTCTCCAGCGGCCAGCCCATCGTCGCCACGGTGAACGAGGATAACCGCACCGGCGCGGCGCTGCCCGGCCATGAGGGGCGTAGCGTCACCTACAACGCCATCCCCGATGGCAAGCAGACCACGGCCGTGCTCTTCCCGCAGGTCACCTCCAAGTTCTATGGCTATTGCAGCGGCGTGCAGATCCAGAACGTGGGCGCCGCCCCCGCCAATGTGACGGCCACCTTCTCCATGCCCGGCCACACCGATATCGTGGTCACAGCGGTGGTGCAGCCCAACGCCTCCAAGGATTGGTTTGCGCCTAACGTGGTGACCTACCCGGACTTTAACGGTTCCGTGGTGATCACCTCCGACCAGCCCATTGTGGGCATCGCCAACACCTCGGTGCGCACGGATATTGACACGCGCTACCCGGCCAACTATGGCGATTCCTACTTGATGTACAACGGCGTCAACAAGTAACCACAGCGCTGGCTGAGCGCTGACGACGCACAGGATGCCAGGGAGAGATCCCTGGCATCCTCATTTTGCCCAACTGGGAGAGACGGTGTTCGACTATCTCACTTTCATCCGCCTCACGGCGCGGAGGCTACGATCCACGGAGGATTACCTGGCCTGGCAACGCTTCCAGGCGGAACAGGTGGTATGGGCCTATCTGCGGCGCAGGATCGCGGCCCGGCTGGAGGATTTCCGCGTGTTGGACCTGGGTTGCGGCTATGGGGGCTATAGCCAACTTTTGGCGGAAAAGATGCGCCTGGTGGTGGGGCTGGATGACGCGATGATGCCCCAGGTGTCCCCCATCCCCGGCCGCTTGGCCTTTATCCGCGCCGATGCCACCGCGGCGCCCTTTGGGGATGGCGACTTTGACCTGGTCATCTGCTCAAGCCTCTTGGAGCATGTGCCCGAGCCACGGAAGCTGCTGGCGGAGGTCGTCCGACTGCTTAGGCCGGGAGGATGGTGCTATCTCAGCTTCCCTCCCTATTACAGCCCCTGGGGCGGGCACCAGTTCGCACC
>DAOTZU010000302.1:0-17027 GCA_034433995.1 Anaerolineae bacterium
GGTGGGCCATGTGGTGCTCCTGGCCGATGGCCCCCTGTGCGGTTGTGGCCAACGCGGCCACGCCGAGGCCCTGGCCAGCCGTACAGCCATGGAACGAGAGATCCGCGCCGCCTTGGAGGCCGGCCGGCCCAGCATCCTGCCGCACCTTCTGGCCCAGGCCGGGCGCGATCCGGCCGACCCCGGCCCCATCGGTTCCGGCCTCATCGGCGATGCCTACGAGGCCGGCGACCCGGTCGTCGTGGAGGCGGTGGAGCGCGCCCAGTACTATCTGGGCCTGCTGGTCGCCTCGTGCGTCAACCTGCTGGATCCCGAGATGGTGGTGCTGGGCGGCGGCGTGCTGGAGCGCATGGGCGAGCCCTATCTGGAGCCGGTGCGCCGGGTGGCCCAGCAGCATTACGTGCAAAAGGCCGACGCCGAGCGCGTGCGCGTGGTGCGCGCAGAGCTAGGGGATTACGCTGGAGCGCTGGGGGCGGCGGTGCTGGCGAAGAGAAGGCTGGGATGAGCGAGTTGTGTCTCTTCTGCCACATCGCCCAAGGCGAGATGGCGAGCGCCATCGTCTATGAGGATGACCTTTCCCTGGCCTTCCTCGATCATCGCCCCGTCTTTTACGGGCATACTCTGCTCATCCCTAAAGCGCACTATGCCACGCTGCCCGACCTGCCTGCGGCACTGCTGGGGCCGCTGTGGGCCAACGCCCAGCTCCTTTGCCGCGCCGTGGAGCTGGGCTTGGGGGCGGAGGGGAGCTTGGTGCTCATCAATAATAAGGTGAGCCAGAGCGTGGCCCACGTGCACATCCACATCATCCCCCGCCGCCGGGGCGACGGGCTGCGGGGCTTTCTCTGGCCGCGGCTCAGCTACCGCGATGAGGCCCACCTGGTCGAGGTGAGGGATGCCCTGCGACAGGCCGTCGCCGCGCTGAAGGGATAGGTATAATCCAGGGCCTTGTGTCCGTCAGATGCCGCCGCATAATACGCCCACGAGGGGCTAGGCTACTTTTCTAATTTCTTTTGCGCTTGGCTTGGCGTCAAGCCATAGGTGTTCACCAGGTCGGCCAGGCGCTCCTCGTCCGTCTCCCAAGCATAGACCACCCGAGTGGTATCGGGATGTTCGTGGCCCAGCAGGGCCGCCACCCATTCCAGGGGCATCCCCTCGTCCAACAAATCCTGGGCCCGGCGGTGGCGCAGGGAGTGGGGCGAGGTGTTGCCGTAGAGGCCCTCGGCCCGGGCCGCTTGCTTCACCAGTAGCCAGGCATGGGCCGGGGTGATGGCCGCGCCCTGGCCCCGGCCGTGGGAGACGAAAAGGGGGGCATAGGGGGAATCCTGGCGCTCGGCGATGTATTCCTGCAGCAGGCGGCGGGTATCCTCGGAGAGAAAGACGGTGCGGGGCTTGCCGTTCTTGGTACGGGTCAGGCGCACTTTATGGGCGCGGCCGTCCAGGACGTCCTCCCGGCGCAAGGCCAGCGCCTCGCTGATGCGCATCCCTGTATCATAGAGCAGGGCCATGAGGGCGCGGTTGCGCAGGAGGGCCAGCCGCCGCGGGCCCGGCTCGGGGAGGGGCTGCCGCAGGTAGTGGGTGAGCACGCGGATCACCTCCGGGTCCACCTTGCGTTGCAGATACCCTTGGCGGCGGTGCCCCTGACCTTGGTCAATGCGCCGCACCATCCGCTCATAGGAGACGCCGGGCGGCAACAAACCACGGAGGTCCAGCCAGTTCATCAGCCGTTTGGCGGCCACCAGATACGTGCGGCCGGTCCGGGTGAGGGTGGGGGAGGGTTCCCCGGCCCCGGCGCGAGGATCGGGATAGGCCTCCCGCAGCCAGCGGCTGAAGGCGGCCAGGGTCTCCTCGTCAATCCAGGCCAAGGGACAAGGCGCCAGGGCGTCAGCGGCGGCATCGTCACCATGGGAGGCGTGGAGAAAGCGCACCAGGGCGTTCAGCCCAAAGCGATAGGTCTCCTTGCTCAGCGGGCTGAGCTGGAGATCGTCCAGCATCGTCGCTGCGGCCTCGTTGATGGTGGTAAGAGACGGTGGGATGGGGGTAGCCTCGGCGGTGGGGTGGGCCTTGGAGGACACGGGATAGTTTTCCTTTCTAGAATATATGATTTAATGTTGCATAAATCATATACCATAGAAACGCCATTCTGTCAAGCCCGAGTGCCCCCATAGCTCCTGCCCAAGGTCATCGGGACGCCCCGCCGTTTGCAAGTCCTAATGATGTCTCGTCGAGAGCCTGGTTCATTGTGCGCCTCCATAAAAACCCCTCGTATCGCCGGTGCGCCGTGGACCTATGCCGGGCTTCGCATAGGCTATATCTCCCTTAGGGCTAAAATCCCACGGACATTCGGCGTGTAACTGCTTCATGCGCTATACGAAAATACTCTAGTTAGAACTAATGTTCTATTCCCCACGCACCTTGGCCAGATACGCGCGCAAATCTTGCGGCAATTTCGCCGTAAACCGTAGCGGGATCCCTGTCATGGGGTGCGCCAAGACCAGCCGCCACGCGTGCAGAAACTGCCGCGGCGCCTCGGGCAGCGACGCGCGACGCCCCCCATAAACCCGATCCCCCACCACAGGATGGCCGATGGCGCTGAAATGCACCCGCAGTTGATGGGTGCGCCCGGTCAACAGCTTGGCCTCCACCAGGGTGCAGCCGGGCAAATACAGGCGCACGCGATACTCGGTGCGCGCGTACCGCCCACCCTGGGGCACCACGGCCATGCGCTGCCGGTGGCACGGGTCGCGGCCGATGGGCGCCTCGATGGCCCCGCGCTCCGGCACGAGATGCCCCTGCACCAAGGCCAGATACGTCTTGGCCACCTTGCGCGTAGCAAAGGCCTTCTGCATGGCCTCCTGGGCCTCACGGGTGGCCGCCACCAGGAGCAAGCCGGAGGTATCCCGATCCAACCGATGGACGATGCCGGGGCGCTGGGGATCCAGATCCGCCCGCAAAATATCCGGCCGATGGGCCAAGAGCGCGTTGACCAGCGTCCCCTGGGGATGCCCCGGAGCGGGATGCACCACCATCCCGGCAGGCTTATCCACCACCAGCAGATGCTCGTCCTCATAGAGGATGCGCAAGGGCAACTCCTCCGGCAGTGGCAACGTGGCCGGCGCCTGTTCCGGGAGGCGCACCAGGAGCACATCGCCGGCCCTGGGATGATAGCTGCCCTTGGCCGGCGCGCCGTTCACCAGCACCGCCCCCTCGCGGATCAACTTTTGCACCAAAGAACGGGAAAGATCGGGAAAACGCTGCGCCAGGTAACGATCCAAGCGCTCGCTGGTGGATTCGTCGAGCCGCAGGACGCGCTCTGCCATGGTGGAGAAGGTTGGGGGCTCAGCCGGCGTCGGGGGCGCCGGTTTGGGCCTCGCCGGCGGGCTGGCTTTCCTCCCGCCGGCCCCGTTCGAGGAACAAGGCATAATAAGCCAAGAGAATCGTGCCCACGACGATCCCGCTATCGGCCACATTAAACACCGGCCAGACGCGAAAATCGATGAAATCCGTCACATAGCCCCGGCTCACCCGGTCGATGAGGTTGCCCACGGCGCCCCCCAACTGCAGGCCGAAGGCCAACCGCAGGACCCAGGAGCCCAAAGCTAACCGGCGATAGTAGACGATGATGACCACCACCACGGCCAAAGCAATCAAGACGAACACGCCGCCGAACTGGGGAAAAAGACCAAAGGCCGCGCCCGTGTTGGTGGTATGGGTCAACGTCACGATGGGCTCAAGCCAGGTGATGGGATTCCAGGAAGCGTGTAACGGCAAGTGCCGCCGCACCAGGGCCTTGGTATATTGGTCCAAGGCGATGACGCCCAAGGCGATAAGGAACAAAGTGAACGCCGACCAACGGTTTCTTGTGGTCAATCCGGAACCTCGAGCGGGCAGGATCTTTTCAGGCCAGGGTCTCTTCCGCGCGTTCCTGGCAAGAGAGACAGAGGGCCGCCGTGGGCATGGCCCTCAGCCGTGCTGCATCAATGGCCGCGCCACACCGACGACAGATGCCGTAAGACCCCTCATCCATGCGCCGCAGAGCGTCCTCCACCTCGGCCAGCTTGAGCTCTTGGCTGCGCTTCATGCCGGCGCTCTTGGCCTGCTCAAACACCTCCGAGGCGCCCTCGGCCATGTGGTTGCTGTAACCGGCGGTCTCGTCATCGAGGGTCAGATCCGCCCTCGCCATCTCGCGGAGCAACCGCGCCCTCTCCGCTTCCAGAAACGCCCTCAGATCGTCCTTGCGGGCAGACTTGGCTTTGATCTCCATCGACCGGCTCCTTCAACGGTACCACGCTGCAACACATGCGCATTGTACATGAATCCGTTGAAAAGGCAACCCGGCCAACGGGTCACTGCGGGGCCTCCACCGCCTGGCCACATTTGGTGCAGAACTTGGCCTGGGGGCGGAGTTCGGCGCCACAATGGGCGCAGACGTTGGTGGCCAACTGAGGCACGGCCGCGCCACAATAGGGGCAAAAGGTGGCGCCATCGGGCAAAGTCTTGCCGCAAGAAGGGCAGAACTTGGCCCCGGCCGTCGCAGCTTGGGCGGTCTGGGCCTCCAACTTGGCCAACTCCGCCTCTTGCTGGGCCAGAGCCGCCTTCAGCTCCACAATGTGTTGACAGAGCGGCTGCAACTCGGGCGAGCTGAGCCGTCCGGCCTGATGCAGGCCCACCGCCTGAATCCCCACGGCGGTGATCATCTCGTTGATCTGGCGCTCCAAACGCTTGAGCTCGTCCTTGACCTTGGTGATGGCGCGCCGGCGATCCGCCTCGGCCATCTGGCGGCGCAGCCCCTCGATGGTCGCTTTGATGCCGCCCTTTTGATTGATGACGGTGATCAGATCCTCGGCCTTGCGCTTGAAAGTATCCAAAAGATCGGCCATAATCCCCTCCACGGCCATATCTGCTGTTCTATACGCGGCCGCCAAGCCCCTGTTGCGCGGGAACTTTTGGCGCTCTGAGAGCGTCCATCGAAAAGACGGCCGGCGCATGCGCCCGGCGCAAGCTCCCTTTTCGGGCAGGAGGTTGCCGTGGAACTGTTCTCCGAAGAAGACAGGAGCCAACACAGCGAGAAACGGCTCGCCTTGATCACCGCTTTGGCGGCCCTCATCACCGTGGCGGTGATCTTTTTAGGCGGGGCCTGGTTCCTCACCCGCAGCGGTCTGCTGGATGCGCTCTTGGGCGCCGCCACGCCTCCCCCGGATACCGGTGGCACCCCCACATTGCTTTCCCTGGTGCAAACGCGCCAACCCACGGCGCCGCCGATCGTGACGGCCACCCCCCGCCAGACAATGACCACCTCTCAACCCACGCTAACGCCCACGCCCCTGGCGCCGGCCGCCACGCCCAGTTCGACGCCTTCGCCCACCGCCACGCCCACGGACCCGTTGGCGGGCAAGTTCGTGGTGGAATACAAGGGCTGCACGCCCCACGGTTCCAACCAGGGCACGGTCAAAGGGCAGATCTTTGACCGCAACGGCGACATCATCGTCGGCGCCGAGGTGCGCATCACCCTCAACGGCTGGGCCTATGACCAGCCCGCCCGCTCCAACGGCGCCGGCTGGTACGAGTTCTACCTGCAGAACGATCTCAAGGTCAAGATCGTCTCCCTGCGCATCAACGGCCAGGAGATGCCTCTAGCGGGCAACGACCTGGAGTTCAAGGCCCAGGGCGGCTGCTTTGAATATGTAAACCTCCGCCAGCACTAACTCTGGGGGAAATCCATCCTCTCCAGCTGGCCGAGCAAGGCCTCCGGATCCAGGTCCTTGGGTAAAGAAGCCACCCGGCCCAGGGCCATGGCGCCCGGCGGCACGATCTCTCCCACCCGCTGGTAAAAAAGGTTGCGCTCTCGGCGCGTGGGCAGGTGGCGCCGCGCCCAAACGCTCTGATAGCCCAGCCCCAAGGCCCGTTGCATGAGGGTGTGACCGTAGAGAAAATCCGCGCCACGGACAAAATCCGCCACCAAGGGGCGCAGCGGCTCGGCCTCGAAATCATCTATGATGCGCTGACCCGGCTTGTTCATCTCGGTGCCCACGATGATGGGCAGGTCCAGGGCGCGGGCCAGCTCCACCACCTCGTACAGTTTGCGCACCTTCAACTCCCGTTCGGCCGGATCGGGCAGGTTCCAGTTGCGGTCGGGGATGATGTTCAACCCTGCCACGCCTTTGCTGATGGCCAATTCCAGCAGCTCGCCGATGCGCTGTTCGCCGCTGCTGGTGCCATCCAACCAGCCGAACAAGGGGATGGCGCCGCAGGCGATGATGGTCTGGGTGACCTCGTCGAAGGAGGGAAAGGATTCGGGGCCCGGTTGCACATAGCCCACACCGCCGCGTTTCATCAACTTGGAGCGGATGGCATCATGGGGAAAGGGCCGCTCACCCAAGAAAGCGTCCACCTTCTCTGGGGCCAGGCCCAGTTTACCCGCCCAGAACTCCACCAGCGCCCCGCGCTGCGGATACAGCCGGCGCGCCGCCGCGTCGTAGGCGATGAGGATATGGCGCTCCGTGGCATTGCCGGAAGGCGTCAACGGCAAGACGTCGCGAGCATAATCGATGGTCACCGGCGCGAGATACGCATTAATGCGCGCCACCATATCGCGGTTGCGTTCCGCCGCGCGCCGCCGCATCCCCTCCAACGACGCAGCAGCCGCCGGCGGGGCATCCTTGCTGACGAACCCCACCCCGATATGATACAACACCCCCGGCTCGCCGGGCGAGCTCATCTCATGCTGGGCGAATTCGGGCAGGTACGCCCGGGTCTCGATCCCCGTCCCGCCCCGCACCGCCGCTTGGTCACAGGCAGCCAAGGTCTCTTCCACGCCATCCAACACATCGAAATCCACCGTGGCCAGCGCCCGCCAGCCGCTCTCCTTGGCCAACCAAACCAGAGAGGTGGGCGAATGGCCATACCCGTTATACGAGAAAAAGGTATGGCAATGGAGATTCACCCAGTTTTTGGGCGGTTGACAGATGATCTCCCCCGCCCGCCAAGCGGCCAATAACTCTTGCAACGCCTGTTGGCGCACTTCAGGGTTCAGATCCTTCAAGCGCTCCCGCGCATCATCCCAATCTCGTTCCACGTGGGCCTCCATCTTGTTGAGATAAACAAAACAGACTATACACAGAGCGCCCAAGCTTGACAAATGAAAAGGGCCTTTGGGATTGTTCCCAAAGGCCCGTGAGCTCCGTCCTGGGGGTTACTTCTCGGCAAAGGGGAGATAGGCATAGGCCGTGCCCCGCACCGTCACCGGCGTGGCGGGCCAAGCCGTCAAGAGGGATTGCCCCAGATAGGTGACATCGGTGCGCGTCGGCTCCCACACACCGAAACGGAGGTAGCCCAGGGCCGAGGGCTGCATCGCCTTGAAGCGCAGCGTGGCCACCACAACATCCCCCGTCCGCGAGCCGCCGGGGACGGTGGCCGCGTAGCGGATGAGGCCGGTGCTGTTATCCACGCTGTTGGTCAGCTCCAGGGTAAACGCCGTGCCCCCCTGCACCCGGTCGGTGGGATTGCCCGCCGCATCCACCACGCGCAGGATCCCCGCCGGGAAGGCGATGTACGCCTGCACCGCGTCCACCGGCTGGGTGCCCGCATGGATGACCACGTTCACGGTAAAGATCTGTCCCTTGTCCACGGTGATGGGACTTGGGCTAAAGCCGATGCTCACCGCGGCGCCCTCCGCCGCGGCCGCCTGAGCCAGGCGCACCGGCGCGCCTGCCCAAGGCTGACCGGCCGCAGCCCCGATGGGGATATCGCCCCGCCGGCCAAAGTTGGCCGCCAGGAGGGCCATGTCGGTGGCGTTGACCACGTTATCCTCGTTGAAATCGGCCCGGGGGTCCCAGCGGGCATTACCGGGCGCGGTGCCAAAGGCCAGGTTCACCAGCGAGGCATCGGTGGCATCCACATCGTTATCGTTATCGGCGTCGCCCTCCAAGAGCGTGCCCAGGTCAATGGTGTTCTCCCCCGGAGCCAAGACCACGCGCGCACGCACATTGGCCAGGGTATGCATCCCTTTGATCCGAATGTCGTAGGTGCCCGGCGCTAACCCCGGCATGGTGAACCGGCCCCGCGTGTCGGTGGTGGGCGAGAAAAGGGCCAATACCTCACCGCTGACGGCATCGCGCAGCTCCCCCGTCAGCGGGATCGCCCACTGCTGATTGGGCGCAGGGGGCCGTCCTTGCAGGGTCACCTGGCCATGCAGCGTGGCCGGCGTGCTTGCCAGCACGGTCAGCTCGCCGATGCGTCCCAGCACCGAGTTCGCCCCGGCCAAGATGTCCGTCATGCGCTCGCCGCTCCAGGCAAACTCCACTCGGCTGCCCGCCGCCGGCGTCTCGGCCAAGGCCTGAAGGTAGAACCGGCCCACATGGATGCGCCCCGTCACCGCCGTGCCGCCCAAGGGGACACGGGCGACGAAATCAATGTGGCCCGCCATATTATCCACCGCATTCTGCAACACCAGGGGCAGAGCGCCGGTGATGATCCCGGTGACGGGGTTGCCCTCGCCATCCACACAGCGCAGCAACGCGGGATCGAAATCCAGATGCACCTCCACGGCGTCAAAGGCGGTGGTGCGACTCTCGGCCACGATATCCACGGGGAACACCTCCCCCACCCTCACCTCTGCTGCAGCGGGGATCAAGGACAGCGACACGCGATCCTCGGCACGGGCTACGACAACCATGTACTCCACCCGAGTCTCGATGGGACCGCCCTGATGCTCTTCCGCCTGGAATTGGGCCAGCTCAGGCGGCGTGTTGGCGCCCATGAACGGCTCCAGTGGCGGATACCACTCCTGGGTGGTGGGATCGCGCCGCACATAGTTCATCAAGCCCCAGAGCATCCGGCCGCCCTCCGAACGCTGCCAGAGGCCATACACGTCGTGGGAGATAAAGGCTGCATCGTTATGTAAAGTATAGGTATGCGGGTAACTGTGGCCCACCGTGGGCAAATACCGGCCGGGATATCCGGCCTCCGCCGCATCCAAGAAAGGATCGCTGATGGCGATGGAGACCCCCTTCAGACACTCCATGCCGGCCGCCGTGACCCAGTGCCCGCCCAGGCGCCGCCAGCCATCGGGCTGGTGCTCCCAAAAGCCCAGCAAGAGAAGCACATCTTCGCTGCGTCGCACCCGATCGTATACGCTGGCATGCGACGGCCAAGCCTCCAGCGTCACGCTATACTCCCCCAAAAGGCCCTTGCTGCGCAGATAGGCCCGCAGGGCCTCGGCGAGGTCTTCGGGGCGGGTACCCAGCCAGTCACCGGCATGCTCCATGATCCCATCGGTGTGGGCGCGGGCGGCCAGATCCAACACTAAAGGCGCCACATTGCGCGGATCGTGGTCATCCCACTGGCCATAGGCCTCCACCAATGGATAATGATCAGAGATGGTCGGTGGCGGCGTGGCGCCCGTCTCGAATTTGCTATCGAACCACCACAGCGAGTTGGCCGCCGCTACCGGCCCATCCGGGAAGAGGGTTTGCCGGTCCACCGCATAGCCGCGCTGATCGAAATCGGGCACGCCGTTGGGGGCGTAATCGGGGTAGCTCGCCTTCCAGCACATCCCCGGCGTCCAGCCATCCGTGGGCACGGGAGGCCCGCAATGCACCAGGCAGAGGCGCACATCGTCAATGCGCGCCCAGAGCGTCCCCACCCCGCTCCCGTCGTTGAGCGTACGGAATTGAATGGAGACATTCTCCCCGATGAAGGCGCTGAGATCCAGGCCCATGTGGATCCAACCGCCGCTATTCACACCCAGATTGATGCTGCCACTCAAACTCTCACCATGGATGATCAGGTACAAAGCGTTAAAATCCGGGCGTGGATCTTTGTTATCCACGTTGAACCAAAAGTCCAGGATGGCGTGGTGTGCATCGGGCGGGATGTGTACCGTTTGGAAGGCCGCATCCACCCGAGCGGCATCCGGCTCGGAGGGCAGAATGCCCAATAGGAGCGCCGTCGCGCCACTGTGGGAGCCGCCATCCAGGCGGGCCTGAGGCGTATGGGTCCAGCCCGTCCAGCCATCCTCAAAACCGCCATTGACCACGAGATCGCCTTCGCAAGGCCCCGGCTCGCCCAAGATGGTCACCGCCGCCGTGGCGCTATCTTCGGTGCCGGGATCGCCGTTCACAAAGAAGCGCACCTCGTCGGTGGTGGAGGGCGTCTGCGCCTTGGCCCGGAACACAAGCAGATTTACCATCCCCGCGCCGGGTGGTATCGGGGAAAGGAGAATAGCATTGTAGTTCAACTGGCCGTCATCGGGACCAAAGATGGCCGTGAGGTTGAGGCTTGCCAGATACGTGGTGTCATAGAGGTCGGTCAGGTTGAACGTGGAGATGGGCACCGAGCCGATATTTTCGAAACCGACGCCGAAACGCACAATATCTCCCACGCAGACCACCGGATCCAACGGCACCTTGAACACATTGATCTCTGGCGGCTCGGGGATGACCTGGATGATAGCACAGCCCCACCAACTGTTCCATTGGTTGCCCTGCGCATCAACCGCCAGTTCGACGCGAGCGCAGTTGCGGGCAAACTCTTCGGGGGTCTCCGCCCGAAAGCGGACGATCACCTCCACAGAGCCGCCAGGGGGAATATCTCCCAGGCTAGTGGTGAGGTCATGCCAGATGAGGTAAGGTGGGTTAATCTCGTCAGGTGGCGGCGTCGCGTCCACGAAACTCACCACGGTCGAGGGATACCAATCCACAAACCGCACCTGGGTAAGGGTGATCGAACCCTCGTTCACAACGCGGATACGGAAGGTGATGATATCGCCCACCTGGACGGGGTTGGCGGGCGGATCGATCATCTCTTTCTCGATGTGAATCCGCTCGTACGGTGTGGGGGTCGGGGTCACCGTGGGCGTAGGGCTGATGGTGGGCGTGGGGGTGATGGTGGGCCGAGTATAGTTCACCACCAGCTTGGGGGGCTGGCTCGATTCGGCTGAACCAAAGCTCCGAAAATAAGAGTCCCCCGATTCCGGCCCGATGAGGGCCATGCCAAAGTTGGGCGAGGTGCCCAGGTTCCTGCCCAGCCAAAAGTTCTGCACCAGGCTGGTGACGGTCCAGACCTTCTCACCCAGAGTATTGTTCACATTGGCCGAGGTCGCGCCGGTCACATCGGGTTGGGTACCCCAATAGAGGGGACAGTTCCAAGCCGTGGTCACCCGCATGAGGTTGATATTTACCGATGTCAGTCCGGAGGCGCGGATCAGATAAGCATAGAAATATGCCGAGGTCACCACGGCATCGCTGGGGATACTGGAGAGATCAAAGCCCAAATAGGCCCGGCACGTAATCTTGTATGGGTCATAGATAACCCGCAATTGGTCATCGCTGCAGAAACTGGAGGAAGGCTGGGCTGAAGAGACGTAGGTATCGCGCACCGGGGGCTGATTGTACACGTCGGTGAGACCAGCAGAGGCGGGGATCACGGCGACGAACTGGTTCTCACCCACCTGATAGTGCCGCGCTCCATCCCCTGCCAAGAGCGGCACACCATCGGGGAGAGCCGCGAGGGTTTGGGCCGGGGGCGCCCCTACGGAGCCGAGGGCGAACAAAAGTAAAGCGCCCACCAAGGCTACATACAACAGAGCACTCTTGCGTGCCATTTCCGCTTGCCTTCCTTTCCAGGTAGCTTCCCGTCACATAGGGGAAGCAAAAGAAAGCGACCAACACACACGACACCCCGCGGCCTATGGCTAACGACGCTGTAAAAGAGCAGAACAATGAAGTTATCAATTTTACTTAATCACAAATCCGCGCGTTTGTCAAGCTTCACAAACCCCAAAAATCAAGAGACAAACAGGGCATTTTGCAACCCCTCGGCAAAATCCCGCTTGCTTTCCCGTCCCGTTGCGCATACAATGCGGGCAATCCGGGACAGCCCATCAAGGGCTGACCCCAAAATCGGAGGGATGTAAGATGAAGATCACCGACATTAAATGCTATGTGATGCCCCAGGTGGCCAAACCACCCTCGTTTCACTGGCGCAAGGGCCTGCCCGGCGAGGGTGACGGCACCAAACCCGGCGAGACGACGTACTATGCTATCCTCAAGGTCGAGACCGATGAGGGGATCGTGGGACATGTGCAGGCCCGCCACGGCCACCGTGTTTTGGATCAGGTGCGCCGCCGCCTAAAGCCCCTTTTTGTGGGCAAGGATCCCACCAACACCGAGGCCCTCTGGCACGAGATCTGGGAGCTGGATCGCTTGGAAGAGTTTCCCGTCCATGACCTGGGCCTGCTGGATATCGCCTGCTGGGATATCAAATCTCAGGCGGCCAAGATGCCCCTTTACAAGCTCCTAGGGGGCAACAACCCCAAGGTGCCCGCGTACGCCTCCACCGTCACCTGGGACACCATGGAAGAATACGAGCGCCATATCAAAGAGTGCATGGACGAAGGCTTTTTCGCCTTCAAGCTCCATGCCTCCGGCGATGCCAAATGGGACGCCAAACTGTGCCGGAATCTGCGCAAATGGGTGGGGGATGATGCCGACCTGATGTTCGATGCCTCCGCCGGCTGGGATTATGTCACCGCGTTGTGGTTCGGCCGGGTGCTGGAGGAGCTCAACTTTCTCTGGTACGAGGAGCCCATGCGCGAGTTCGACCTGCCCAGCTACACCGAACTATGCGCCGCGCTGGATATCCCCATCCTGGCCGCCGAGACCTGCGACGGCTGCCATTGGAACGCTGCCACCTGGATCCAACACCGCGCGCTGGACATGATGCGCACCAGCGTGGGGTTCAAGGGCGGCTTCACAGGCGCCATCAAAGTGGCCCACCTGGCCGAATCCTTTGGCATGCGCGCCCAGGTGCACGGCGGCGGCTGGGCCAACGCCCAGCTCTGCGCGGCCATCCCCAACAACGATTATTACGAGGAGTTGGTCATCAACACGGAGCAGATCAAGGGGCTGAAGAACAAGGGGCCGCTGAGCATCGTGGAGGGCTACCTCACCGTGCCCGACGAGCCGGGGATGGGTCCCCAGCCCGATTGGCGCGAGGTGGAGCGCATGGCCTTGCTGAGCGTCTGAAATAACGGGGCGCGGAGATGTCACCATCTCCGCGCCCTACTCTTATGCCCCCTAGAAACGCTTGAGCACCTGCACCCGCACATTATCAAAACGCACCTCGGCCTCGCCTTGGTCGAAAGTGCTGAGCAAGAGGCCGATATTGCCGGAGCGCAGGGTGTCATCGGTCAACTGGACCACCTGCTGGCCGTTCACCTGGAACATCATCGTGGCGCCGACACACTCGACCTTCAGGTGGTTCACCTGGCCTTGGGGCTTGACCGCCTTGGAAGTCGTCCATTCAACCAAGGGCTTCCAGGTATCCTTTTGGAGGAGCTGCACACTGTAGCTGCCCTCGCTGCTGATGGCAAACAAGTAGAGCGCTTCCTCCCCTTGACAACGGACGACCAAGCCATAATCCACATCCAGCGGCCCGGCCACCTGCCAGGCGTCCGCCTCAAAGATCAGGTCACCGAACGCGTAAGGGCGGATGGGCGTGCCCCAAACGGCCAACTGAGGCTCATGGACCAAGATGCTATAGGAGCCATCCACATAGGCCAGCTTGTACTCCTTGGCCGTTTCGGTCTGCCAGCCGCTTTGAGGATCGGAAAAATCGTCGGCCAGCAGACCACCCTCTGGCAGGATGGTGCCTGTCGTGGGCGTGGCGGAAGGGGCAGCCGTCGGAGGCACGGCAGTGGGCATGGCGCCGGTGTCCGACGTAGCCACCAAAGTGGGCATGGGTGAGGCGGCTGGGGCTACGATGGCCGTGGGCGTGACCTGGATCGAGGCGGGGCGAAGCCAGACGGCCTTATCCAAGGCGGTGATGAGGGTGGCTGCGGCGGCGATCAAGCCACCGATGGCCGTCAGAATCCCCGGGAAGCTGGTCCAGAAGGCTTTGAGCGCCGCGCCCAAGCTCTGGGCCACCTTGGCAGGGTCGCTCCGCGGCGCGCCCGGAGGAGAGGCCGCCGGAGATTCCTGAGCAGCCGGCTTGGGCGGCAGAGGCTCCGTGGAGGGAGCTTTTTCCGGCGGTTTCGCATCTGTCATGGGGGTTCCTCCTCAGCGCGCGCAGAGCTGCCTCGAGGTATTATACGTCGGACGCGGCAGCGCGTTTCGCGGTGGCCGGCCTCGGGCCGAGGATGGCCATCACCTCATCGGCGTCCAATTCCTCTTTGGCCATGAGGGCCTCCACCAAGGCATGGACCTTATCGGCATGTTGGCGCAGCACCTGCCGCGTAAAGGCCATCAGACGCTGGGCGTACGCGTCCATCTCTTTTACCAGCTCTGGGCTGGGCTGGGTGGAATAACCCAGGGTGGAAAAGAGCCCCTCCTCCGCCATCTCCAACAAACGATAGCGCACCCCCATCAGGTCGCTGGCGGAGCCCATGTGGGGTTCGCCCAAGAATTCGATCTCGGCGGCGCGGCTGGCCAAGGCCACGCAGATCGCCCTGGCCACGTCGCTGGCCTTGGCGCCCACCCGCTCCTTCTCCGGCACGTGGGCCACATGGCCAAGGCTGGCGCCGCCGCTGGGGCCACCGCTGTAGCGGATGATGGAGGCCCGGGTGATGCGGTCCTCGGTCAAAGCCCAGGTGGCCACGGCGTGTCCTGCCTCATGGTAGGCGATGGCCCGCTTGTCCTCCGGCAGGATGGAGGCGATGGGCTGGCGCAAGCCCAAACGCTCCTCCGCCAAAGCAGCGCGCAGATCGGCGTTGGTGATCCCCTCCCGCCCGCGCATCAGCGCCAGAGCCGGCGCCCGCCGCACGATGATGCTCATCAAATCGGCCGGGGTAAGCCCGATGGTATCCGCAGCGAACCCCTCCACATCGATGGGCTCCAGGCATTTCACTTTTTGCACATACCCCCGGATCACCTCGATGCGCCCCTGGCGATCCACCGGATCCACCCGGATCTTGACATCCAAGCGGCCGGCGCGGATCAGGGCCGGATCCAACACATCGGGGCGGTTGGTGGCGCCCATGGTCATCACCCAATAATCGGGCGGAGGCAGCTTTTTGCCCAAGAGCCGATACCAGCGGCTCTTGAACCAGCCTCGGCTTTCGTTGATGCCGTCCAACTGGGTGAGCAAAGTGTTGAGCACGCCCACCCCGCCACCGAACCAGGGCACGCCGCCAAACATGCCGGCCTGGGTCTGTCCCCCCGCCACAGCGCCCCGGTTGCTGCCGATGGCATCCAGCTCATCAATAAAGACCACGCAGGCGCCGAAACGCTTGGCATAGCGCCGGGCTGTGGCGTAAAGGCGCATCACTTTGATGGAGCCGACACCCAGCCACATGGAGATCAACCGTGAGCCATCCAGCCCCAGGAAGGGCACGGCGGCCTCGCCGGCGATAGCTTTGGCGAGATACGTCTTGCCCGAACCCGGCGGCCCGGCGAGGAGCACGCCGGTGACGGGTTGGCCGCCCATCTGGCGCAATTTCTCCGGATGGCTCAGCAACTCCACCCACTGGCGCGCCACGGCCAAAAGCTCAGGCTGGCCCCAATAATCGGCAAAGGTAACCTCCCCCGCCTGGCCGGGCATGATCTTGATCGTCTGCACCCCGCCCAGGTAGTACATCACAAAGCCGAAATAAAAGACCACCTGAACAATCATCAGTGCAGCCAGGGAGGCCACATTAAAGGCCAGGCCCATCAACCCCGCCAACGCCCGCATCACCGCCGTGCTGGCCGCGGCAGCCGCCAAGACGATGAACACGGCCCCTATGCGTAGGAGCCAATGCTTGTTGCGTCGCCACCAACGTCGCATCGTTGTGCCTTTCGCTCCCCGTTACCTCTCCAAGCCGCCGGATTTGGTCCGCTGTTCCAATTCCTGCAGCCAGGAGCGCACCAGGGCCACCGTCTCTTGGTCATCGCTTGCGGCTACATAGCGCTGCCAGGCCACGATGGCCTTTTCCACTTGGGCGCTGCTCAAATAGAGATGGCCCAGATGATAGTAGGCCTCCACTTGGTCAGGATCCAGCGCAAGGGTGCGCTCAAAAGCAGCGATGGCCCGCTCCTCATCGCCCTCATCATCGCGGCGCATATAGGCCAGGCCCAGTTGGTAGTGGATCTCGGCCTGCTGTGGCCGCAGTTTCACCGCCTCCTCCAGCGCCTGCACCGCCGCCTTCGCATCCAGGAAAGAGCGCCGGTAGCGCGCCAAGCCCAGGAAAAAACGCACCTCCGCCGCCGCAGGGTCCAGCTCGCTGGCCCGCTGCAAGGCCTGCACCGCCCCTTCGTAATCCTCCGCCTGGAGGTACAGCTGGCCCAATTGGGAAAAGATGAACGCGTTATCGGGCGCCAAAGACGCCGCCCGCTCCAGTTCCTCGATGGACCTCTCCAGCTCGCCCATGGCATAGTAGAGTTCGGCCAGGGCTACGTGGGTCGGCGCGTAATCCTGGGCCCGCTCCAGAGCCTGGCGATACAGGCGCAGCGCCTCCTCATATGCTCCCCGACGCCGGGCCTGCTGCCCTTGTTGCAAAAGGGATTGGATAGCCTCCGTATCCGTCTGCGAGAGGTTGGCCTCGCTCGTTGGCGTGGCGCCCCACTGCTCCAGCGCCCAGGCGATGCCCGGCAAGCGCAGCACCCCCCGCCACAACGCCCTGGCGCCGCGGCCTAACCAAGGGCCTAGGGGCGTCAGCAGCACCAGGAACGCGCACACCAACACCGCTGCCCCCCAAATCAGCAGCCGGTATAGCCCCTTCCTTGCGCTGCCCATAGCTGACCCCTTCCCCACCACGCGCTGCTGCAAAGATACCACGAGTGCAAGATGGCTGTCAAAGTTGACGAGAACGTGATGTAAGTTACAGCTTTTTGCGCGGCCAGGGCCTAAGATGCGGGTAGCTATGGGCAAGTACATCGGAAGGAGGCAAGACACCATGGAAGCGATCGAGATCTTGATGGCCGAGCATAGGGGGATCGAGCGGATGTTGACCGTAGTGGAGCGGGCCGCGGCGAGGGTCGCACGGGGCGAACCAGTGCCAGCCAACCTCTTTGTCGACGCCGCCAACTTTTTCCGCAACTTTGCCGACCGCTGCCACC
>DAOTZU010000303.1:0-14516 GCA_034433995.1 Anaerolineae bacterium
GCATAGTGCCGCTTCTCCGTCTCGTACTCCACATGGGAGATGGAGATCGTCAGCCCGCGCGCCTTCTCCTCGGGGGCGTTATCGATCTGGTCATAGGCCAAAAACTGCGCCCCACCCTTCATCGCCAACACTTTGGTGATGGCCGCCGTCAGCGTCGTCTTCCCATGGTCCACGTGTCCAATGGTGCCCACGTTCACATGCGGCTTGGTGCGCTCAAATACCTTCTTCGCCATGCGGCTCTCCTTTCGTACCCACGCGATGGTTGCTCACAACTATTTATGCTTGTTTCGGCCAGGCAAACCAGCTCATTATATGCAAGGCGCCCGATTCGCCAAAAAATCCTTTTCCCCTTGCCGAGCCCAAGGCTCTGCCTGCTAGACCGTATCGGGCAGCGGCCCGCCCAGGATGCGCTGGGCCACGTCCGGCGGCACTTCGGCGTAATAATCAAACTCCATGGTAAAGGCCCCTCGCCCTTGGGTGATGGAGCGCAAATCCGTCGCGTAACCGAACATGCTGGCCAACGGAACATGGCCGCGGACCGCTTCCATCCCGGCAGGCATGGGCTCCAAGTTCTCCACCGTGCCGCGCCGCGCATTGAGATCGCCGATCACGTCGCCGGTGTTCTCCTCCGGCACGAGCACCTCCACCTTCATCACCGGCTCCAAGAGCACTGGCCGCGCCTTGTGCAGGGCATTGCGAAAGGCGGAGGAAGCCGCGCTATAGAAGGCCCCCTCGGAGGCCTGGGTCTCATCGTACACAGCGCCAACGAGGGTCGCGCCGAGATCCACCAGCGGATAGCCGGCCAAGATGCCGCCGCTCAGCGCCTCGCGGCAGGCGGCTTCCACACAATTCACATAGGTCGCCGGGAGCGCTTCTGGCGGAACCTGATTGCGGAACTCGAACCCCTGTCCCTTGGCCAGAGGACGCAATTCCAACACCACCTTGGCATACTGGCTCTTGGCGCCACGTTGGATGGTGAACTCGCCCTCGGCCTGCACCTGGCGGGTGATGGTCTCCCGATAAGCCACCTGCGGCTGCCCCACCCTGGCCCAAACCTTGAATTCGCGCACCAAGCGCTCCACCAGAATCTCCAGATGGAGCTCGCCCATGCCCGAGATGATGGTCTGGCCCGTGTTCTCGTCCACGCGCACCCGGAAGGTGGGATCCTCATCGGCCAGGGCCTTGAGGGCCTCGTTCATCTTGTCGGCATCGGCCGCTGTGCGCGGCTCGATGGCCACATAGATCACCGGCTCGGGGAAGCGAATGGCTTCGAGCACGATGGGGGCCGAAGGATCGCACAAGGTATCGCCGGTGAAGGTGAACTTGAGCCCTCCCACGGCGGCGATATCGCCAGCGGAGACAAGCTCCACCTCTTCCCGGTGGTTGGCATACATGTGCATCAAGTGACCGAGGCGTTCTTTTTTAGCTTTGGGGGAATTGTAAACGGAGGAATTGGGGCGCAGCGTGCCGGAGTAGACCCGCATGTAGGCTAGCCTTCCCACAAAGGGGTCGCTGACGATCTTGAAGACGAGGGCCGCCAAAGGCTCCTCCGGATCGGCACGGCGCACCACCTTTTCCCCCGTTGCAGGGTGGACCCCCTCCACAGGGGGTATATCCAATGGGGAAGGAAGGTAATCTACGATGGCATCCAGAACCGGCTGTACGCCCTTGTTGCGCAACGCCGCTCCACAGAGCACGGGCACCAAACGCCCGGCGATGGTGGCGCGGCGCAAAGCGCAACGCAATTCCGTCGAGTCTATCTCTTCCCCATCCAGGTACTTGGCGAGCAAGACATCATCTGTCTCGGCGATGGCCTCGACCAATTCCTGGCGCTTGGCCAGCACTTGCTGGCGCAGCTCATCGGGGATCGCCATCCGCTCAGGCTCGCGGCCCAACTCGTCACGATAGACCAGGGCCACGTTCTCCAAGAGATCCACCACCCCGACGAAGGAAGAAGCCTCTCCGATGGGCACCTGTATCGCCACAGGCACAGCTTTCAGGCGTTCCCGTATCATGGTGATACAACGCCAGAAGTCGGCTCCTACCCTATCCATCTTGTTAATGAAACAGATCCGCGGAACGCCAAAGCGATCCGCTTGCCGCCAGACCGTCTCGGATTGGGGCTCTACACCGTTCACCGCGTCAAAGACGACCACACCGCCATCCAGCACCCGCAAGCTGCGTTGCACTTCGGCGGTAAAGTCAATATGACCCGGCGTATCAATGATGTTAATGCGATGATCCCGCCAAAAGCAGGTCACCGCCGCGGAGGCGATGGTGATGCCCCGCTCGCGCTCCTGCTCCATCCAGTCGGTGACGGTGGTCCCGTCATCCACATTGCCCAGACGGTAGGTCCTGCCCGTGTAGAACAGGATGCGCTCCGTCGTGGTGGTTTTGCCCGCATCAATATGGGCGATGATGCCGATATTGCGCGTCCGGGCCAGCGCGTCCCTCGTTTCCGTATCCATCGCTGCTACTCCGCGAGAACCACGAGATGGACTGCACAGGGCTTAGCTGGCCACGGGCCATGGGGCAAATCCTCAGTATGAGGGTAGCGGCCAGCCCCTCTTACCAGCGATAATGTGCAAAGGCCTTGTTCGCCTCGGCCATCCGGTGGGTATCTTCGCGCTTTTTGATCGCATTCCCCGTATTCTTGGCCGCGTCCATCAACTCATCCGCCAACTTTTGGGAGAAGGTCTTGCCCGCTCGGCCCTTGGCCGAGGCCAAAATCCAGCGCATGGCCAAAGAAAGGCGGCGCTCCGGGCTCACCTCCACCGGCACCTGATAGGTGGCCCCGCCCACGCGCCGGGGACGCACCTCAATCACCGGGCCCACATTGCGCACGGCCTGCTCAAAAGTATCCAGGGGATCCTTGCCCGTGCGCTGCCCCACGATATCCAAGGCCTCATAGACGATATGGCGCGCCAGGCTCTTTTTGCCGCGCTCCATGACTTTATTGATGAACCGCGCCAACGATTCGCTACCATAGCGAATGTCCGGCGGCACTACCCTTCGCTCCGGCCGATAGCGTCTCGGCATACTTGCTTCCTCCACCTCTCCCGCTCAGGTCCGAGCTTGTGATACCACCCAGCGGTGAATTCTCTGGCCCTCTTAGCTCTTGGGACGCTTGGCGCCGTACTGGGAACGGCCACGCTTGCGGCCCTCAACCCCCGCTGCGTCCAAAGCGCCACGCACAATATGGTAGCGGACGCCAGGCAGATCCTTAACGCGCCCACCCCGCACCAATACCACCGAGTGTTCCTGCAGGTTGTGGCCCTCTCCGGGGATATAGGCCGTCACCTCAATGCCGTTGGAGAGCCGCACACGGGCGATCTTGCGCAAAGCCGAGTTGGGCTTCTTGGGCGTCATCGTGCGCACTTGGGTGCACACACCCCGGCGCTGCGGCGCGCTCTTTTTCGTGCGCGTCAAGCGCCCCTTGAGCGAGTTGTACGAATAGCTCAGCGCAGGCGCCTTGGGTTTTTTGGTGATGGGCTTGCGCCCCTTTCGGACCAGTTGGTTAATTGTCGGCAAGTTTGTCCTCCCTTAGCACTCCGCCACTTGACCCACGAACGTTGATTATACCACTTTGGTTTCGAGTGTCAAAATTTCACGCAGAGAACATGACCTCAGGCTGCACGCTCAAGCATCCGCAAGCCCTTTGGCGACATCCTTACGATGAGGGGCCAAAGCCAAGGCCAAGCCCCAGGTTGGGCAGGATCTCGATATTATCCTCACGCCCGAACTGGATGATCTCGCCCTTTTCGTTGCGCACCTCGATGGCCAGGCCCAAGGACTGGAGCTCTTTGATCAGCACACGGAACGATTCCGGCACGCCGGATTCGATGATCGGCTCGCCCTTGACGATGGCCTCGTAGGTCTTGACCCGACCGGTCACGTCATCGGATTTGATGGTGAGCATCTCTTGCAACGTATGGGCAGCGCCATACGCCTCCAGGGCCCACACCTCCATCTCGCCAAAGCGCTGGCCACCGAACTGGGCCTTGCCGCCCAGGGGTTGCTGGGTCACCAAAGAATAGGGGCCCGTGGACCGGGCATGGACCTTGTCTTGCACCAGGTGGGCCAGTTTGAGCATGTAGATGATGCCCACCGTCACCGGCTGATCGAAGGGCAACCCCGTCTTGCCATCGTAAAGGATCATCTTGCCCGTGGTGGGCAAGGGCAGGCCGGTGTTCCGGCTCACCTCCACGGCCTTGGCCTCCACCTCTGCGGGGGTTAGGTCAGCCACATCCTGGCCCTCGTCGGTCAGCCAGATGCGCAGGCACACCTCCCTGGCCAAGGCATCCGCCCGGACGGCCTGCTCGCGGCTCAGCCGGCTACCCTCATAGACCATGATCTCGGCGGGATCGTAGCCACGTTCCCGCAGCCAGTAATCCAGCCAGGTGCGCCGAGAGGTGACGTAATCCGCCAGGATCTGCTCGATCCCATCGGCCGGCACGCCCTTCTCGCTCAGGAAATTCCCCAAAAAGATCTCCCGCGCCTCGGCATCATCGCGGAGCGACGTGGTATCGATCCCTTCTGCGGCCAGCCAACGCCAGGTGCGCTCTTGGAGCTCTTGCCAAGCGCGATCCATCAACCAAGCGCGGGCCAGTTCGGCGGCGATCTCATCTTCACTGGCGCCATCGGAGACGGGGCTGCTCACCCGGAAGCCCAACCGATCCGCTGCCCAGCCTAGGTGGGTCTCCAGGATCTGGCCCAAGTTCATTCGGCCGGGCACGCCCAAGGGGTTCAAGATGATATCCACCGGCGTCCCATCCGGCAAATAGGGCATATCCTCGATGGGCACCACCTCCGAGATCACGCCCTTGTTCCCGTGCCGGCCGGCCATCTTGTCGCCCTCGGTGATCTTGCGCCGCTGCGCCACGCTCACCCGGACCAGCTTTTCCACGCCGGCGGGCAGGTCGCGATGTTCATCGCGGGTAAACACGCGCACATCCACCACCTTGCCCTCTTCGCCATGGGGCAAGCACAGGGAGGAATCCTTGACCTCCCGCGCCTTTTCGCCAAAGATGGCCCGCAGGAGCTTCTCTTCAGGGGTCAGCTCGGTCTCGCCCTTGGGCGTGATCTTGCCCACCAAGATATCACCGGGGCCCACCTCCGCGCCCACATAGATGATGCCCTCTTCATCCAGGTTGCGCAGCGCCTCCTCGCCCACGTTGGGGATATCGCGGGTGATCTCCTCCGGGCCGAGTTTCGTATCCCGCGCCTCGATCTCGTGCTTCTCAATGTGGATGGAGGAGAACTTGTCCTGGCGCACCAGGTTCTCGCTGATGATGATGGCATCCTCGTAGTTGCCGCCCTCCCACGACATGAAGGCGCAGAGGACATTTTGGCCCAAGGCCAATTCGCCCCTCTCGGTGGAGGAGGAATCAGCCAGCACGGCGCCCGGCTCCACCTCATCTCCCTTGGAGACGATCGGCCGCTGGTCAATACAGGTGGATTGGTTGGAGCGGTTGAACTTGCGCAGCTCGTGGGTCTCCAGGCCGTTCTCGGTCTCGATCACCACTTTATCGCCGGTGACGCTGACCACCTTGCCCTTGTTGACGGCCGTGACCACTTGGCCCGAATCCAGGGCCGCATAGTATTCCATCCCTGTGCCCACGAGGGGGGCTTCGGGGGTCAAGAGGGGCACGGCCTGGCGCTGCATGTTGGAACCCATCAGCGCCCGGTTGGCGTCATCGTGCTCCAAGAAGGGGATCAGGGCCGCCGAGACGCCCACCACCTGTTTGGGCGAGACATCCATATACGAGACCCGATCCACCGTCTCGATCTGGAATTTGTCATACACGCGCACGGCCACCCGGTCGGTGGTGAATTGGCCCAGCTCATCCACCGGCGAGTTGGCCTGGGCCACCACATAATGTTCCTCTTCGTCGGCCGAAAGATAGACCACCTCGTTGGTGACAAAGGGCTGCACGCGGAACTGGGCCACATCCAGTTTGGCCAGGCGCTGGGCCAGCTCCTCGGTGACGACGGTCCCCGAATCCGCCAAGACCTCGCCGGTCTCGGGATCCACCACGCGCTCGCGCAAGGTGCGCCCCAGCAGCTGCTGGGGATCGTTGGGCACCACCCGGGCCACCCGGCGATAGGGCGTCTCGATGAACCCGTACTCGTTCACCTCGGCATAGGTGGCCAAGCGGCCGATGAGACCGATGTTGGGGCCTTCGGGCGTCTCGATGGGGCAGATGCGCCCATAGTGGCTATAGTGCACGTCGCGCACATCGAACCCGGCGCGCTCGCGGCGCAGGCCACCCGGCCCCAAGGCGGAGAGGGTGCGCTTGTGGGTCAGCTCATCCAAGGGGTTGGTTTGGCCCATGAACTGGGAGAGCTGGCTGCCGCCAAAGAACTCGCGGATCACCGCCACCACCGGACGAATGTTGATCAGGGCGATGGGCGAGAGCTGGTCCGGATCGCGGATGCTCATGCGCTCGCGCACCACCCGCTCCATGCGCAAGAAGCCGACCCGCAACTGGTTGGCGATCAACTCGCCCACCGTCTTGACGCGCCGATTACCCAGGTGGTCAATATCGTCGGCATCCTCGACGCCGTTGTTCACCTGGATCACCCGTTGCACGATGTGGACCAGGTCGCCCTTGGTCAAGGTGCGCTGACGCAGGGGGACATCCACCCCAAGGCGACGGTTCAACTTGTAGCGCCCCACCCGGCCCAGATCGTAACGCCGCGGATCGAAGAGGAGAGATTCCAAATAGGCGCGGGCGTTCTCCAGAGTGGCAGGATCGCCCGGGCGCATCTTGCGATAGAACTCTTGCAGAGCCTCCTCGGCGCTCTCGGTGGTATCATGCTCCAGCGTGGCCTGGATGTACTGGTGTTCGGGCACGTTATCCACCGTGGCAAAGAGCTCCAAGAGCTCCTCATCGCTGCCTACGCGGATGGGCACCTGGTCCGAACCATCCGAGACGGCCCCCAACGCCCGCAAGAGCACCGTGATGGGGATCTTGCGCTTGCGATCCACCTTGACCGAGATCACGTCGCGACGGCTGGTCTCGAACTCTAGCCAGGCGCCGCGATCGGGGATGACCTTGGCCATGCACAATTGACGGCCCGTGGCCCGGTCCTCATCCACGGTGAAATAGGCGCCCGGCGAGCGGATCAACTGGCTCACCACCACCCGCTCGGCGCCGTTGATGATAAAGGTGCCGTTGGCGGTCATGATGGGGAAATCGCCCATGTACACATCTTGGACGATGGGCATATCCGTCTCGCGGTTGTAGAGCAGCACCTTCACATACAGAGGCGCCGAGTACGTGGCATCGCGCTCGCGACACTCGTCCTCGCTGTAGGTGGGCTCGGCAAAACGGTAATCGAGGCCAAACTCCCGGTTCAACTCCTCGTTATAGCCAGGGAAGTGTAGCTCTAGGGCCTTGTTAAAGCTCACAATAGGCGAGATCTCGTCAAAAAGCTCGCGCAAGCCTTCTGTCTGAAACCACTCGTAAGACTGCAACTGCATCTTGATGAGATCGGGCACGGGCAGAACGTCGGCGATGCGGGCGTAAGATTTGCGCTTGGTATCCGGTATCTTGTGCGCCACATGTGTTGTCATCCCCGCCATAGTCATGAGTGATCACTCTCCTTGACAGAAACGCTCATCCATCGCCAAACCTAGGGCACCAACCCGCCGGACACAACACACCACGGACGACCTTGCCGCAAGGACGGAATATCGCTGTGGAGATCCGGATAAAGGGTCTGGACCGAGGACTGCCAGACCACGCAGAACGATTGCATAACCTCGGCTCAAAAACAGGGCGAGGACCCAAGGGATAACCGGTCCTCACCCGAAAAAAGATGAGGGTTTGATTTTGGTCAGCACCCACACGACATGCTCTGGACGTGCTATCTAGCAATCTACCATTATAGCACGGCGAGACATTTTGTCAAAAAATGAGAGTGTTGAAAAAGGCACGTAGAGGCCTGGCCCGCCGTCGGATGGAATCCGACGGCTCTGCTTGCCAAGCCCGCGGCGCGGGCTTACCATCACCAGACGTCGGTTTCTAACCGACGGGCGCATTTCTCAACACCCCTAAAGATGCATACATCCGCTTTGACGCCCCATCTTGCCCGGATTACAATCACCGCCATGAACATCCCCCATCCGTCCGCGCGCACCCAACCTGTGAAGCCGGCCACCTTGACCCAGCGCTGGCTTGCCCTGGTTTTGGGCATGGTGGCCCTCTCCACAGCCTCCATCCTCATCCGTTTGGCCACAGCCCCGGCCCTGGTGGTGGGCGCCTGGCGCATGGTGTTGGCGGCAGCGCTCTTGGCCCCCTGGGGCTGGCCACGTCTGCGCCGCGAGGCCGGGATCCTCACCCGCCGCGACTGGCTGCTCCTGGCCCTCTCCGGCATCGTCTTGGCCCTTCACTTTGCCACCTGGATCACCTCCCTGGCCTACACCACGGTGGCCAGCTCGGTGATCTTGGTCACCACCAACCCCATCTATGTGGGCCTGGCCTCCCACTTTATCCTGGGCGAGCGGGTGGGGCGGCGACAGGCCATCGCCATCGGGGCAGCCCTCTTGGGAAGCGCGGTGATCAGCTATGGCGATTTCGCCTTGGCCGGCAAGGCCCTCTGGGGCGATATCCTGGCCCTCCTAGGGGCGCTGGCAGCCTCGGCCTATATCCTTCTGGGGCGCATCCTGCGGCGCAAACTCTCCCTCTGGGCTTACGCTTGGCCCTGTTACGGGTTGGCCGGGGTGCTCCTCTTGGCCTGGTGCTTGGTCACGGGGCAAGCTTTAGGGGGCTATGGGTCCTCCACCTGGCTCATCTTTTTGGCCCTGGCGGTGGGGCCGCAGATCATCGGCCATTCGGCCTTCAATTGGGCCCTGGCTCACTTTTCGCCGGTGTTCATCACCTTGGCCATCTTGGGCGAGCCGGTGGGGGCAACCTTGCTGGCCTGGCTGGTCTTGGGCGAGACGCCGCCCCTCACCGCCCTCCTGGGAGGCGCGCTGATCCTGGGGAGCATCTACGGCGCCTCGCGGGAGGAGCTCTCCCTGCACACAGAGCCCGCATCCTGAGCGCCCTCCCACGGACCGCCTGAGAGCGACCTCTAACCCTTCAAGGGCGAGGGCTCCTCGGTCGGCTCGCCGCACAGATAGCGCACCAACGCCAGCGACGCGCGATGGTCGGGGACGATGAAATGGGCCCCGGCGCGGATGAGGCGCTCACGCTTCCAGGCGTCTATGCGGCCGGGGTGCACCTCATCGCTGGCCACCCCTACGGCGACTCCCCCCACCGCCACGGTGTTCTCGATCTCCACAAAGCCATCGCCAAAGGTAATCAGCGCGCTCCCGCTCAAGCGATGCTCTTGCAGGATGCGCTCGATGAGCATCGCCTTGGAGAAATCCTTCCAATTATCCAGGGCGCCATAGATCCCGCCGGCGAAATAGCCCGCAATCCCCAAAGCCTCGGCCTCGTCGTGCACATACGGGAGATCCGTGCCGCTGGCCAAGTAGCAGATGATGCCCCGGGCCCGGAGCTCCTCCAAAAGGGCGATGGACCCGGGCAGCAGCATCTCCTCCCGCGGGATGCGCCCCTCCTTCAGCCCCTGCACCCGATGGGCGATGCGCTGCCAGAGCAGATCGAGATAGCGCCGCTTGTACACCAAGGCATCCAACGGCTCGCCGCCCCGGGCGCGCACCTCCTCCTGCAATTGCAACATCTGGTAGATGGTCTGCTTGCCGGTGAGGCGATCCACATACTCGCGCACAACGCGCTCCAGCTCCTCGCGAGATTCATGGCGCGGCGTCTCCAGGAGCACCTCCACCATCATCGGCACCATCACCTGCTGCCAGCCCTCGCGGATGAGAGAGAGGGTGCCATCGAAATCGAACAGGGCATGGCGGATCTCGCCACGGGGCGCATCGTTGCGTACGACCTCGATCTCTGGGGGCAGATGCGATTTCATGGAACCTTCCTGGATAGGGTTCGGCCTCGCGCCAGGGATGATAGGCAGGGGCAGGCGGCCTGTCAAATCGGCATTGACAGAGGGTGTCGAGAAATGCGCCCGTCGGTTAGAAACCGACGTCTGGGGATGGTAAGCCCGCGCCGCGGGCTTGGCAAGCAGAGCCGTCGGATTCCATCCGACGGCGGACAAAGCGTCTACACGCCTTTTTTCGACACCCGCCATTGACAAGGCGAGCAAAACATGCTACCATGAAGATGTACCCGATGGCCACTGTCTCCCTTGCGACGGTGTGTCCCTCACCTTAACAACCCAACCCAGATTCCGGCGACCTTTCACCTTGCCATTATCCGTATTTGACTCGTCTCAAATAGGTTTGATGGAGAAAGGAGCTGAACTATGCAGATCGTCATCAAGGGCAAGAATCTGGACGTCACCGAACACATGAGGGCGCACATCGAAAAGAAGGTGAGCAAGCTAGACCGCTTCCTTCCCAACCTCGATGAAGCCCGAGTGGATCTAGCGGTGCAAAAGACCAAAAGTGCCGAGGATAGCATGGTCGTCCAGCTCACTTTGCGCGTCAACGGCACCATTTTGCGCGCGGAGGAGCGTTCCGCCGACATGATCACCGCGCTGGACACCGTACTGGAGCGGATGAGCCGCCAGATCGAGCGCTACAAGGGCAAGCACTGGCGCTCCAAGGCCCGCGCCTCCACAGAGGTCTCGGCACCCACCACCACGACGGAGGAGGCGGAACCCAGCAGCGAGATCGTGCGCGTCAAGCGGTTTCAGACCCGTCCCATGGACGTGGATGAAGCCATCGAGCAGATGGAGCTTTTGGGGCACGACTTTTTCATCTTTTTCAACGCCGCCAACAATGCCTTCAGCGTGGTCTATCGGCGTCGCGATGGGGGTTACGGGTTATTGTTGCCCGAGTTGGCCTGAGGGTACTCCGCTGCGGGGCAAGGGGTTCCTTGCCCCGCAGGCTTTTAATCTCCGCGAGGACGAGCCATGCCCTATCGCGCCCTGGTGCTTTTGGTATGTTCCGCCAATATCTGCCGCTCGCCCATGGCCGAACGCCTGCTGGCGCGGCTCATCGCCCAGGCGGGCGACCAAGACAGGCTGCGCGTCGCCTCGGCGGGGACATGGTGCTCTGTCGGCGAACCGGCCACCCCGGAGGCCTGCCAAGCCCTGGCTGAAATCGGCCTGGCGCTTGACGACCATCGCTCCCGCTGCTTGAACCAACAGCAGGTGGACGCGGCCGATCTCATTTTGGTGATGACCCAGGCTCACTTGCAAGACATCTCGTTGCGCTTTCTCCGCGCCCGCGACAAGACCCATCTCCTCAGCCAGATGGCCGGGGAGATGTGCGACGTGGAGGATCCTTACGGGGGAACTCTGGAGGATTATCGCCTCTGCCGCGACACCTTGGCGGACCTCCTCAGCCGGGGGTATGAGCAGATCGTCCGCAGGGCTTTGGGGCTGGGCCGCCCGGCCAAGGGGTCAGGCGATAAAAACAAGAAGGCTCGCCGGTGGTGGCGGCTCAGCGCTGCCGCCGCCAAAGGGCCGCCAGACGCCAAGTGACCAAGAATCCGTAATAGTAGGCCACCAGGGCACAGAGCAAGAGGCCCTGCAGGCCATCCTTGTAGCCCTGCAGGGTGAAATAGCGGCGTTTGAACTCGCGCAGAGGTTGGGTCACAAAGGTCCAAGGTTTGGGGCGCAGGCCCTGTTTGTGCCGGATCCCGGCCTCCAGGGCCACATACTGGCGTTGCTTGGCGATGAATTGCCCCAACGAGCGATAGTTATAGTGGATGAGGGGCTCCTGGAGGTGCCCTGCGGGGCCATCCAGGATGACTACCTCGTGCACCTCGCGGGTGAGATCGTAATGGGCATGGCCCAGCTTGAGCAGCCGCAGCTGGTAATCGGGATACCAGCCGCCGTGACGGATCTCCCGTCCCCAGATCCAATTGCGCCGAGGCACCCACCAACCCACCGCCCTCTCCTCGGCGATGACCCGCCGGATCTCCTCTCCCAAGGCCGGCGTGCCCCGCTCGTCCGAATCCACATAAAATAGCCACTCGCTCCGGGGCAAGGAGAGGCCAAACTCCCTTTGGGCGGCGAAATGGGCGAAGGGATGCTCCACCACCCTGGCCCCCAGGCGGCGGGCGATCTCGCCCGTGGCATCGCGGCTGCGCGCATCCAAGAGGACGACGCGTTCGTCGGCCCAGGCCACGCTCTCCAGGCAGGCCGCGATCTCGTCGGCGTTATCCCGGGCCAGGACGATCACCGTGAGGGTGGGCATCTTACATCTCCCAAACCTGGCGGTAGGCGGCCAGCCGGGCTTCGGCCTCTTGGGCGCCCAGCTCGCCCCGCAGCAGGCGCCTGCGCAGGCGATGCATCTCCAGCGCCAGGCCGGCACGCACGATCCAACGCGCCATGGTACAATAGAGAGGACCATAGTGCTTGCGGAACAACCGATAGCGGCTCCGCCATAGGGCCACGAACATCCGCTCGCGGAATTGCCGGGCGCTCTGGCCGGCAAAATGGGTGATGATGGCCTGAGGCACGCAATAGACCTGCCACCCCGCCGCCTTGGCGCGGCGACACCAATCCACCTCCTCGCAATACATAAAGAACCCCTCGTCCAGGGGGCCCACCTGCCGAAGCGCCTCCCAGCGGATGAGCAACGCGGCGCCCAACGGATGGTCAACAGGGAAGGGACGGCCTCGCGCATAGAGACGCCGAGGGTAGCGGCCGTTCAAAGGGGAATCCAACAGGCGCGGATGAGGCACCCAAAAATCGAACAGCGCCATGAGCAGGGTGGGAAAGCGAAAGGCGCCGTGTTGAAAGCTGCCATCGCCATAGCGCAGCTGGGCCCCGGCCACCCCTGCTCGGGGGGTAGCGTCCATAAACTGGACCAAATGCCCGAGGGCATCTTGGGCCACAAGGGTATCGGGGTTGAGTAAGAGGACATGGCGCGGCGGCTCGGCGAGCTGTTCCAGCTCTGCCAGCATCCGGTTGACCCCGCCGGCAAAGCCCAGGTTCTCCTCGCTGGCCCACAGGTGCACCTGAGGAAAGCGCGCCCGGATCGCGGCGGCGCTGCCATCGGCGGAGGCGTTATCCACCACCCACACCTCGCCCTTGAGGCCAGAGGCCTCCAGAGCCTGGAACACCGAGGCCAAGCAAGCCAGGGTGAGCTCCCGCGTGTTGTAGCTGACGATGACAATGGCCAGATCCATGGAGGCCCAGCGCTAAAAGCCGATGGTGATCTGCGTCGGCTGGACGCGATCTTGGACGATCCATACCTGCTCGTGGATCAGCCCCAGCCAATAATAGGGCGCCACCTTGACGGGGCGATCCACGATGCGCAGATGCCCCACCACCGTCACCGTCTGCCCGGGCATAAGGTAGAGCTGGGGACCGATCTCGGTGTCGATCTGGGTGAGCTCCTCCGTTTTGCCCAATTGCCAGCGGAAGGGAAAGAGCCGCCCCTCGCTGTTGCCCTCGTAATCCAGGCCGATGCGAAAGATGCCGGGCTCCTCGTACTGCTTCAAGGTGTTATAGTTTTCGGAGGTGGTGTAGGTGGTGCCCGGCTCAGGCCCCTTGGTGCGCACGGGGACGGCGCCCACGTTTTTGACGGTGCAGGTGAAGGTCAAAGTGCCCCCCAAGGGCACCACCGTGGGCGAAAATTGCGCCGCCCGGTTGATGATCTCCACCCTGGGCACGCCGCCGCCCTGGATCTCCAAAGTGCCGGTGACGCGGGCCTGGTTGCCCACGGCGTCCTCCGCCTCCACCACCACGGTATAGACGCCATCGGGCGGCGGAGGGGCGCCCAGGTCAATACCGGCGTCATAATCGTGCTCGTGGGTGCCCGGCGCGCCGGCCTCGCGGATCTGGTCCTTCTCCACAGGGTATTTGTTGCCCTGGGCATCCAGAATGTACACCTCCACCCGCTTGACCTCTTTGTTGAGATTGTAACCGATCTTGACCCGGTCGGTGATGCCATCCCGGTTGGGGGTGAACTTGGTGGGCCAGATGTTCAGGTTCTCGATGCGCAAAGGCACTTTATCGCCATCCACCAGGGTGAGGGGCACCTCGGCCCGCGCCTGCCGTCCGCGCTCATCGGTGGCCTCCAACACGCAGGTGTAGGCGCCATCGGGGAGGAGGCGGCCGTCAATGACGCCGCTGAAATACGCAGTACGCGGCCCCTTGGAACGGCGCTCGTCCTGGCGAAAATAGTGCCGTTGGCCTTCGGCATCCACGAAATAGATGGTGATGGTCGCTTGGCGCGCAAGGGTATACTTGAGCTCGGCCACATCCTCCACGCCGTCGGCGTTGGGCGAGATGGTGCTCGGACGGATGGAGACATCGTACAGGAGACGGCCCGCGCTGCACCCGGCCAAGCACACGGCCGCGGCCAAAAGACACCCCACAAGCCAAACCCCTACAAAAGCGCCGGCCGGCCTACGGGTTGGCTTGATAGCGGGAGAGTGTCCCGCATATTCCCAGAGTTCCGGATATTTCACCTGGCCGGAGCACCTCCTCATAAGCTCTCGTCCAATACATCATAGGCCAGTTTA
>DAOTZU010000304.1:0-3825 GCA_034433995.1 Anaerolineae bacterium
ACAGGCAGAGTCACCAAACGAGGGGCAATGCGCCGTGACCTGGCACCAGCATAGGCGCAAGAACAGACCAACGAGCACAAGCTTCAGCGCTACGGCCATCCCAAGGCGAGGGGCTAGCGGAGATACGGCTCTAACTGGCGCTCCAGCTCGGCGGCGTTGACGAACCACACCACGTGCAGACCCAAACCGGCCGCCGCAGCGATGTTCTCCGCCGCATCGTCAATGTACACGACCTCGTGGGGCTCGAGCTGCAGCCGCTTGAGCAACTCTTCATAGATGGCCCTATCCGGCTTGGCCAGGCCCAGCCGCGCCGAACTCAGCAGAGGATCGAAACGGTCCGCAATGCCAAAGCGTTCGCGCAGAATATCCTCCAACGCGTCGCTGGCATTGCTGAGCAGGGCCACGCGGTACTTATCGCGCAAGCGATCCACCAGGGCCAATACCTGCTCATCCACCACCCAGGTGCCCCAAAGGTCCTCGCGCAAGGTAGCGACCTGTTCGGGCGCGATGAGGCCAAAGGCGGCCCCCACGCGCCGCCAGAACTCGGCATCGCTGATCTGCCCGCGCTCCGCCGAAACCCAAGGCTCGCCGGTCCAAAGGCGCCGGCGCAGCTCATCCGGCGCTAGACCCAGACGCTCTCCCCAAAGGGTGTAGGCGCTCAAATCGCCGTTGCGCAACACCACGCCGCCACAATCAAAGACAAACGCTCGGATCCCCATATCCTCCCACTCTTGCTGGCAAAGAAAGCGCCGTAGGCTGGCACCCACGGCGCACGGCAAGGCTGGTGATGATTATAAGAAGCCCAACGAGCTTGTCAAAAGCAGCGGGTAACGGGCAAGCCCGAGCAGACCTCATGCTCCCGTCGGTTGGAAACCGACGTCTGTGGATGCCAAGCCCGCGTTGCGGGCTTGCTAGGCCGAGCCGGCGGATTCTATCCGACGGCGGGCAAGGCCCGGCACCTCGTCGGAACCTCTGCCGGAATCGCTCACCGTTCTACGCGGACACCTTCTCCGTCGGTTGGAAACCGACGGCTGCGGATGATAAGCCCGCGCTGCGGGCTTGCTAGGCCGAGCCGGCGGATTCTATCCGACGGCGGGCAAGGCTCAGCATCCATCGGTACTCCGCTCAACTAAAAACCGCCGGGCATGGACGCCCGGCGGTCTGGCAACACCCACACGCATTATCCCAGACGACGCAGCACCCCCACCACCTTGCCCTTGATCTCGATGTTCGCCGGATGCACCTCGATGGGTTGCATGGCCGCGTTCTCTGGCTTCAAGCGCACCAGGTCATCGCTCACGCGCACAAAGCGCTTCAGGGTCGCCTCCTGCTCCTCCTTGAGCCAGACGGCCACCATGTCGCCATTATCGGCATAGTCCTGCTGGCGCAGGATGACGATATCGCCATCGTTGATCAGGGCATCGATCATGGATTGGCCCCGCACCCGTAGGGCATAGACCCCCTGCCAGTTCCGCGTCATATCGCTGGGCAAGGAGACCTGCTCCAGCTCATCGGCGGCTTGGAGATCACCATCGGGCACGGGGATGGGCGCGCCGGCCGCGATGGCGCCCAGCAAGGGCACACTCACCACATTGACCTCATCGCCCACCAAGCGCAGCCCCCTGGAGACCTCCCGCTCACGGGTCAGATACCCTTTGCGCTGCAAGATGGCGAGGTTGTAGCTCACCACCGAGGTGGAAGAGATGCCCGTCGCCTCGCCGATCTCGCGGATGCTGGGCGGGTAGCCGTTCTGCGCGCTATAGGCGCGGATCATCTCCAGGATCCGTCGCTGGCGCGGGGATAGCTCGCTGGTATCGCGGACCATCGGCCTGCTCCTTTCCATGCCTGATCTCTGGCCCTATTATAAATGAACATCTGTTCTATGTCAAGCGGGACCGCACAAAAACTTTCCACGCGCCCTTAGCACCATGAGAGTATGCTGAGACCGCGCAGGCCTAGCCTGAGGTCACTTTTCACTATCTGAGGGGAATATCGACATCTTGCGGGCGGCAACGAGGACCGCGGAACACCCCACCGGGCGCATGCGGCAATACTGGTTATAGAGCGTTGCCGCAGTTTGCGGTTTCGGCGGCTCGGATATAGGATATGCTCAACGCCGGCGCCTGAGGGCGCAGACCAGCCATCTCCTGCGGAGGCGAGAACCCATGAAGATCAAAGACTTGGATGCCGTCGCCCTCACCCACGACCTTCCCGAACATGGCCTCAAGGCGGGTGAGCGGGGCACGGTGGTGCATCGCTATCGCGACGATTTCACCTTCGAGATCGAGTTCCCCGCCACCGAGGCGCACCCGGTGACGCTCCTGATGCTCACCTTGGATGATTTCCGCTTGGTCGCAGAGGAATCCACAGCAGGCTAATCCGCAAGGAAGAGGATGCCCCGCAGCACCACAAAGAGGACGTACAGAGCCACCAAGTATGCGCTGGCCAGCCGGCCTAGCCGGCCTTTATTGAACCAGAGGATCACCCACAAAATGGCGCCGGTGACCGTCTCCCAAGGGAGATCCCAATAGACCAAGCCCTTGGGCACCCAGTAGGTAGAGATGAGGGCGCCGCCGCCGATGGCCACCAACGGATTGGTGATGTTGCTGCCCACCAATGTGCCGATGGAGACTCCCTTGGCGTTGTGGCGCACGCCGGCCAGGGCCGTGGTCAGCTCCGGCAGGGCCGAGGCCACGCCCAAGGTGACCACACCGATGAACGAGCCGCCAATGCCCGTGGCCGCCACCACTTGTTCCGTCAGCACCAACACCACCTGGGCGCTGAGCACCGTCAGCATTATGGCGGCCAAGGCAATGACCCCCGCGATGATCGCCTCACGGGGATTCTGGGGCACATGGCTGATGTGGGGAGTCTCACTCTCCACCTTTTTGTAATACTTGCGCTCGTCGTAATAGAGATAATAGGTATAAAGAATAAAAGTGCCAAAGAGGATCAAGCCATCCGGGCGCGAATAGTGCCGGTCCCAACCCAGGATGATGCACATGATGGTGGTACCGATCATGGGGATCATGCTCTTCCACAGGAAATAGCGGCGGAAGTAAAGGGTGCCGGAGAGGAAAACCACCAGCCCCATGATCAAGGTTTGCTGCACCACATCGGAGCCGATATTCGCCCCCAGGACGATGGAGGAGGCAACACGATAATCCAGCGAGCCCGTCAAGATGCCCACCGAGGCGGTATAATGGGAGCTGATCTCCGGGATGCTGGTGGCCAAGGAGAGCACCGTCATCCCCATAAAGGTCGCTGAGAGGTTCAAGTATTCGGCGATGCCCACGATCTTGTCCACCGCCTTTTCGGCGCTGAGCACCAGGACGGCGATGGCCACCAAACCGATCACGATCTGCACCGGCAGGCTTTGGGAGACGAGAAAGGCGCTCATTGTGGGTACTCCACAGGACTAGGCACACCCGCCGCCACTTCTCGGTGGGCATTACCCCCGCTGCATGACTGGCTGCGACGTGTGGCCGGCGGATAGCACGGCTATTAATCATACCACCATTCTCCTTGGGCGCAAGTTGTGCATGCGCGCCAAGCATCGAAAAAGGGATGTATACGTTGGTGGGCAACCCTGGTGGGCTCCTAGCGTCGCCAGGCCACCGAGGGCATCCGGACATGCCCGCCGCCGGATACAATCCGACGGCTCTGCTTGCCAAGCCCGCGTTGCGGGCTTGCTATCCGCAGACGTCGGTTTCCAACCGACGGGGGAGCATTTTTTCGAGGCCCTCGCCTGCGGAGGGCGTCGAAAAAGGGATTTATCGCGTTGGGGGCAGCTCTACCGGGCTTCCAGGGTCGCGCCAGGCCACC
>DAOTZU010000305.1:0-6623 GCA_034433995.1 Anaerolineae bacterium
TTGCAGGATGAACGGTGGACCCTTTACGGCGAGTGGCTCTGGGACGCCTTCTGCGGCCTGGATGTGGTGCTGGCCCGGCCGGAGGTGGATCCCCGGAGGGTGGCGGTGTTGGGGCTGAGCACCGGGGGCAGATTGGCGCAACTGGTTCTGGCCATGGATGAGCGCGTCCGTGCCGGGGTGGTGGCCGGCATCATGGGCACGCGGCACCATTTCCGGCGGCATTTTCGCATCCCGCCCCATTGTGATTGTGGCCAGCACAAATACCTCGATCCCCACCTGGAACAGTGCGACCTGGCCGCGTTGGCCGCGCCCAAACCGGTGCAGATCCAGCATGGCCGCGAGGACCACGTGATGGTGCCGGGGGGCGATCCAGCCAAGCTCAACCTGGCCTGGAACACCGGCGTGCTGGACCCGGCCGAGTTCGAGGCGGCCATGGACGAGGTGCGCCGGGCCTATCGCCTGTGCGGCGCGGAGGGACGGATCGCGGTGCATTACCATCCCGGCGGCCACGCGGTGGATAACGCGGCGGCCCTAGCCTGGATCAACCAAAACCTCTAGAGGAAGGACAAATATGCGTTTCATCCCCATGAGCGAGAGCGAGCTCTCCTTTGATCTCTTTTACCAACCCACCCCCAGCACGCTGGACCATTACGAGGTGTGGCTGGCCGAGGGGATGGGCGCCAACGTGCGCCAGAACTGGTGCCGCGCGGAGATCGGCTGGGAAAAGGGCATCCCCGGCCAGTGCGCCGTGCGACTCACCCGACGCATCTCCACCGAAGGGATCCCCACCTTTGGCCGCGGGCATCTGCGCTTGTTCATGGCCATCGCCCAGGGGGTGGTGCTCCGTGTGAGCCTCAACGGCCGCCGCCACGAGCTGCGTGGCCATGGCGACCCGGCATACTACGATCTACCCCTCCCAGAGGAGCGCATCCGCTCGCTGGTCTTGGAATACATCCCCGAACAGGCGGGGATCGGCGCAGCCACCCTTATCTGGATGGCCCTGCTAGACGCCCAACGCGAGCCGGAGCGTCTGGCCCAACACGGCCACTATGATCCCTCGTGGGAGGGGTTCTTGGTCCCCGCGGGCCAAGAGCCGGAACCGGCGGTGCAGATGGGGCTGCTCTTTGGTCCGCGCGACCTGGACGCGTTACGGGCCAAGGCGAGGAGCCCCCTTTATCGCCCTTGGCTGGAGCAGCTGCGCCGCCAGGCCCAGGCCATGTTGGCGGTGCAACCCGAAACCCTCATCGGGCGCTTTGCCGCCGGGCCCCTGCACTATACCCGCCCCATGGAACGCAAAGGATTGAACAATTTCGGCCCCATCCACGGCCTGGCCCTGGCGGGATTGCTCGATGGCGATGTCGCCCTGTTGCGCCACGCCGCCCGCTGGATGCTCAGCGTGGCCAGTTGCGAGTACTGGTACAACGATTTCGGCGGCGAACTGCCGGGCCTATGGTGGCATCACCGCGCCTTTATTGAGGCCTCTTTTTGCTTCCAACTAGCTTTGGGGTTGGATTGGGCGGGCAGCCTCCTCACCCAAGACGGCCAAGAGCTGATCCGCGACGCCATCTCCCGCCGGGGGATGCCGCGCATCCAGCACGACTATATCGATCCCCACGTGGAAGAGATCCGCCATATCAACCAGGGGATCGTCTTTAATAGCGGCCGCATCCTGGGCCTCCTGGCCCTGGCCAAAGCATGGCCCCGGGCGGCCTCGCGACTGGCCGAGGCCGAGGCCGACGGGTTGGAAATGTTCAACAACACCTTCACCGGCGACGGCGGCTCGGTGGAGGGCCCCAGCTATTGGCAATACACGTTGGGGGCAGGCTTGCCGGGGGTGTTGGCCCTGGCCCGTTACCGCGGCTGCGCCGTAGCCGACCTCCTGCCGGCCAAGATGCGTCGCGCGCCCGGCTACCCGGCCATCCTGGCCAGCACCGCCCGCCCCGGCCAAGGGCTCAAGATCGGCGATTGCCATCATCCGCCGGTGTGCCCGGCGGACCTGGCGGCCATGCTCCACGTCGCCTTCCCCGGCCCAGAGAGCGAGCGCTTGGCGGCCTATGCTTTGCAGCACGACCAACCCGCCGACGATCTATCCCTGCTCCTCATCTACGGCCCCCAAGAGGTGGCCCCCGTGTCCCGCTTGGTGCCTGAATTTGGCCTTTTGGAGCACACAGGTCACGCCCTGATCTGCCGGGAGATGCCCGACGTGGGGCCGGTGCGGCTGCAACTGGTGGGCGGGCCGGTGGCCCGCCTCACCGTGGGCGGCAGCCACTCCCACGATGATCGGGGCAATATCCTGCTGGAGGCCGGCGGCGAAGAGATCCTGGTGGATCGCGGCATCGGCAGCTACAGTGGCGCCCTGGGGAATTTGGCCAAGCGCCCCGATGCCCACAACCTTTTGGTGCCCGATAGCCCCGACGGCGCGCCCACGCGGCAGAACCTGGCCCATACGGTGGATGTCTGCCCCCAGGCCACGTATCGCGAGGGCCTCTTCCGCACCACCATCCACATCACGCCGGCCTGGCCCGCCTTTGTGCGCCACGCCCAGCGCACGGTGGTCTCGGCCGCGCCCGGTGTGTTCGAGATCACCGACGATCTGGAGCTGGACCGACCCCTGGGGGCCACGTTCCACCTGCACACGCCCTGCCAGGCGCGCCAGGAGGGCCAGGCGTGGGTGTTGCAGGGGCAGAACGTCCAGGTGCGGGTGGAACCGCAGTGGACGGTGCAAGAGGCGCGTTTCGCCGAGGAGGATTTCGGCATCCAACGGGAGGACGCTCGCTACGGCCATTTGCAGCTCCGCGCAGCGCCGGCTATGCTACATCAGTTGGTGACGCGGTTGACTGTCGAGAAGCGTTAGAAAAGGCCACGCGCACAAGGCGCTATACTACGTTTGGAGGAAAAGATGGCTTCAACAAAGGCGAGATTAGCCCTGGATGGCGGCGAGCCGGTGCGCACCAAGCCCTTGCCGGCGGCCTATTTGGGCACCAGCGTCATGGGGCAGGAGGAGCTCGCCCTGCTGACGGAGGTGGTGCGCACGCGCCTTCCCTTCCGCGAATATGGCGATGGCACGCCCCACATGGTCAAGGATTTCGAACGCGAGGCGCGGGCCTATTTCGGCATGCCTTACGCCGTGGCCACGGCCACCGGCAGCGGCTCCTTCTACTGCGCCCTGGCCGGATTGGGCGTGGGGCCGGGAGACGAGGTAATCATCCCCTCCTTCGGCTGGTACACCGATTTCGAGGCCCCGGTGCTCCTGGGCGCCACCCCCGTCTTTGCCGATATTGACCGCTCGCTGAACATGGACCCGGATGATTTCGCGCGCAAGATCACCCCGCGCACCAAGGCGGTGATCGTGGTGCACTTTCAGGGCGCCACCAACGACATGGATCGCCTTCTGGAGATCGCCCGGCGCCACAACGTGAAGGTGGTGGAGGATTGCGCCCAGGCCTGCGGCGTGACGTACAAAGGGCGCAAGGTGGGCTCTTTGGGCGATGTAAGCTGCTTCAGCTTCCAGCAGAACAAGATCATGAGCACCGGCGATGGCGGCCTCCTTTTGGCCAAGGACCCCGTGGTCTTTGAGCGGGCGGTGCGCTTCCATGACCTGGGCTTTGTCCGCCCCTCCCTGGCCGCGCAATTCGGCGGCACAGCAAAAGAAGAGGCGTTTAGCGGCTGCCAATTCCGCATGAACGAGTTCACCGGCGCGGTGGCGCTGGCGCAACTGCGCAAATTAGAGACGGCGGTGTTGGACATCACCCGGCGACATTATCGCGCCTTGCGCGGCCGGCTGGAGGATACCTGCGCCGATATGGCCTTCCGCCAGGTGGGCGATGTGGCCGGCGATGCCGGCATCGCCCTTTACATTGACTTGGGCACGCCGGAGCGCGCCGAGTGGTTCGGCAAGGCCCTGGCCGCCGAGGGGATCCGGGTGGGGCCCTCCTCCGGCTGCACGAATCTCTTGCACACCGAGATCGTCCAATCCCGGCGGCAGGTGCATCCGGCGCTACCTCCCTTCGGCCCCGGCTGGCCCGGCGAGCATGTGCGCTACACGCCGGATCTCTGCCCCAACACCGACCGCATCCTCAACGCCATGCGTTGCGTGGCCCTGGTGCCGGCCTTTACCGAGGAAGACATTGATGATATCGGCACGGCCATCATCAAGGTCTGGCAGCATCGCCCGGCGACGCTGTTCGCCTGAAAGGTGGAGCGCGCCTTTTTCCACCGCCTGGAAAGGGGAACATGAAACTCATCGCTTGTGACCCCATCATCGGGCTGCCGCGGGTACCTTTCGAGGATTACCGCCCCGACCGGGCCGATCTCTTGGCCGAGATGGCGCGGCTGGGTGTCACGGCGGCCATCGTCCGTCACCGGGCAGCCTACGAGGCCGGGCCGGTGAACGGCAACCGGATCCTCTGGGAGGAGACGCGGGGCTGGGAACAACTTGAGCCGGCCCCCTTTGTCACCCCGGATGGCGAGGAGCCCGCCTTTGATCCGTCCCTCGCCATCGCCCAGATGCGCGCCGCCGGGGCCAAGGTCTGCTGGACCGATCCCCAGGCCGAGGGCTTGAGCCTGTTGCCCTGGTGTGCTGGGCCCTTGTACGAGGTGTTGCAGGCCCGGCGGATGCCCCTGCTTCTGGAATACGACAAGACCTCGGCCGACGAGCTTTATGTCATCTTGGAGAACTTTCCCGACCTGCGCCTGATCCTCTTGAACGTGCCCCGCCTGGGGCGCAACCGGCTGATCTATCCCCTGCTGCAACGCTTCCCCAACCTATGGCTGTGCCTGAGCCACACCTATTCGGTGCACCAGGGGTTTGAGGATCTGGTGCGCATCTTTGGCCCCCACCGCTGGGTCTTTGGCCTGGGCTATCCTCAGGCCGAGGGCGGCGCGGCCATCGCCGGGCTCACCTATGCGCGCCTGTCGTCTGAGGACCAGGAAGCCATCGCCCATGGCAATATCGAGCGCTTGCTGGGGGAGGTGCAATGATCACCCTGAATCCTCATCCCGCCGATGACGCCCTGGCCGCCTGTGGCAAGGCGGGCACGCCCCTCACGGATTACCTGGTGATCGATGCCCATGCCCACCTGGGCGCCACCTCCGGCTTCCCCTATGTGGATCGCAGCCCGGAGGGGCTGGTGGCGGCGATGGACCGGTTGGGCATTCGCCGGGCCTATGTCTCTCACACGGCGGCCATCTATGGGCTGGATCGCCTGGGCAACGACGGAATCCTAGAGGCGGTGCGGCGCTTTCCGGAGCGCCTGCGCGGCTACATGGCCCTGAACGTGGGCTATGCGGAGACGATCCTGCCCGAGATGGAGCGCTGCTATGCAGCCGGGTTGCGCGCCATCAAGATCTGGAGCTACGGCAACCGCGCCGGCCTGCGCTACGACCATCCCAACTATGAGCTCATCTACGATTTCGCCAACGCCCATGGCCTGCCCATCCTGGCCCACACCTGGGGCGACGAGGTGGACCAACTGGAGGGCGCGTTCAAGAAATACCCCCGGATCAACTGGCTCCTGGCCCACACCGGCTCCAAGGACCTCCCCAAATACCTCCGCGCTGCCAACGCATATCCAGGGGTGCACCTGGAGACGTGCTTCTCCCCCTGCCCGCGCGGGCTGATCGAGCGCCTCGTGGCCTCGGTGCCCCTGGAAAAGATCGTTTGGGGCACAGACCAAATCTTTATGAACGCCGCCCACCAACTGGGGCGGGTACTCTTTGCCCGCATCACCCTGGAGCAAAAGTTGGCCATCCTGGGGGCAAACGCCGCACGCATCCTGCCCTAGAAAGGATATACCTTACCATGGCCGATAGTGTCCAAGTGCTTATTCTGGCCGCCTCGCAGACCGCCCAAGCGGGCTTGACCCATCCCCGTGCCCTACAGAAACTGGGCGACCGGGCCATCATTGATCATGTCTTGGACCTGGCGCGGCGTTTCGCGCCGCCGGAGGGGATCTATCTCATCGTGGACCGGCAACATCAGGCCCTGGAGCAGCATGTGGGGCCGGGTTACCACTATGTGGTGCAAGAGCAAGTGTTGGGCACCGGCCATGCTGTGCTCCAAGCCCTACCGCTGTTGGGCGAATTCGAAGGGGACCTGCTCATCCTTTACGGGGATACACCCCTCTTTCGGTTGGCCTCCCTCAGGGGGATGCTTTTGCGCCATCGCCTAAAGGGCGCCGATTTCACCCTCTTTTCCGGTTTCAGCGATTCACCCTTGCCCTACGGGCGCATCGTGCGTGATTCCGAGGGAAAGGTGATCGAGATCGTGGAGGAGGCCGATGCCAGCGCCGAGGTGCGCCGTATCGCCGAGCTGAACCTGGGGGCTTACGTGGCGCGGGCGCGGACGCTCTTTACCGCGCTGCAGGCCCTCAACCGCGAACGGGCGGCGGGCGGCGCCCGGCTGACCAGCGTGGTCGGTTACCTGGCCCGGCGGGGATACCGGGTAGAATGTTACCGCAGCGCCGATCCCGACGAAGTCTTGGGCATCAATACCCTGGCCGACCTGGAGGCTGCCGAGCTAATCCTGCAAAAACGCATCCTGCGCCCCCGGCGGATCGAGGAAGAGAACATCATCAAGTTCGGCACCGGTGGTTGGCGCGCCGTGATCGGCGAGGGTTTCACGC
>DAOTZU010000306.1:0-3794 GCA_034433995.1 Anaerolineae bacterium
TCGCTATCGTCTATCAAGGGCCGGGCGCGGTGCAAAAGATCCGCGATATCTGCGGGCCCACCAATCCCCATGTGGCCCGCGAGCAGCGGCCGGGGTGCATCCGCTCTTTGGGCACCGTGGTGCCCCTCACCGACACCGTCGGCAACGTCATCGGCCAACGCATGGATAACCTCATCCACGCCTCGGCCACGCCCGCCGATGCCGAGCGGGAGGTCAAACTGTGGTTCAAACCCAACGATATCCCGCCCCTGATGCGCGCCTACGCCACCGAGGCCAGCGATGAACACTATTACATCCTGGATGGCAAGCTCTACACCACCCACGAGCCGGGGAGCGTCTGTTTGCTCGCGCCGGGGGATGTGGCCTGGAAATCCGACTTGGAGACGCTGCGCCTGTTGTGTCAGGGCCTGCCGGCTCCCAATTCCCTGGGCACGGTGGCGGCGAAATATCTGATCAACGAGCAACGAGAGGGGAGCTAGTAACCCATGTTACAGCCTTATCTGGAGCGTTACCGCCGCGACCTGTTCTCCTCTGTCATCCCGTTTTGGCTGAAATATTCTTTGGACCGCGAATACGGAGGCTATTTCACTTGCCTGGACCGCGATGGGACGGTCTATGATACCAAAAAGTACATCTGGCTTCAGGGCCGCCAGGTGTGGATGTTCTCCCGCCTCTACAACGAGGTGGAGCGGCGCCAGGAATATCTCGACGCGGCCCAACTGGGGGTAGATTTTCTGCGCCGTTACGCCCGCGATCCCCAGGGACGGGTCTATTTTAGCCTGACGCGGGAGGGCCAACCCTTCTTTTACCAACGCAAGCCCTACGCCGCGGTTTTCATGATGCAGGGGCTCTTGGAGTGGGCCCAAGCCAGCGGCGATGAGGATTGCCGCCGCGAGGCGGTGGAACTCTTTTGGCGCATCCGCGAATGGATCGCCGATCCCACCCTCATGGGCCGTCCCGTTTTGCCCGGCCAACCGCCTTTGAGCAATTTGTCCAACGTGATGGTGTTGGCCTCCATGGCCATCGAGTTGGCCCAGGTGGATGACGATCCACGCTATCGCCACGTGATGGCCGAGGCCCTGGCCGGCGTGCAACGCCATTACGATGCCCGGCGACGGATCCTCGTGGAGAACGTCGCCCTGGATGGCCGCGACCTCAGTGCCTGGCCAGAGGGGCGTCTGTTCCTCCCCGGCCATTCCATCGAGGTGGCCTGGTTCGTCCTGCACCTGCTGCGCTTCCTGCCCGACGCGGCCTTGCAGCAGCTGGCCTTGGACGTTATCGAAGGCTCGTTGGAGCTGGGTTGGGACCAAGAGTACGGCGGGCTATACTATTTCATGGATCTTGCGGGCAAGCCACCCCTCCAGTTGGAGGCCTCGATGAAACTCTGGTGGCCCCACACCGAGGCGATCTATGCCCTGGTGCTGGCCTACACCCTGACCCATGAGGAGCGTTGGCTCCGCTGGCTGGAGCGGGTGGACCGCTACGCCTATGCGCATTTCGCCGATCCGGAATATGGAGAATGGTTCGGCTATTGCGATCGGCGCGGCCACTTGACCCACACGTGCAAGGGCGGCAACTACAAGGGTTGCTTCCACGTGCCTCGGGCGCTGCTGTTCAGCATCCAGCGCATGGAGGAAGCGCTGCGCTAGTTCAGGAGATGGGGCATGGCGGCCTACATCCTCGCCCATGACCTGGGCACCACGGGCAACAAAGCGTCCCTTTTCACCGAGCAGGGAGCGCTCCTGGCCAGCGCCTTTGTGCCGTACCCGACGGCCTATCCGCGCCCAGGCTGGGCTGAGCAAGACCCTGCCGATTGGTGGCGCGCCGTCTGCCGCTCCACGCAGCAGCTCCTGGCCGGCGGCACGTGCCGTCCTGGCGAGATAGCTGTGGTGGGCTTCTCCGGCGAGATGATGGGCTGCTTGCCGGTGGATGCCACCGGCGCGCCCCTGCGCACGGCCATCATCTGGGCCGACCAGCGCGCCGAGCCCCAGGCGGCCTGGATCGCCCAGCGGGTGGGCCGCGAGCGCGTCTATCGCCTGACGGGCCATCGCGCCAGCTCCAATTATACCGCCGCCAAGATCCTCTGGCTGCGCCAGGAACAGCCAGAGATATACCGCCGCGCCCATCGCGTCCTGCAGGCCAAAGATTATATCGCCTTCCGCCTCACCGGCGTCTATGCCACCGACTATTCCGACGCCTCCGGCACCAACCTGTTCGACCTGGATGCCCGCCGCTGGTCGGAGGAGATCATGGGCGCGCTGGAGCTACCGCCGACGATCATGCCACCGGCCCTGCCTTCGGCCACCATCATCGGCGGGGTGACACGTGAGGCGGCGGAGGCCACGGGCCTCTTGGGGGGCACGCCGGTGGTCATCGGCGGCGGCGATGGCGCCTGTGCCACGGCCGGGGCGGGCGTGGTGCGCCCGGAAGACGCCTACCTCTACCTCGGTTCGTCCTCTTGGATCTCTTTTGTCAGCCGCGAGTCTCTCTACGATCCTCTCCAGCGTACCTTTACCTTTGCCCACCTGGACCCGGCCTATCTTTTCCCCACGGGCACCATGCAATGCGCCGGCGGCGCCTACGATTGGCTGGAGCGCCTCTTGCGCGGCACGGGCCAGGACACGCTCTACGCCCAACTGGAGGAGCTGGCCGGCGCGGTGGAGCCGGGGGCCAAGGGGCTGCTCTTTCTGCCCTACCTCATCGGCGAGCGCAGCCCCCACTGGAACCCCCGGGCACGGGCGGCCTTTGTGGGCTTGACCATGGCCCACGGTCGGGCCGAGATGGCCCGCGCCGTGTTGGAGGGGGTGGCCTTCAATCTGCGCCTCATCCTGGATGCCCTGCGCGCGCAGGGCGCGCCGTTGCGCGCTTTGCGCGTCATCGGGGGCGGCGCGCGCTCGGCCCTCTGGCGGCAGATCCTGGCCGACGTGTTCGCGTTGCCCCTCTTGCGCCCGCGCCTCCTGGTGGAGGCCACCTCCCTGGGGGCGGCCATCGCCGGCGGGGTGGGTGTGGGGCTATTCCCCGGCTACGAGGTGGCCGGCCGCCTGGTACAGGTGGAGCCGGGTGAGGCGCCGCGCCCGGCGGCAGCGGCCCGCTACTGCGAGCTGTACCAGCTCTTCCAAGAGACCTATACCGCCCTGCTCCCCATCTACGAGGGCCTGGCCGGCGCGTAACCGCTACCCAAACGCCCACAAGGGGCTAGGCCACCGCATTGGCCATGGTCTGGGCTTGTGCCCGGGCCAGCGGCCGCTTGGCGTTCGAGGGACTAGATCCGTTGTGCGCTCTCAATACAGAATAGCAGGCGCCGAGAATTCGGAGGTGGTGCCGGCGGCGTCGGTGGCCGTGGCCGTGAGATGCGGGCCGCTGAACCACCCTGGATTGTAGAGCGTCCATTGCCCCTCGGCATCGGCCGTCACGCTGCCCTCATAGACTGCGCCCTGGTTGCTACCATCGGAAAAGACCTCCACCGTGCAGTGAGCGCAGGCCGTGCCCCAAACTTGCACCCTGTTGCTGGCCGTGATCACCGGCGCGGCGATGGCGACCTCATACAGCTCAATACCCGCCAGGGTATTATTGCGAATGCGATTGCGGGTGATGGTGTTCCCCGTCGAGCCGCTATCGGCAACCCATATACCGATGCCATTGAAGGCGATCAGATTATTCGGCCCGATGACGTTGCCTTGAGCGCCTTCATAGATCCAAATACCTGCACAACTGACGGGTGGCGAACAGTTGCCCCAATTCAGCGTGCCCGTCGGATCGGTGCCGATGTAGTTCAACTCAATCCGGTTCCTGCT
>DAOTZU010000307.1:0-6092 GCA_034433995.1 Anaerolineae bacterium
TTGGCCCAAGGCACCCTCTATCCCGACGTGATCGAAAGTGCCACCCCCGCCACCAAATCGGCAGCGCGGATCAAGACCCATCACAACGTGGGCGGTTTGCCCCAAGGGATGCGGCTGAAGCTCATCGAGCCGCTGCGTTTCCTCTTCAAAGATGAGGTGCGCCAAGTGGGGCTGGCCCTGGGGCTGCCGGAGGAGATGGTGTATCGCGCCCCCTTCCCCGGGCCGGGCTTGGCGGTGCGGGTGATCGGCGAGGTCACCGCCGAGCGCCTGGAAACCCTGCGCCAAGCCGATGCCATCGTCCGCGCCGAGATCGCCGCCGCCGGGCTGGAGCGGGAGGTCTGGCAATATTTCGCCGTGCTCACGCCGCTGCGCAGCGTGGGCGTGATGGGCGATGGCCGCACCTATGCCCACGTGGTGGCCGTGCGCGCCGTGACCAGCCAAGACGGGATGACGGCGGATTGGGCACGCCTGCCCTACGAGGTGTTGGCGCGTATTGCGAACCGCATCGTCAACGAGGTGGCCGGGGTCAACCGGGTCGTCTACGACATCTCCAGTAAACCGCCGGCGACCATCGAATGGGAATAGGCCAGGGATCAGCCTCGGCCCAAGAGAGCGAGAGGCAAGCATGGAGGGAAAACTCGTCGCGGAGCGCTTGGGCATCCAAGCCGGCATCTGGCAGGACCACCCACCCCAGGCGTGCCTGGTGGAGGGGCCGTTGCCCAAGGCGCGTCGGGCCCGGGGCTACCTGTACCTCCTCATCGAGGCGCCTCATGGCCAGGCGCCCGCCGAGTCCCTTTATGAGGAGCTCTGGTCCCGCATCTGCGGGGCCTATTATGGGCTGACGGGCAGCATCACCCGCGGGCTGCGCGCCGCCCTCCTGGAGGCCAACGCGTGGCTCCTGGAGCGCAACCTCCACGCCGCGCAGGAGCAGCAAACGACGGTGGGCCTGAACGCCGTCGTCATCCGCGAGGGCGACGTGTACATCGGCCAACTGGGGCCCGCCCTGGTGTGTCATGTGCATCAGGGGGATTTGGTGCGCTTCCCGCCGGATTCCATCTGGCTGCGCAGCCTCAGCCCCAGCACCTTCGACCTTGACCGCGAGCCCCCGGCCGGTTGGCGGCGAGAGGTGGAGCCCAACTTGTATCACACCACCTTGGCCGAAGGGGATGTGCTGATCCTGGCCACCACCTCGTTGGCCCGGCTGGCCTCGCCCGCCGAGATCGTGCAAGCGGCAACCTTGGTGGGCGCGAGCTCGCCACGGGATAATCTGGAGGCCCTGGCCCAAGGCCAGGACCTGAGCGCCATCGTCATCACCTGGGCGGCGGAGGGGAGCTCGGTCCCTTTGCGGGCCGCGAGGCCGGTCAGCAAGCCGGTGCCGAGCCCTTCCATGCCCTTACCTCCCTCCGCAGCCCAGCCGCCCGCCCCAGAGGAGGTGTCCCCGCCCTTGGAGGAGGCGGCCGAGGAGGCCGCCCCTGCCGCGCCCCCGCCCGTCGCGGAACCGGCCGTCACCGCGCCCTCCTTCCCTGCAGCGGAGGAGCCCCCGGAAGCCGAGCCCACGATACCCGCCGTGCCCCTTGAAATGGAGGAGGCGATTTCTCGCCCGCCTTTGGTGGATCTCGACCAGCTGCGCCGTGGCCTGGACCAGGGGATGGAGAGGATGCGCCAGAGCACGGGAGACCTCTTGGAGCGCATCCTCCCCGAGGGCGCGCCGCCCCGCCCCACAGTGTCCCCGGAGCCCGCCCCGCCCATCTCCCTCAGCGGACGAGCACTTTTGGCCGTGGCCCTGGCCATCCCTGTGGTGATGTTGGCCATCGTCATCAGCACCCGGCTGCAATACGACCGCACCCGCCAAACCCAGTTCCGCAACATCCAACAGGTGGCCCAGCAACGTTACGACGCGGCCATGAACATGACCGAGGCAACGTATATGCGCCAGGCCCTTTACGAGGCTAGGGAGGCTGTGGAGGAGGGCCTGGCCATCGCTCCGGACGATGAGCTGCTCAACAGCCTGGCCCGGCGCATCCGCAACAAATTGGACGATCTCGACCGCGTGGCGCGGCTGTTTCATCTGTGGCAGTTGGCCATCCTCACCGACGATCCCACCTCGCCCACCGATTCCTCGCGCATCGTGGTCCAGAATAGGGATGTCTTTATCCTCAATCGGGGGAGCGACCGCATCTACTACTATCTGCTGAACAACGCCGGCGATGCCCTGCAGCCGCTGGATCGCGATCCCGTGTTGCTCAAAAAGGGGGATATGAAGGGCGGCATCATCGTGGGCGACCTGGTGGATATCGCCTGGCTGGCGGAGGGGGGCGAGCGCACCCTGAGCACCTTCGTGGCCTTGGAGCGCAGCGGCCTGCTCTTGGTCTACGACCCGCAACGTCGGTTCGATGTTTTCCCCGTGGCCGATAGCGATACCTGGCTCAAGCCTCAGGCCATCGGAGGCTATTTTGGTAACCTGTACGTCTTGGATCCCTTGCTGAATCGGCTGCTCAAATATGTCCCGGTGGATAACGCCTACACCTCGCCGCCCAGCGATTATATCAGCCCGGCGGTGGATGTGGACCTCACCGGCGCGGTGGACCTGGCCATCGACGGCAATATGTATATCCTCATGGCCGATGGCCGCGTGTTGAAATTCTACCGCGGCGAGCCGCAGCCCTTCCCTATGTACGGTCTGCCCGGCGCCATGCGCAGCCCCACCAGCATCTTTGTCTCCGGCCCCCAAAAACCGGAGGCCCCCGGTTACGTTTATGTGGCCGACGCGGGGAATAACCGCATCCTGCAATTCGATAAAAACGGCAACTTTCTGCGGCAATTCCAAGACAAGCCGGGCGAGAGCCGCTTCCAGAACCTGCGCGGGCTGTATGTGGATGAGGAGCGCGGCCGGATGCTCCTCCTCAGCGGGCGCACCTTGTGGATGGGCGACATCCCGCCCTTGACCAATCCCTAGAGGTAGCAAGATGACTCTCATCCTGGGCATCGAGACCTCGTGCGACGAGACGGCGGCGGCCGTGGTGGAGAATGGCCGCAAGATACGTTCCAATGTCGTCGCCTCGCAGATTGAGCTGCACCGGCGGTATGGCGGCATCTTTCCAGAGATGGCCTCGCGGCAACACATGCTCACCATGACGCCCGTCATCCGCGAGGCCCTGGCCCAAGCCCAAGTGGGTTGGCGAGACCTGGACGCCATCGCCGTGGTGCACGGGCCGGGGCTGGCCGGGTCCCTCCTGGTGGGGCTGAACGTGGCCAAGGCTGTGGCCTGGGCACAGGGGATCCCTCTGGTGGGAGTGAACCATCTCGAGGCCCACATTTATGCCAATTGGCTCATCCCGCCGGGCCAAGAGCAATCGCCCCAGCCCACGCCGGCCTTTCCGCTGGTCTGCCTGGTGGTTTCGGGGGGGCACACCAGCTTGATCCTGATGCAGGACCACCACGCATATCGCCATTTGGGACGCACCATTGATGACGCAGCCGGCGAGGCCTTTGACAAGGTGGCCCGGCTGTTGGGGTTGGGCTATCCTGGGGGGCCGGCCATCCAAAAGGCGGCCGCGGGGGGCAACCCAACGGCGTACAGCTTTCCCCGGGCTTTGCAGGTGGGCGAGTTCGATTTCAGCTTCAGCGGCCTGAAGACGGCGGTGCTGCGCTTGGTGCAGGAACTACGGGGACAAGGCTCGACGGAGGAGACCCGCGGTCAGAAGCTGGCCTCGGTGACCGCCGAAGGATTGCCCGCCGATGCGCCCTTGGCCGATATCGCCGCCAGCTTCCAGGCGGCGGTGGTGGATGCCCTGGTGCAAAAGACGGCCGACGCCGTGGCCCGCTACGACGCCGTGCAGGTGCTCCTCGCCGGCGGCGTGGCGGCCAACAAGGCGCTCCGCGAGGAGATGAGCCGCCGCCTATCGGTGCCGGTGCGCTTCCCGCCCATCCAGTTTTGCACCGATAACGCGGCCATGGTAGCAGCGGCGGGATATTATCGTTTCTTGGCCGGCAAGCGTGCCGGGCTGGACCTGGATGTCGTCCCCGGCCTGGCACTGACCTGAGCCCCAGCAACACACGTTTCCCTTGGAAAACGAGCCGGATGAGCGAGCACGATTCTCTGCGTCAATTGCCCAGTGTGGATAAACTCGTCGGGTCGCCGGCAGCGGCCGGCTGGATCGCCACCTACGGCCGCGCCTTGGTGGTGGAGGCCTGCCGCAAAGCCCTGGATGCGCTGCGCCAAGAGATCCTGGCCGGCAAGCCCTATCCCGGCGAGGATGGGGTCCTCGCCGCCGTGGTAGGCACCTTGGAGAACCTCGCCCGGCCCACCTTATACCCGGTGATCAACGCCACGGGCGTGATCCTGCACACCAACCTGGGCCGTGCCCCCCTGAGCGCCGAGACTTTGGAGGCCATGCGCCGTGCAGGGGAAAGCTACAGCAACCTGGAGTTCGACCTGGAGGCCGGAGAACGTGGCTCGCGTTACGTCCACGCCGAGGGCCTCCTCTGCCGTCTGACGGGCGCCGAGGCCGCCCTGGTGGTGAACAACAACGCCGGCGCGGTGCTCTTGGTCCTCTCCGCCTTGGCCAAGGGGAAGGAGGTGATCATCTCCCGCGGCCAATTGGTGGAGATCGGCGGCGGCTTTCGCATCCCCGAGGTGATGGCCCAAAGCGGGGCGACCCTGGTGGAGGTGGGCACCACCAACCGCACCTACGTGGCCGATTACGCCGCGGCCATTGGCGAGCGCACCGTGGCTTTGATGCGCGTCCACACCAGCAACTTTCGCCTCACGGGGTTCACCCATCAGCCGAGCTTGGGCGAGCTGGTGCAGCTGGCCCACCAACGGGGCCTACTCCTCTTGGATGACCTGGGCAGCGGCACCCTGCTGGATACCGCGCCTTTTGGCCTGGCCCATGAGCCGACCATCCAAGAGAGCGTGGCCGCCGGGGCGGATGTGGTCACTTTTAGCGGCGACAAGCTCCTGGGGGGGCCCCAAGCGGGGATCATCCTCGGCAAGGCGGAGCTCATCGCCCGGCTGCGCCGTTTCCCCCTCACCCGCGCCTTGCGGGTGGATAAAACCACCCTGGCCGGCATCCAGGCCAATCTGTTGCATTATGTCAAAGGCGAGGCGGTGCAGAAAATCCCCATCTGGCGGATGATCGCCATGCCCCTGGAGGAGGTGACGGCCCGGGCCAAGGCCCTGTTGGCCTCGTTGGGACCCAAGGCCGCCGGCTGTGCCCTGGTGCCGGGGCGCTCGATGATCGGCGGAGGATCGCTACCGGAGGAGAGCCTGCCCACCACCCTCATCGCCCTGCCGAGCGCCGCGCCCGACGCCTTGGCCGCGGCCCTGCGCCAGGGCAGGCCGCCCATCGTGGCCCGGGTGCAGGAGGGGCGGGTGTTGCTGGATCTGCGCACCGTCTTGTCCGGTGAGGAGGAGCCGCTAGCCGCCCGTCTCCGCGAGCTGCTCTAAAGCCAGGCGATAGCTGGCCGGCTCGGTGGTGTAGGGCGTCAGCGCCGAGACGATGAGCACGGCCCGGCGGATCTCCCGTCCCCAGCCTGGGAAGGACCATTCCCCTTCTGCAGCATCATCCAGCGTTAGCCTTTGCACCTGGGGCTTCTCTCCCCAGGTCACCCATTGGAGCAGGTACCGCTGGGGCAAAAGGTTCTCTTGGCGGATGAACCCCACCGCCTGCCATTCCCCCTCCCCCGCCTCCACGTCATCCGTCCAGCCCAAGGTATCCAGCGCGAAATCGTCCAAACACAGCCCCGGCCGGTTCACGGCGTCATCGGTGACGCAATCGAAACGCAGCCACACCTTTTGGCCACAGTAAGCGTCCAGATTGATCTCTTCGCGCACCCACGTGGGCACGGCGAGGCCCGCCCCACTCGGCAGCCCCGAACGGCCGGTGTAGCCCGGCCCCAGGGCATTGCCGTTGGGGTTAGCGTCCGTCATGTACCGGCCGCGCAACAAGCGCCAACTCCGGCCGCTATCGGTGGAGATGCGCACATACACGTAATCCCAGTTCTCCTCCAGATCGTACCAGAGGCTAAAAGAGAGCGTGGCGCTGGAGACGGCGGTCAGATCGAAAACGCGCTCCAGGTACGCATGGCCG
>DAOTZU010000308.1:0-2027 GCA_034433995.1 Anaerolineae bacterium
CGCGGGCTTGCCATCCCTAGACGTCGGTTTCTAACCGACGGGGGCGGTTCTCGATACCCTCGTGATGAGGAGGCACGGCGCTGGATTCTTCAGGCAGGATGCGCTATCATTTCTTGCAAGGTGTGGATTCAAGCTCATAGCAGGTAGCAAGATTTTCGGGAGGAAAAGGGATGCGCACGTTCTATCTTCCCACAGAGGTGATCACCGGGCGGGGTTGCCTGGCCGAGCTGGGACGGGTGACGGCCCGCTACGGGCGCCGGGCGATGTTGGTTTGTGGCGCCCACTTTGCCCGGCGCTCAGGCCTGTTGGATCGTGCCTTGGGGCTTTTGCGCGGCCCGGGCGTGGAGGTGACGGTCTATGACGCCGTCCAAGGCGAGGCGGACCTGGCCACCGTCGAGGCGGGCATCACCCTGGCTCGCGAGCACGGGGTGGATGTTCTGGTGGGCTTGGGCGGCGGCAGCGCCATGGATACCGCCAAGGCCATCGCTGGCTTGGTGAAGCTGCCGGGCAGCGTGTGGGAATACCACGCCGGACGCCCCTTGGAGGGGCCGGGGGTGCCCCTCATCACCGTGCCCACCACGGCGGGCTCAGGGGCGGAGGTGACCAAGAACGCCGTGTTGATCGACCCCCGCCAGGGCAAGAAGGAGAGCATCCGCGATGACCGTTGGTTCGCCCGCGTGGCGCTGGTGGACCCAGAGACAACGCTGCCGCTCCCGCCCGAGATCACCGCCAGCACGGGCAGCGATGCCCTCTGCCAGGCCATCGAGGCGTTCACCTCGCTGGGGGCGGGACCTGTGACCGACGCCCTGGCCATGCGGGCCATCGCCCTCATCGGGCAAAATTTGGTCCGCGCCTGCACCCAAGGCAGCGACCTGGGGGCGCGGGAGGGGATGAGCATGGGGAGCCTGTTGGCGGGGATGGCCATGGCCAGCGCCCGGCTGGGGGGCGTCCATGGGATGGCCCATCCGCTGGGGTCCCATTTTGACATTCCCCACGGCGTCGTCTGCGGATTGCTGCTGCCCTACACCATGGCCTACAATTTGGATTACGCCACCGAAAAGTACGCCTTGGTGGCCCAGCTCTTGGGTGAATCCACAGCGGGCCTGAGCATCCGCGAGGCGGCGCAGCGGGCGGTGGAGCGGGTGCGCGAGCTCCTCACCCAGGTGGGCGTGCCCCAGCATTTGGGCGCCTTCGGCGTGACGGAGGCCGCCTTCCCGCGCATCATCGCCGAATCGTTGCCCTCCAGCTCCTTGCAGCATAACCCCCGGCCCCTGCAGGCCGAGGACGTGCGCCAGATCTTGCAGATGGCCTTGTGAAGGATGCCGACTGACGCCGGGCGAGGCGCGGCCCGTTGAGGAGGGCCCAACGCCAAAGGCTGAGCACTGAAAACTTTCGGGAGGTGCCTATGCAAAGGGTGCGAGAGAGCGAATGCGCCTATCGTGGGGGAGATAGCGGGGTCAAGTATCTCTTCCGCGGGCCCAAGATCGATTGGGGCGTCATCCTGCTCTTGCCGGGGCAGACTTTGGGGCGGCACTACCACGAAGAGGTGGAGGAGACCTTTTATGTCCTCCAGGGGAAGGCCACCTTCGTGGTCAACGACCAAGAGCTGCCCGCCGAGGAGGGGGACGCCTTCCGCATGGAACCCACCGACCGTCACGACATTCGCAACGAGAGCGACCAGCCGCTGAAGCTGGTCTTTATCAAGTGTCCCTATCTTCCCAAGGACAAGGTGGATTACTGAGGGACCGAACCCTCCGCGGCGCCCTGCCAGGGATGCAGGGCCAAGAAGGCCTGGTGGATGTGCCCGTTGGAGGCCAGCCAGTCCCCTCGGTTGAGATGGCCCGACCGGCCGGAGAGATCGCTCACCTGGCCGCCGGCCTCCTCCACCAAGAGCCAGCCGGCGGCCACATCCCACGGTCCCAAGGTGTATTGAAAATAGGCCTCGGCCCAGCCGGCGGCCACGCTGCAAAAGCCCAGGGCCGCGCTGCCTCGCGAGCGGATGGCGTCCACCTGGGGGGCCAACCGCG
>DAOTZU010000309.1:0-36075 GCA_034433995.1 Anaerolineae bacterium
GGGGGATGGGGTAAGGGTGGCCGTCGCCGTGCACGTCAGGCTGGGCGTGGGCGTGGCGGTCTCACTGGTGGGTGAGGGCGTGCACGTCGGTTGCGGCGTGGCTAGGGCCGCTGCGCGGGAGGGGGCGTTGCCATAGAGCGCCCACACGCCGCCGGCCAGCCCCGCCAATACCGCCGCACCGGCCACGACCCAGGGCCACCAGGGGACTCGCGGCCACGGTTTGCTCATCGCGTTCCCTTCCTCATGTTGCAAGGCCCACAAGACGGAGAAGAAAATCAAGCGTTCTGGCGGGCTGCCCAGGCCTGGTAAAGGACGATGGATCCCGCCACAGCCACGTTGAGCGAGCCGATCTTGCCCCGCATGGGCAGGCGCACCAATAGATCGCAGCGCTCGGCGGTCAGCCGGCGCATCCCCTCGCCCTCGCTCCCCACCACCAGGGCCAAGGGCATGTTCAGGTCCACTTGGCGGTAATCTTGGGCGTGGGGATGGTCCTCCACCCCCACGATCCACACTCCTGCCCGCTTGAGAGCTTCAAAGGTTTGAACCAGGTTGGTGACCTTGGCCACCAACAGGTGTTCCACCGCCCCGGCCGAGGCGCGGCTCACCGCCGGGGTGATGTCCACGGCCCGCCGCTCCAAGAGGATCACGCCGTGGACGCCCACCGCCTCAGCGGTGCGCAACAGCGTGCCCACATTCTGAGGGTCTTGCAGCCCATCCAAAGCGAGCAAAAAGGGCGCCTCGCCCCGGCGGGCGGCGGCAGCCAAAAGATCGTCCAAGGTCGCATAAGGGTAAGGGGAAACCTCGGCCAACACCCCTTGGTGGCTCAGGGCGTCGCTCAGGCGGTCCAGTTCCTGGCGTTTGGCGGTGATGATAGGGATCCCGCGATCGCGGCACAGACGCAGAATCTCGGCCAGGGTGCCCTTTTCGTCGGCGCCCTCGGCACAGATCACCGTGTACACCCGGCGCCGCTGGGCCACCAAGGCCTCGTGGATGGGGTTGCGGCCGGCGAGGATCTCGAACCTTTGGCTCATCCTTTGTGCTTCCTCAGGTGCGCACCCAGGTGGTGCCGCCGGGGCCGTCTTGCAATTTGATCCCCAGGGCCGCCAGCCGCTCGCGCACGAGGTCGGCCAGGGCCCACTGCTTGGCCTGGCGGAGCTCGGCGCGGAGCTGCACCAACAGCTCGATGAGCGCCGTGGCCAGGCCTGCCTCGGCCTCCTCGGCCAGGTTCTCCGGAATCACCCCCAACACATCGCCGGCCAGGCGGTCATAGAGCGCAGAGATGGCTTGCAAAGACCCTTGGGTCAAGGGCGCCTCGGCGTTGAGCCAAGAGTTCACCTGCCGGGTGAGTTCAAAGAGGGCCGCGATGGCGCCGGGGGTGTTGAAATCGTCGTTCATGTTCTCCTCGAACTGGCGCCGCGCCTCCTCCAGCGCCTGCACGATCTCTGGCGCCGCCTCGCCGGCGGGCGCCGAGGGCAGGCGGCGCCTCACCGCCTTGATGGCGCCCAACAGGCGCTGCAGGCCCTTGCCCGCCGCGTCCAGCGCCTCATCGGTCACATCCAGCGGCCCGCGATAGTGGCTGAGGAGGATAAAGAAGCGAATGACCAAGGGTTCCCAGCGGGTGAAGGCTTGCTCCAGGGTGATGAAATTGCCCAAGGATTTGTGCATCTCCTCGCCCCGGATCATCAACATGCCGTTGTGCAGCCAATAACGGGCAAAGGGCAACCCGGTGGCCGCCTCCGCCTGGGCGATCTCGCATTCGTGGTGGGGGAATTTGTTCTCCACGCCACCGCCGTGGATATCAAAGGGCTGGCCCAGATACTTGGTGGACATGACGGAGCATTCGATATGCCAGCCGGGGAACCCTTCGCCCCACGGGCTGGGCCAGCGCATGATGTGTTGCGGCTCGGCACGCTTCCACAGGGCGAAATCGGCCGGATCGCGCTTTTCCTCCAACACCTGCACCCGCGCGCCCGCCTGTAGCTCCTCTACCCGTCGCCCGGAGAGCTTGCCGTACTCCTTGAATTTGGCCACAGAGAAATAGACCGAACCGTTAACCTCGTAGGCAAAGCCACGCTCCAGAAGCTTCTGGATCTGGACGATCATCTCTGGGATGTGCCCCGTGGCCCGGGGCGAGATATCCGGCCGCGTGACATGGAGACGGTCCATATCGCGGAAATAGCGCCGGGTGTAGGTCTCGGCGAGCTGCATGGGGTGCACCTGCTCCCGTTCGGCGCCCTTTAACATGCGGTCCTCGCCGGTATCCAGGAGATGGCCCACATCGGTGATATTTTGCACATACAGCACCTTGTAGCCCAAATAGCGCAGATAGCGCACCACCGTATCGAAATTTACATACGTTTTGCCGTGGCCCAGGTGGGCATCGTTATAGACGGTGGGGCCGCAGACGTACATGTGCACCCGCCCCTCATGGAGCGGGATGAACTCTTCTTTTCTCCTCGTCAGCGAGTTATATACTTGCAAACCCATGGCCTTGTTCCTCCCCAATGATCGGATAGATGGCGTCGGCAAGCAAGGGACGTGGCCGCGGCGGCCCGTCCCTCAAGACAGATGCATTGCCGGATCTTGTGCTGATGGCGCCTCATGGTAACCTGTCCTGCAGACGCTGGCGACAACGTTCCCAGCCCAAAAGCGAGAGAACGATCCCCAAACAAGGCCCCACCATGGTACCGGTGAGGGCGGCCCGCAAGGGGAACATCACCTGTTGTCCCCGGAGGCCGGCCACATCGCGCCAGTGATGGCGCAAGGCGCGCAAATACTCGGCGGCCGCCTGCGAGCTGGCCACCGCGTCGGGGGTCAGGGTGTCCAGGCAGTGGCGCAGCACCTGGGGCGCCCACGGGCCGGCCAGGGCCTCTTGGGCGGCGGGGGTGAGGCGAGTCACCCGCTCCTCAAAGGCAAAGGCGCTCAGCGCCACCATCTCTGGGATGCTCTTGGCCTCCTGGGCCAAGGCGGTCACCAGGGTGGCGTACCACGTTTCGGCGGCGTAGGCCGTGCCGGCCGAGGCCTCCCAACGGCCAAAGGTTTGTTCCAAGAGAGGACGCAGCGCCTCTCGCGCGTGTTCCGGATCCATCATCAGCCTCAGCCCTGCCGTCGTCCATCGGCTATCTGGCCAAAGATCATCCGCCCGGCGACGGTCTGCAAGACGCGGGTGACGACGATCTCCACGGTGCTGTTCATGTGCCGCCGGCCATCCTCGACGACGATCATGGTGCCATCGTCCAGATATCCAAGGCCCTGGTTGGCCTCCTTGCCCTCCTGGATGATCTGCACCTGCAAGGTCTCGCCGGGCAAGACCACCGCCTTGACGGCGTTGGCCAGCTCGTTGATGTTGAGCACCCGCACGCCCTGCAGCTCGGCCACGCGGTTGAGGTTGTAATCGTTGGTCAAGATCGGGCAATCCAGCTCTTGAGCCAGTTTGACGAGTTTACCATCCACCTCGCGGATCTCGGGGACATCCATCGCCGAGATCTCTAGCGGGGCGCAGGCGTCCTTTTGCATCTTGTTCAAGATCTCCAAACCTCGCCGGCCACGGTTGCGCCGCAAGGTATCGGCGGAATCGGCGATGTGTTGCAGCTCGTCCAAGACAAAGCGGGGCACGATCATGGTCGCCGTGATGAACCCCGCCCGGCAGATATCGGCCACTCGACCGTCGATGATGACGCTGGTATCCAGCAAGATGACGTTGCGCTTGCGCTTGACGGTATCCCGGGCCACAAAAAGGCCCAAGGTGGCGAGAATGTCCTTATCTCGCATGACCATGGTAGTGGCCCCCAGTGCCCCCAAGAGCACGGCCACGACAAAGGGCAAGATCTGCCCCACGAGGCCGGGCAACATGGAGAGGGGCAAGGCCAGCAAAGCGGCGATGAACAGCCCCACGATGAGGCCGATGCTGCCCATGAGCAGCGTGTGGGCCGGAATCTGGTGGAGACGGCGCCGCAACGCGCGATATGGGATCACGGTCAGATAGGGGGCCAGAAGAAATCCTGCCAGAGCCCCGATGAGCGCGATGGCGAGCTGCACATATTCCTTGGTGATGGGAGACGTACCCACCGGCAGCCAACGCCCCAATAGCTTGGCCACCTCCCACCCCAAGAGCGCGCTAAGCAACATGAATAAAATACGCAGAATAATAACAAGCGACATAAGCGCCCTCCCAAGGCCAAATGCGCGCTGGAGCAAGTATCGTTGGAACTTGTGCATCCCGCCCGGATGCTTGCACCTCCTGGGAATGGGCAAAGAGGCTAACGCCAAGCTTGTGCTCGTCTACGAGTGTCTGCTTTCCAGGGCCAGGTCAATGGCCTCCGCTGCCGAACGCGCCGTGAGCAGCCGGATCCCCTGGTCGCAAGCGCGCGCGCCCTTGAAGGGAGGCAGCAGGCCTTGGGAAAACCCCAGTTTCGCCGCCTCGCGCAGGCGCCGCTCCGCCTGGCCCACGCTGCGCAGCTCGCCGGCCAGGCCGATCTCGCCAAAGATGGCCAGGTCGGCCTGGACGGGGCGGTTGCGAAAGCTGGAGGCGATGGCCACCGCCACGGCCAAATCCACGGCCGGCTCGCGCACCCGCAGCCCGCCCACCACGTTGACGAAAATATCCTGGTCGCCCAGGGGCAGGCCCACGCGTTTGGTGAGCACGGCCACCAGCAGGAGCAAACGATTCAGGTCGAACCCGTTGCATGTGCGCCGGGGCAGGGCCAGCGTTGTCTGGCTCACCAAGGCCTGCACCTCCACCAGGATGGGGCGCGTGCCCTCCATGGTGACGGCCACAGCCGAGCCGGTGGCGTGGGCTGGCCGCTCCGCCAAAAAGGCCTCCGAAGGGTTGGTCACCTCCACCAGGCCGTCGTCGCGCATCTCGAACACGCCCACCTCGTTGGTGGAGCCAAAGCGATTTTTGACGCTGCGCAACAGGCGGTAGGCGTGAAAGCGCTCGCCCTCCAGGTAGAGCACGGTATCCACGATGTGCTCCAAAACCCGCGGCCCGGCGATGCTGCCCGACTTGGTAACATGCCCCACGATAAAGATGGGCACCCCCTGGGCCTTGGCCAACCGCATCAACTCCGCGGCGCACTCCCGCACCTGGCTGATGCTCCCCGCCGCCGAGGCCAAAGTCTCCAAGCGCACCGATTGCACCGAATCCACGATGGCCAAGCAAGGATGCAGCCGCTCGACCTCTGCCAAGATACGCTCCAAGTCCGTCTCGGCCAGGATATAGAGCTGGGGCGAGGAGATGCCCAAGCGCGCGGCGCGGAGCTTGATCTGTTGAGGAGATTCCTCGCCCGAGACATAGAGCACGGGCGAGGAACCTTGGGCTAGCAAGGAGGCTAATTGCAGGAGCAGCGTGGATTTGCCGATCCCCGGATCCCCGCCGATGAGGACCACCGAACCGGGGACGATCCCCCCGCCCAAAACCCGGGCGAACTCTTCCATCGGCAGGGGCAGCCGCTCAAAGCTATCCACCGGGATTTCAGGGAGGGGCCGCGCCTGATTTTCGCCCGTGAGGGGCGACCGCGCCCCCAGGGTGGAACGCGGCGAGGGTTCCACGATGGTCTCGACCAGCGTGTTCCACTCACCGCAATCGGGGCAACGGCCCATCCACTTGGATTGTGTGGCCCCGCAGGCTTGGCACACAAACCGCGTGTGGCGCTTGGTCATGGCGAGTGCCGCTCCCCAGAGAGCAGCGTGGCCGGCTCATCCTGGGGCTCGGCAGGACGCAGGACGACCTCTTGGTCCTGAGCATCCACCAGCACCGTGTCGCCATCCTTAAAGACGCCCTCCAACATCTTTTCCGAGAGAGGATCCTCGATGAGGCGCTGGATCGCGCGACGCAACGGACGGGCGCCGAACTGCGGATCAAAGCCCTCTTTGACCAGCAGCTCCCGGCCGGCATCGGTCAACTTGAGGGTGAGGCGATGCTCGGCCAGATGCTCGTTGAGGCGCTTGATCTGGATGGTGACGATCTTTTCGATATCCTCGCGGGTGAGCTCGTGAAAGACCACGATCTCGTCCACCCGGTTCAGGAACTCGGGACGGAACAGCCGCCGCAACTCTTTCATCAGCTTGCTTTTCATCTCCCGATAGGCCGAGCTCTCGCTGCTCGTGCCCCGGGCCGTGGTAAAGCCCAGGGAGACCTCGCGGGTGATGACGTCGGTGCCCACGTTGGAGGTCATGATGATGATGGTGTTGCGGAAATCCACCTTGTGGCCCTTGGCATCGCTGAGGTGCCCATCCTCCATGATCTGCAACAGCATGTTAAAGGCTTCGGGATGCGCCTTTTCGATCTCGTCGAAGCAGATCACCGAATGGGGACGGCGGCGGATGGCCTCGGTGAGTTGGCCCGCCTCCTCATAGCCCACATAGCCCGGCGGCGCACCCACCAAACGCGAGACGGTGTGCCGCTCCATGAACTCGGACATGTCGAACTGCAGCAGGGCTTCCTCGCTGCCGAACATGAACTTGGCCAGGGCCTTGCACAGCTCCGTCTTGCCCACGCCGGTGGGCCCCAAGAAGATGAACGAGCCCACGGGGCGCCGAGGATCCTTCAAGCCCGCCCGCGCCCGGCGCACGGAGCGCGCCAACGTCTTGATGGCCTCATCCTGGCCGACGATGGTCTCGTGGAGCGCCTCCTCCATCTTGAGCAGGCGCAGCGACTCTTCCTCGGTGATATTGGCCACCGGCACGCCCGTCCACATGGAGACGATCTCGGCAATGTCCTCGGCCGTCACCTTGAGATCGCTGGGTTCCTCAGGGAGGGTCATATCCAGGCCGAGCTGGTCACCCAGCAGGCGCAGCTCCTCCCGCGCCTGGCGCAAGGTGCTGACCAGCGCGGGCGTATCCAGCTTGCCGGGGGTCTCTGCCACCTGGGGCCCGGCCTCGAGGAGCTTGGGCGGCGTCTCTTCGCGAAAGATCTTGAACACCCGCACCCGAGAGGCCGCCTCATCCACCAGGTCGATCGCCTTATCGGGCAGGAACCTATCGGGGACGTACCGGGCGGCCAACCGGGCCGCCGCCTCCAGTGCCTCGTCGGTGATGGTCAGATGGTGATGGGCCTCGTAGCGGGGACGCAGGCCGCGCAGGATCTCGATGGTCTCCTCGATGGTGGGCTCGTCCACGTAGACGGGCTGGAAGCGCCGCTCCAGGGCCGCGTCGCTTTCGATATGTTTGCGGTACTCATCCAAGGTGGTGGCGCCGATGCATTGGAGCTCGCCCCGGGCCAGGGATGGCTTGAGGATGTTGGCCGCGTCCACCGCGCTGCCGGCCGCGCCCGCGCCCACCAGCATGTGCAGCTCATCAATAAAGAGGATCGTCTCGGTGGACTTGATCTCGTCGATCACCTTCTTGAGACGCTCCTCGAATTGTCCACGGTACATGGTGCCGGCCACCAGAGAGCCGACATCCAAGCGCACCAGGCGCTTGTTCTCCAAATCCGACGGCACGCGGCCCGCGACGATCCGTTGGGCCAAACCCTCCACGATGGCCGTCTTGCCCACGCCCGGCTCGCCGATGAGGGCCGGGTTGTTCTTGGTGCGGCGGGCCAGGATCTGCACCACCCGCTCGATCTCTTTTTGCCGGCCGATCACGGGGTCCAGCTCGCCCCGGCGGGCCAGCTGGGTCAGATCCACCCCCAACTGCTCCAAGAGCGAGTTCTCGCGATTCGTCGGACGGGCCGGCTGCGGCACTTCGGCGTTGGATTCCTGGCTCATCAAGTTGAGCACCCGGCGCCGCACGATCTCGCGGTTGATATTGAAATTCTGCAAAATGGCCGCGGCCACCGAATCTTGGCCTCGGACCAGGGCCAACAGCAGATGCTCCGTGCCGATGTAGCGATGTCCCAGACGCTTGGCCTCCTCGACGGCCATCTCGATGACTTTTTTGGTCTGGTCCGAGAGCTGCAGATTGCCCGGGGCCCGTTCACTGCGGCCCACGATATGCTCCACCACGCGCCGCACCTGGGTTACCGTCAACCCCAGATCGGTCAGCACCCGGGCAGCGATGCCCTCCTCCTCGCGCAACAGCCCCAAGAGAAGATGCTCCGTCCCGATGTAGCTGTGGTTCATGTGACGGGCTTCCTCTTGCGCCATCATCAACGACTGTCGCGCACGCTTGGTAAAACGATCCAGATTATCGGTCATAGTTCACCTAATTTCTATTTCAGGCCAACATCTATGCTGCAAAACCAACTCCTGTATTTTGCCAACCTCACTCGGCGCTCTTGGCCGAGCGGGGACCGGCTTCCATATGTTATACGTCCTCAGCCCTCGGCAGGGTGCCCTCGCCAAGAGCAAAAAAGGAGGACAGTGTGACCTGCCACACCGGCCCCCTCCCTACACCCTTGTCCAGCGCACCGAGCGGCCACCGAGGCGGGCGCGCCCATCCTCTCGCAAGCAAATCTCTGATTGGCTCGTGTGCCCCAGCGCCTCTCACAGGGTGCAGGTCCCGTCGGCCGGTCGTTTCAGCCTGCTCGCCCTTGGAAGATTCGCCCAGGGCTTGTTTGATTATGGCTGTTCCTCCGGCGAATCGCCCATCTCGGCGAGCTCATCGGCCTCTTGCCAATCGTAATCGGCGCTGAACTGTTCATCCGCCACGCGCCGCAGGCTTAGGCCCAATCGCTGCTTGGCGGCGTCAATCCGAATCACCCGCAAAGTCAATTCTTGCCCCTCGCTCACCACCTCCCGTGGATGCCCAATGCGCTGGTCCGAAAGCTCCGAGATGTGGATCAGGCCCTCGATATCCTCATCCAACCGGGCAAAGGCGCCGAAATTGGTCAATTTGGTCACCGTGCCCTTGACCAGTTGGCCGATTTGATACCGCTCCTCGATGTTGCTCCAGGGCTCTTTTTGCAGTCGCTTGAGGCTGAGGGCGATGCGGCGGCGTTCCCGATCCACGCCCAGCACATACACCTCCACCTCTTGGCCCACCTTGAGCACTTGCTTGGGATGGCCGATGCGCCGCCAGGACAGCTCCGAGAGATGCACCAAGCCATCGGCACCGCCCAAATCCACAAAGGCGCCAAAATCGCACAGGCTGCTCACCACGCCGCGCCGCACCTGGCCCTCTTGGAGCTCGTCCAGCAGGCGCTCCTTTTGCCCCTGGCGCCACTCGCGCACCGCCGTCCGCTCGGAAAGGATCAGGCGGTTGCGCCGCCGGTCCAGTTCGATGATCTTGAGATGGAGCTTTTGGCCCACGAGCTGTTGCAACTGGGCCTCGCGGGCGGCCTCGTCGGCCTCACGGGGAAGCTGCACGCTGACGATCTGCGAGGCCGGCACAAAACCCCGCACCCGGCCGATGTTCACGATCAGACCGCCCTTATTGCAGCCCACCACCGTTTCTTCGAAAATCTCTTGGCTTGCGAACAGCCTTTCCGCATCGCGCCAGTCCGACTCGACCTGCGCCCGGGAGAGCGAGAGCAAGATGTTCCCGCTGGCATCTTCGGGGCGGACTACGTACACATAAACCTTATCGCCCACCCGCAAAGAGCGCAGATATTTGGGATCGAGATGCTCCAGATCTCGCTGCGGCACAACCCCTTCGGATTTGCAGCCCACATCCACCAAGATCTCGGTGGGGCTGATGCTCACGATGACGCCCTCCAGGGTCTCGCCGCGTTCCGGAACAAGATGCCCACATTCCTTTTGCAACAGGTCAGCCATGGTTGAATGCCCTTGCTTCGACGCCTCACCTCCTTCCGCCAGCGACGCCTTGATCTCCTGTTCCTCCACTCTCCCTCTCCTCCACACGCAGGATAACTATATTATAGGGCTTTATTGCTAAAAGGCAAGGCCGTCGGGCCAGGTCAAGGGCCGAGCCAAACCGTCACGATGCCGCCCACGCGCAGGCCCTTGTCATCGAACTGGAGGGCCCTCAGGTCCAGGCGGATGTAAACCCGCTCCCGCAGCTTGCCCTCCCAAAAGATCGAATCGCCCACGGCGCGGTAGGGGTACCCCTCGATGCCGCCCAACTTGGCGCCCTCTTCGGTGCGTCCCTCGTAAGTCCATGTGGCGCCGGGGATCGTCGCGCCCTTGTTCACGTTATAGATCACGGGGCCACTGTATTTGATGGGCGATAAAGTCTCGATCTTGGCCATTTGGGGATGGATCTCATCCACCACGACCTTGGCCGTGCCCACGAGATACAGCTCCTCCGCCGTGTACCACGCTACCCGCAACTTGAGCTCCACCGCCACGCCGGGGAGCGGATTGCCCTTCCAGTTGACCGAATCCCCTTTGCGCTTGAGCGCCTGCTGGCCCTGGATGCGCAGGTAGGCCCCCTGCTCGCCCATGGATTCGAAGCGGATGGTGGTGCCGGGGATCTCATGGCCGACGGCCACGGTGATCTGCGTTGGCAGACGATACGTGATCTGGTTGGGATTGGCCGGCCTGAGGAGGCAGCCCGTCACCAAGAGCACACTCAAGGCCACTATCCCTACCCATGCCCAACGGCGCGGCTTGATCATCTTGGCCCTCTTGTGCAAACAAATTACGATTTACTTCCACCTTTATTCTATGGGCGCAGCGGAGAATTGTCAAGCATTCCTCGTTACGTTAAAGCAAAAACAACGGACCGGGGCCTCGGAAGCACCCCACAACTTCCGTTGCCCCGGTCTAGGTTGCATCCGGGAATCGGTCAGCACGCTCACAGACCAGGCGTGGCAGGCACCGAGCCTACTTTTCCTGCTGCTCCTCGCCCTTGCGATGCTTCTCCAGCCAGCTATCCAGATCGGCCCGGCGGAAGCGCCAGGTGCGCCCGATCTTGATGGCCGGAATCTTGCCATCCTGGGCCCACGCGTAAATGGTGGACTCTTTGAGCTGTAGGTACTCGGCCACCTGCTTGACGGTCAACAATACGTTCTCGCTCATGGTATCCCCCCAGTAGAATGATCTTGTCGCTGCCCACGGACCGAACTTGATGAGTCTCCACCTGCCAGGATGCGCAATCTGTTCATATTGAACATAGCCAGGCTAAAATCTTGGTAAGGAAACCCAGGAAGGCTGGTCATCTAGGCAGCATCCCGTATCCCGCATGTAGTGTATATCAAAATGTCCCTGAAGTCAATAATGAAGATTAATCCATGCCCTCTGCAAAAAAAGGGACGCCAGGCGTAGGGGATTGTCCTTGTGTAAAGAGGGCGATGGCGCCCGCTCCTCTAATAAAAAAGCCGGGGCCGCGAGACAAGCTCCCCGGCCCCGGTATGGAGCGCACCGGCAAAGGTAGCCCTCAGGATGAGAGGAGCACCTCGCGGCCGCTCTCCGCCGAGCGATAGATCCCCTCGACGATCTGCACCACCATGGCCGCCTGCTCCGGCCGGACCAAAGGCTCCCGGCCCTCTTCGATGGCGCCGATCCAATCGGTGATCTCCCGCTGATAGGGCGTGCCCACGGCCTCGGGGAAAGCTAAAGGCTCTTCGGTGAGCGTGTCGTCCACCGCGCCAAAGACATGGATCGGTTGCTGGTTGCCAAAGAGCTTGTCGTTGTATTCGATGCCGCCCTCGGTGCCAAAAATTTGCAACCGCGTGCCGTCGGTGCCATGGCTGGCCCAGCTTGCCTCCACCGTGAGGGTCAGGCCGCCCTCGAAACGCACCCAGGCTGTGGCCAGGTCGTCTACGTCGAACCGCGCCCCCGGCCCCAAGTGGTCCGCCCCCCAGGTGCCCAGGCCCTTGGCCCGCGGGCCGAACTTGGCATAGGTGGCGCCCACCACGGCCACGGGCTTGGGATGGCCCAACATCCACAGAGCCAGATCAAGGATGTGGCAGCCGATGTCCATCAGCGCCCCGCCGCCGGCCAGGTCTTTGTTGGTGAACCAACTGCCGTAGCCGGGGATACCTTTGCGGCGCAACATGCTGGCCTTGGCGTAATAGATCTCACCCAGCTTGCCGCTCTGGGCCAGGGCGTGGGCCGCTTGCATCTCGGGCCGGTAGCGGTTGTGAAAGCCCACGGTGAGGCTGCGCCCCACCCGCCGGCTGGTCTCCACCATGGCCAAGGCGTCGGCATAGGTCAGGGCCATGGGTTTCTCGCAGAGCACATGGGCGCCCGCCTCCAGCGCGGCGATGGTCATTTCGGCGTGAAAGGCGTTGGGGCTGCAGACGCTGACCAAATCCAGCTGCTCTTTCTGGAGCATCTGGCGATAATCGGTGTAGGCGTGGGGGATCCCCAACTCTTCGGCCACCGCGCGCACCCGCGCCTCGTTCACATCGCACAGGGCCACCACCTCCACCCCGGGCACAGAGCGATAACCCGGCACATGGCCACGCACACTGATGAAACCTGCGCCGATCACGCCGGCGCGCCACACTTTGGACATGAGCAGACCTCCCTCCCTCAAGATGCTCCCAACTATAGGCCACCGGCGCGGTGGCGTCAAAATGGCATGAGGAAATACTTGGCCGTTGGAGTTTTTCATTTTGCCGTATCTGTGGTAAAATTGTTTATGGTTAAGGAAGTCGGCCGTCGGGCCCGACTTTGTGATTTGCATTCAAGGCCGTATCGCCCACGGCGATGCGGGGAGGAAACCATTACTGTGAGACCCACATGGCCTAGAAATGCTTTCGTTTATCTATTGATCCTGGTGGCCAGCATCGCCCTGTTCTACAGCTTTCTCGCCCCCTCGGAGAACGTCCAAGAGATCACCATCAGCGAAGTGGCCAAGCTGGTCCAAGAGGGCAAGGTGGACCGCCTGGAGGTGCTCAGCGATGGCAGCATCCGCTTGCGAGTGAACGAAGGCTCGCGTTTGAGCGTCAAGATCTCGCGCAAAGAGCCCAACGTGGGCATCGGTGAGACGTTGCTCAATTTGGGGGTCAAGCCCGAGCAGATGCAATCCATCCGCGAGCTGAAGGTGGTGCGCCCCAGCGTCTGGGAGAATTGGGGCATCGTCCTCATCCAAGTGGTACCTTTGCTCTTGATCGGCCTTTTTCTGGTGTTCATGCTGCGCCAGGCCCAAAGCGGCAACAATCAGGCCCTCTCCTTCGGCAAGAGCCGGGCGCGGATGTTCACCGGCGACAAGCCCACCAGCACCTTCGATGATGTCGCCGGGGCTGACGAGGCCAAACAGGAGCTGCAAGAGGTGGTGGAGTTTCTCAAGGACCCGGAGAAATTCACCATCCTAGGTGCGCGCATTCCCAAAGGGGTGCTCCTGGTGGGGCCGCCGGGCACGGGCAAGACCCTGATGGCCCGGGCGGTGGCCGGCGAGGCCGGAGTGCCCTTTTTCAGCATCAGTGGCTCTGAATTCGTGGAGATGTTTGTCGGCGTCGGCGCCAGCCGCGTTCGCGACCTGTTCGACCAGGCCAAGCGCAACAGCCCCTGTATCGTCTTTGTGGATGAGATTGACGCCGTGGGCCGGCAACGGGGCGCCGGCTTGGGCGGCAGCCACGATGAGCGCGAACAGACCCTGAACCAGATCCTGGTGGAGATGGACGGCTTTGATACCGATACCAAGGTCATCGTCATCGCCGCCACCAACCGCCCCGATATCCTCGACCCTGCCCTCCTCCGCCCCGGCCGTTTTGACCGGCGGGTGGTGTTGGATCGCCCCGACCGCAAGGGCCGCGAAGCGATCTTGGCCGTCCACACCCGGGGCAAGCCTCTGGCGCCGGATGTGGACCTCTCCGTCTTGGCCAAGCAGACCCCCGGCTTTACCGGCGCGGATATCGAGAACCTGGTGAACGAGGCGGCCATCCTGGCGGCGCGGCGCAACAAGCGCGCCGTGGGGATGGAGGAGCTGCAAGAGGCCATCGAGCGCGTGGTGGCCGGGCCGGAGCGGCGCAGCCGCCTGATCAGCGAGGAAGAGAAACGCATCATCGCCTACCATGAGGCGGGCCACGCCTTGGTGCAGCTCAAGTTGGAACACTGCGATCCCGTGCACAAGGTCTCCATCGTCGCCCGAGGCATGGCCGGCGGTTACACCTTGACCTTGCCGGAGGATGATCGTCTGCTCTATTCCCGCAGTAAATTCGAGGATGAGCTGGCCGGTCTGATGGGGGGCCGCGTGGCCGAGGAGGTGGTCTTTGGTGACGTGACCACCGGCGCCAGCACTGACCTGCGCCGCGCCACCCAGATCGCCCGGGCCATGGTCACCGAATATGCCATGACCTCGACCTTGGGCCAGCGCACCTTTGGCCAAAAAGAGGAGCTGATCTTCCTGGGGCGCGAGATCGCCGAGCAGCGGGATTATAGCGAGACCGTCGCCTCGCAGATCGATGAAGAGATCAAGGCGATCATTGACCGGGCCTACAACCGGGCCAAAGAGGTGTTGGTGAACAACCGCGAAGTGTTGGACGCCATCGCCCACCGGCTGATCGAAAAAGAGACCATCGAGTCGCCCGAGCTGGAGGCCATCGTCAACGGGTTGACCAAGGTTGCCGTCTGAGCATAAAAAACGAGCAGATGACGCAAGGCCGAGTCGTTCACTCGGCCTTGCCTTTTGGGAGGGGCCATGTTTGCCGAGCTTGAGGTCGGCGCGCGGGGGCAGCGCGAGCTTGTTGTGGAACAACAGCACACGGCGCTCTATTGGGGCAGCGGCCTTTTGCCGGTCCTTTCCACGCCGCAGATGGTGGCGCTGATGGAGCTGGCCGCCGTGGAGGCGGTGGATCGAAAACTGCCGCCGGGCCATCAAACGGTGGGTATCCACTTGGACGTGCACCATTTGGCCGCCACGCCTTTGGGCATGCGGGTCACCGCTTGGGCCGAGTTGACCGCCATCGAGGGGCGCAAGCTGATCTTTCACGTGGAGGCCCACGACGAGGCGGGCAAGATCGGCGAGGGCACCCATGAGCGCTTTATCATCGAGGTGGAGCGCTTTATGCACAAGGCCCAGATGCGGGGCAAGTGAACGGGGAGGCGGAGCATGGCCGATGTGGTGGTGTTGGGCAGCCTGAATATGGACCTGGTGGTGCGCACCCAACAGATGCCCCGGCCCGGAGAGACGGTGCGCGGGGAGGGGTTCACCACCGTCCCCGGCGGCAAGGGGGCCAACCAGGCTGCCGCGGCGGCGCGGTTGGGCGCCCAGGTGGAGATGATCGGCAGGGTGGGCGGAGATAGCTTTGGCCCCCTGCTTTTGGAGAATTTGCGCGCCCAAGGGGTGGGGGTGAGCCATGTCCGCCGCGACCCGGAGGCCGCCAGCGGCGTGGCCATCATCATCCTGGATGCCCAGGGAGAGAATACCATCGTGGTGGCCGCGGGGGCCAACGGCCGGGTAAGCCTGGAGGATCTTGAAGCCGCCCGAGATGTCTTGGCCCAGGCCCGCTATCTCCTTTTGCAGTTCGAGATCCCCTTGCCGGTGGTGCGGGCAGCCATCACCCTGGCCAACGACCTGGGCCTGCCGGTGATCTTGAACGCCGCGCCGGCCCTCCCTGTGGAGGCCGCGTTCTTCCGTGGGGTGGATTATCTGGTGGTGAACGAATCCGAGGCCCAAGCGCTGACCGGCCTTTCCGTGCACGACGTGGCCACGGCGCGGCCGGCGGGGCAAGCGTTGCTGCGCATGGGCATCCCCGTGGTGATCATCACCTTGGGGGCCGAAGGCGCCCTGCTTGTGACCCAAGAGCAGGCCACACACGTGCCCGCCCGCCGGGTGCAGGTGGTGGATACGACGGCGGCCGGCGATGCCTTTGTGGGCGGCCTGACCGTGGCCCTGTTGCAGGGCTTGGCGCTGGTGGAGGCCGTGCGTTATGCCACCTGCGCCGGCACCTTGGCCACCACCGTCTTGGGGGCGCAGACCTCCCTGCCCTCGGCGGCCCAGGTGCGGGCCTTTTACGAAGGAGGCTGACGCTGAACCCCAGCTCCCTTGTCGGCATCATCGCCAACCCCGCTTCGGGCAAAGACATTCGCCGCTTGATCGCCCATGCGACCACGGTGGATAACCAGGGCAAGATCGGCATCGTGCGGCGTGCCCTCATCGGGCTGGGGGCCTTGGGCGTGGATGACGTGTGGCTCATGCCCGATACCAACTTTTTGGGTGAAAGGGCGGTGGAGGGCCTGCGGGAACGCCCCCTGCCGCGGGTCAAGATCCTGGAGATGCCCGTCACCGGCCAGCCCCAGGATTCAGAGCGGGCGGCGCACCTTTTGCGCGAGGCCGGCGCCGGGTGTATCATCACCCTGGGCGGCGATGGCACCGTGCGCATGGCGGCCAAGGGCGCGGGCGAGGTGCCCCTGCTACCCATCTCCACCGGCACGAATAATGTGCTCCCCAGTTTTGTGGAGGGCACCATCGCCGGCTTGGCGGCGGGGGCCGTGGCCAAAGGGATGGTGGAGCTCGCCACGGTGGCCGTGCGCCACAAATGGCTGGAGGTATGGTACAACGGCCAGCCCCGGGAATGCGCCTTGGTGGATATTGCCGCCTTGGCGGGACAGTTTGTGGGCGCCCGCGCCGTGTGGAACGTGGAGGATCTGCGCCAGGTCATCGTCACCCGGGCCCATCCGGCGAACATGGGGATGTCGGCCATTGTAGGGGGGGTGCGCCCCATCGCGGTGGAGGAACCGGTGGGCGTGGCGCTCACCCTCGATGGGGCGAGCCCTTGGCGCGTGCTGGCCGCTGTGGGGCCGGGGCTGGTGCGCCGGGTGGGCATCGCCTCCCTGGAGGTTATTGCGCCGGGGAAGGGCGTGGAGATTATCGCCGAACGCCCACTGCTCCTCGCCTTCGATGGCGAGCGCGAGCTCACCTTGCGCCAAGGCGATACCGCCGCCGTGGTCCTCCGCACCGACGGCCCTTGGATCGTGGATGCTTGGCGCGTGATGCAAGCACTGGTGGCCAAAGGGTTCTTGCAACAAGGCTCCTGAGGCTGCTTTCATTCTTCTCTAAAATAGGAGGCAAGCATGGCAATTCGGGCAGATCTGGCCATCATCGGCACCGGCCCTGGGGGCTATGTCGCCGCTTTGCGCGCCGCCCAGCTCGGCGCCAAAGTCGTCTGTGTGGAAAAGAAATGGGTGGGCGGCGTATGCCTGAACGAGGGCTGCATCCCCACCAAGACGTTGCTGCGCAGCGCCGAGGTGTTTGCCTTGGCCAAGGAGGCGGACAAATTCGGCATCCACGTGGGCGAACCCCAAGTGAATTGGGCCCAGGTGCAGGCCCGCCGGGCGGAGGTGGTCAAACAGTTGACCGGCGGGGTGAGGATGCTCCTGGAGCGGGCCGGCGTGCAGGTGCTCATGGGCGAGGCGTCCTTCGTCCGCGCCAACACCCTCGCCGTGCGCCTGAGCGATGGGCAAGAGACGGTGGTGGCGGATCGGATCATCATCGCCACCGGCTCGCGCTCGTTGGAGGTGCCCATCCCCGGCCTGGACCAACCCGGCGTGATGGATTACTCTGGCGCCTTGACCATCGAAAAGCTCCCCGCCAGCATCTGCGTCATCGGCGGCGGGGCCATCGGCTTGGAGTTCGCCAGCCTGTTCCGCACCTTTGGTGTGGCGGTGACCATCGTGGAGATGTTGCCCCGCCTTGCCCCGCTGATGGATGCCTCCATCGGTGAAGGCCTGGCTTGGACCATGGCCAACCAGGGGATGGAGATCTATACCAGCACCAAGGTGACGGGCGTGACCAAGAGCAGCGCCGGCCTGGTGGTCTCCATGACCACCCCCGAGGGTGAGCAGCAGGTGGAGGCTGAGAAGGTGTTGGTGGCCATCGGCCGGGCGCCCAATGTGGAGAACCTGGGCCTGGAAATGCTGGGCATCAAGGCCACCCGCAAGGGGATCCCCGTGGATAACCGCATGCGCACCTCGGCGCCCGGCGTCTATGCCATCGGCGATGTGGCCGCCGAGGGGCCCATGTTGGCCCATGTGGCCATGCATCAAGGGATCGTGGCGGCAGAGGATGCCCTGGGGCATCCGGCGGTGATGGACTATCGCGCCGTGCCCAGTTGCATCTACTGCCTGCCGGAGGTGGCCAGCGTGGGCCTCAGCGAGGAGGAGGCGCGGGCCCAGGGGTATGAGGTGCAGGTGGGGATCTTTGGCCTGGCCAACAACGGCAAGGCCCTGGCCATGGGCGAGACGGACGGGTTCGTCAAGGTGGTCTCTGAGGCGAAATATGGCGCGGTGTTGGGGCTGCACGTCGTGGGCCCCCACGCCAGCGACCTGGTCTTGGAGGGGACGCTGGCCATCAACTTGGAGGCGACCCTGGACGAGCTGGACAAGACCATCCATCCCCATCCCGCCCTGGGCGAGGCCATCGCCGAGGCCTCCTTGGCCGCCCGCAAGCGCGCCTTGCACCTGCCGCACTCATAGCCCGACGGGAGGGAGGTGAGCATGGTCCGAGCGGCGGTGATGCCGGCCCCCGATGCGCCGGTGGAGGTGAGGCATTATCCCCTGCCCGCCCTGGAGGAGGGCGCCATCCTCTTGCGCACCCTCTACAGCGAGGTGTGCGGCACGGATGTGCATCTGCATCACGGGCACCTGAGCGGCGTGCCCTATCCCATCATCCCCGGCCACGTGAACGTGGGAGAGATCGCCGAGCTGAGGGGACGGCCGATAGACCTCCACGGCCGGCCATTACAGGTGGGCCAGATCGTCACCTTCCTCGATGTGCACGAGACGTGTGGCCATTGCTGGTTCTGCACCGTGGCCAAAGCCTCCACCCGCTGCCCGCACCGCCGTGTGTATGGCATCACCTATTCGGCGGAGGAGGGGCTGCTGGGGGGCTGGGCGGAGATGATCTATCTCAAGCCGGGGGTCAAAGTGCTCCCCTTGCCCGAGAACGTGCCTCCGGAGCGTTTCATCGGCGCGGGCTGCGGGTTGCCCACCGCCGTGCACGCCATCGAGCGGGCCGAGATCATGCTGGGCGATACGGTGGTGGTGCAGGGGAGCGGCCCTGTGGGGCTGACGGCCACCATCCTGGCCCAGTTGAGCGGGGCCACCCGCGTCATCGTCATCGGTGGCCCCGCCTTGCGCCTGCGCGAGGCCGAGCGCGTCGGCGCGGACCTCACCCTGGATATCGCCGCCACGACCCCAGAGGAACGCCTGGCCCGCATCTTGGAGGAGACCCAGGGCCGCGGCGCCGATGTGACCATCGAGGCCAGCGGCAACCCCGCAGCCGTCCACGAGGGGTTCGCCCTCACCCGCGATGCGGGCCGTTATGTCATCGTGGGACAGTACACCGATGTGGGCGATATCCGCCTGAACCCTCATGCAGAGATCAACCGCAAGCACCTGGAGGTGCGCGGCTGTTGGGGGAGCGATTTCAGCCACTTTTGGCGGGGGATGCGGGTCTTGGCCAAGCACGGTGACCGTTTTCAGTGGGAGCGTTTCATCACCCGCCGCTATGCCCTGGAGGAGGCCAATCTGGCCCTGGACGATGTGGAACACTATCGCACCGTCAAAGCCTTGATTGATCCTTGGAAGAGCATGTAGGAGCGGAGAGGGTATGGAGGAGAAAAGCCTCATCCTCTATGTGAGCGCGGCGCCAGAGATGGATGTGGAGTGCGAGCTTTTGGGGCAAACCCTGGCCCGGCTGACCCAACTCACCCAGTGGACCATCAAGCGCACGCCGGCCCCCCATGAGCACGCCAACCCCGACCTTGCCACCCTGCGCCGCAGCCATTTCTATCTGATCTTGCTCGGCAGCGATATCGTGGCGCCCATCGGCGTGGAATGGATGGCGGCCCGTGAGGCGCAGATCACCCTCTTTGCCTTTCGCCGGGTGGGCACGGTGCCCACACCGGCCGCGGCCTTTTTCGCCCACAACGCCGGCGTGACCTGGGAGCGTTACACAACCCCCCAAGAGTTTATCCGGCGCTTTGAGCGGGCATTGATCACGCAACTGGTGCAGGGCACGCCGGGTTATGGGCTACACCTGGCCGAGATCGAGTCGCTGGCGGCCCGCCTGAAGGAATTGGAGCAGGAGGACACGCCCTCTGAAATCTCCGAAGAACGCCGTGGCGCCGGCCGCGGCGGCGTGATCCTGCCCACAGTCTAGCCGGCCAGAGCTCAGCGCGCTCAGGCCAGATCGAAACGCACCTCGGCCAATGACCGCAGGCGTTCGGCGGCGGCCTCTGGGGTGAGGTCGCGCTGAGGATTGGCCAACATCTCGTAACCCACCATGAACTTGCGGATGGTGGCGGAGCGCAGCAAGGGCGGATAAAAGTGCAGATGGAGATGCCACTCCGCATGTTCGCCGCCGTCGGTGGGTTTCTGGTGGATGCCCATGGTGTAGGGGAACGAGGTCTCAAAGAGGTTGTCGTAGCGCGTCGTCAGGCGTTTGAGGATATTGGCCAGGCCGGCCTGTTCCTCGGCGGTGAGCTCTGCCAACGAGGGGACGTGGCGCGTGCTGAGGACCATGGTCTCAAAGGGCCAGACGGCCCAAAAGGGCACCAGGGCCACAAAGTGGGCGTTGGCGCAGACCAGCCGCTCCTGGCGGGCGTGCTCCAGGGCCAGATAGTCGCAGAGCAGGCAAGAGCCGTGTTCCTGGCGATAGCGGGCCTGGGCGCGCTGTTCCAGAGCGGGCTGTTGGGGCAACGAGGCGTTGCTCCAGATCTGCCCGTGGGGATGGGGGGCGCTGCAGCCCATCATCTCGCCCTTGTTTTCAAAAATCTGCACATAGGTGATGTTGGGGCGGGCACCGATCTCCCGATATTGTTCCGTCCACACCTCCACCACGCGGCGAATGGCGGTCTCGTCCATCTGGGGCAGCGTCAAGCTGTGATCCGGGGAGAAACAGACCACCCGACAGAGGCCGGCCTCGGCCCGGGCGATGAGGAGGTCTCCCGAACGGTATTCGCCTTCAGGGGTATCGGGCAAGAGGGCGGCAAAATCGTTATCAAAGACAAAGGTCCCCGTGTACATGGGGTTGCGCACGCCCCCGGCCCTCTCGTTGCCCGGACAGAGGTAACACTGGGGATCGTACGAGGGTCGCCGTTCCACGGCGGGCCTTTCCACCTGGCCTCGCCAGGGGCGCTTGGTGCGGTGCGGAGAGACCAAGATCCACTCCTCGGTGAGCGGGTTGTAGCGCCGATGAGGATGCTCGGCGAGGTTGAATACGGACACGCTGCTCCTTTCTTGCTGCCGGCCTACGGGTGACATGTTGCGCCGATAGGATAATGGCCGGGGGCGGTTTGTCAAAACGTGCAAGACAAGCATGCGACGAGGTGAGGGATGCTGTGCCCTGAATGTCGGCAATCCGCGCCAGGGGGGACGCCCTGCCCACGCTGTGGCTCGCCCGTGCCTGCGCGGGAGAGTTTCGGCGGCGAGGGGGGACATTATCTCCGGCTTTTCACGGCCCTCTCCCTCGTCAGCGGCGGGCTCTTTTGCTGGATCGCGAGCCGGGGCACCGGCCTCACGGCAACTCTGGGTCGCCTGGCGCACACGGCCTGGTTATGGCTCTACCTGCTCCTCCTCTTGGCCCCCATCGGCGTGGGCCTGTACTACTATGCCATGTTGCGCGCCGAGGAGGTCATCGTCACCGATGCCTATATCGAGCGCCGTTCCAAGTGGGGCAACCAGCGTTTGGCCTGGTCAGAGATCCGCGCCTTTCGCCAGCATTCCACCCTCTTGCGCTTCACCCGGCTGGGGCGCGTGGCCGGCCTCAGCCGGTTCTTCCGGCGGGGCAAACTGATGACCAACCTGCCCCCCATCGTCTATGAGCTGGTGGGCCCTCCCGGCCCTTCCGGGGATCCTTGGACCATCCGCCTGGAGCCCGGGACCATCGAAGACCTTCCCTGGTTGCTGCAATTGATTGAGGAACACCTGGGCCCGCCTCAGGAAGGATAACCTTTGCCCGGCATCCCCCTTACTTTTCTCCGTAGAAGGCGATGAACGCCGGCTCACCGCCCGGATAGGCCTCGCCCAACACCGCCCAGCGCACGAAATAGGCCTGTAGCGTGGCCAAGCTTGGCTTATCTTGGGGCGCGAGCAGCATGAGCATCTTCCCCTGAAACCCGGCCAAGGGCGGCGCGTCCGGCGCCAACCGCTCGATCTCGACGGCGGGTCCGCGGCCTGCGGCATCCAGGTGCACATTGAGGGCGGCGCGGTCGTACCACTGGGGCCAGGGTTTCACATAGCTGGGCCCTTCCCGGAAGGCCACCATCCGCCGGGCCAACTGCTCTTCCAAAGAATAGTTGGCCACATCCGGCGCGAGGCGGCGGTAGGCGTAAAAATAATCGCGAGAGCTCTCGCCCGCCTCGCCCCACCACAGGGCGCCCACCAGGATCACGGGGACCATGGCCACCACCAGCGGACGCGCACGCCAGGTTTGAGCCAAGAGGCGCTCCAATCCATCCCGCAGGGCAGCGCGCAGGGAGGTGAGGGCCAGGGCGGCCAGCACCAAGGCGGGGATGACCGTGCCAGCGGCCAAGAGGCTATCCACCCTGTTTCCCTGGGCCAAGCTCACAAACAGCGGCGCCCAAAAGGTCAGGAGGCCCAGCAACACAAGGATGTGGGCCCCGCGCCGGGGCCGGGCCAGGGCGGTGGCGCATCCCAAAACCAAGAGCGTGCTGCTCAGAAAACCCAGCTCCCGCTCCAGGGGCACGCCGTGGCGCGGGTTGGTGTCGCCCTGGAGGTTCAAGAGCGCCAGGCCCAGAAGGATGCGGGGCAAGGGGACGCCGCCCTCCGCCGTGGCCAGGATGGCAGCATCCGAGGCGGCGGGCGCGGAGGATGCCGGGAGCAGCAAGGCTCTGGGCGTGGCGGCGATGGAGCGCGCCCAGGGCCCGGCGACGACCAGGGTCACCAGGAAGAGCAACCCTATGCCGGCGAGCAGCCGGTGGAGATCCTGTGGCCAGCAGGGGGATGGCACGGCCTCCAAGGCGCGCCGGCTCTTGCGCCTGCCGCAGAGCGCCCCGTAGAGGAGACCGCAGCCGACCACCAGGAAAACGCCGTAGAGCAGATGGGGATGTGCCCACGCCCCCAAACCCAGCACCAACCCGCCCCAGGCCCAATCGCGGGGGTGGCCCCGGCGCAAGCCCCGCGCCACAAAGTACAGGAGCAGGGCGCCGCCCAGGGGCACCAGGGAGATGGGATCTCCCATGCGGCTGAGGAGGATGTGCCACTTGTTCACCGCCAAAAGGAGCGCTGCCCAGACGCCCGCCTCATATCCCAAGGACTCGGCGGCCAAAAAATAGAGGGCAGGGATGGTGGCCGTGCCCACGAGGGCCGAGGTAAGGCGCAGACTGTAGGGGCTCAGGCGGCCGAGGCGCGCCAGCGCTGCGGCGAGATAATAGAACAGTTCGCCGACGGCCGGCGTGGCGAGCCCAGACGCGGCTCCTTCCCGGAGCAACCGCTGGGCGGCGTAATAATGTTGCGGCGCCTCCGGGCCCAGATCGGCGGGGAGCTCCGCCAAACGGTACACCCGCAGGGCGAAGCCCAAGACGAGGGCGACGCCCAGCCCCACCAGCTTCCAGGAGATGAGCCAGCGGCCCCGGCCTGCGGGGGCGATCAGCTTTTCCCTCGGATCTGCCGACCTTGGGCGCGGTGGCAAGGCCAGAAAACACAAGAGGATGCTCACCGCCCACGAGAGCAAGCCAAGGGCCCGGTTATCACGGTCGAGGCCCAGCACGGCCAGGGCGGCAAAAAGGACCGCCCATAATAAGTACGCGCGATGGAGGGACCATGAGGGGCTTTGGGTGCCTGTGCCTGCGGAAGGCCCATAAAGATGGGCTGGCAACGGGTTGGTGAGGGCATAGAGTACAGCGCCGAGGAGGTAGAGCCCCAGCGCCACCCCCAAGTGCATCCGCCGATCCAGCCACCATTGCGCCCAGGCCGCCAACCCCAAGGCCAGGCCCAGCAGCAGACGCGGGCTCGCCCCCAACCCCGGCGCCGTCCGGCCTGGAGAGGGTTGGGATTCAGGAGTGGGGATTACGGGCAGCTCCTGCTTTGCCATGACTATCGTCGGTCCTTGCGCGCCAGGATGATCTGAAACAGCCCCAGGCCATGGCGCGTGGTGCACACCAGGCGCAGGCCGGCATCCGCCACCAGGCGGGCCGTCTCGCGGTTGAGGTGGCAGCTCCGGCTGAGGCGGTGCCAAGGGCGCTCCAAGACATCGGTGAGCCAGCGCATCCACCCGTCCTCGCCCCGCACGTGCTCTACCATGGCCAGCCAACCTCCGGGCCGCAACACGCGGCGCACCTCGCCCAAGGTTGCGACCGGATCGGCGACGCTGCACAAGACGAGGGAGGTTACCACGTAGTCAAAGCTCTCACTGCGCAGGGGAAGGCGCAGCGCATCGGCCTGTACCCAATAGACACGGGCCCGGGTGGGGCGGCCACGGGCGCGGCGGAGCATCTCCTCGCTCAGGTCCATGGCGACGAGGGTGACGCCTGGGGCATAGAGCGGCAAGTTCGCCCCCGTGCCCACGCCGAGCTCCAGCACGCGGCCCGTCAGGTGGGGATAGAGGCTCTGCCGCAAACCCCGCAAAAGCAGAGCTTCCAGGAACCACATACCGCGGTCATAGCCACAGGCCAAGCCATCAAAGATGTTGCCCATCAGCACGACACCGCAAGTTCATTCGGCGATGACCACGGGCTGCGCAGGTAGCTCCAACCAGTAGAACATTCCCTCGCGCCAATAGCCCGCCCCCAAGAGCCGCCAGCGCTCCCTCACCCACGTGAGGGGCGCGTTGAGCTGGATAAAAGCGGCCTGTCCGGGCAACAAGGGGCCCACCTGTGTTTGCCGCAGGGAACGGGCATCCTCGCCCTCGGCATCGCCCACCCACAACTCGATGGCCTCTGGCGTGACCGGCTGGTCGCCCACATTGATGATGCGCATAAAGACGTTCACCCGGTCAGGCATGGCATAGAGCACCAGTTGTTCCGCGATCAGCTCTGGCCCATGGACGGCGAAGGAACGGTCCACAGAGGCAAAGGAGAACGTCTGCGCCCCTTGCCGGTAGCCGATCTCGGTGATGGTCCACAGGCCCACCCGCCACGGCACGCTGTTGCTCTGGAGGATAAAACGCCGCGTGGCCCCGCCTGGGATGACGCCGGCGCTCCCCAGGGAGGCCGTCCAAGGCACCTGTTTTGGATCCAGACCTTTGACCACGAGGTCATCGAAGGCGAGGCCCACGGCGGCGCTGTTTTCCAAGGTGACCTCCAAGGCGATGGCGCCGCCCGCGTCCAGCTCAGAGGGGGCCAGAAGATCGACCAGTTTGAGCGCCGAGGGCGCCACGAACCATGAGCCCGTGGCCGCCAGACCATAGACCACGCCTTGGGCCTGCACGGTGACCCGTCCCACCCGCCATGTCCCCGATACGCTGGGGTAGGCGCGCACCCCCACCGAAAGGGTCTTTTTGCCGAGGAGGGTCCATGCCCCACGGGTCTCGGCCACCAGCGAGGCCCCCGTGGGGGCATAAAGGGTGAGCTGGACGGTCTCCACGAGGAGAGCATCGAGGCCATCGTTGCGCAGAGAGACCAGCAGATCCGTGGCCTCGCCCAGGCGAGGGTTGGGTTGCAACGGTTGCACCGGCGCGGCCCAGGAGACCTGGGCCGCGCACCCCTCGTTGGTGAGGATCGCCCCCGTCTCTAGGTTGGCCAGCGGGAGGCCAAAGAGGCGTTGCAGGCGATGGACATCGGGGGCCACCCAGCGGGCGCCGTTCCACACCAAAATCTCCAGGTGGAGATGCGCCGCCGAGACGCCGGAGCGGCCGGCGTAGCCCAAAAGTTCCCCGGCGCGCACCATGCGTTCGCCGGAGGCCGGGTCGCGCAGGTGGGCCAGACGGATGAGCCAATCGCCATCCACCAGCTCGACGTAATAGCCATAGTTGGTCTCCAGAGGGCGCTCATCGTGCAAAAAGTAGGCCATGCCGCCGGTGGGGGCGTACACAGGGGTACCTTCGGGCATCGCCAGATCATAGGCTAGGCCGGTGGCCTTGCCGAAGGCCCAATGATCGGCGGGACCCCAACTGATGCGGTAGCCCGCGCCGCAGGCCCAGGGCCAAGTCCACCGGCCGGGCACGCTGTAATCGGGCCCGGCGGCCCGGGCCGGCTGTGCCCAAGGGCACAGCGTCATCGCCAGGCAGATGAGCAGCCCCAGGCACTTGGCTGAGGCGCACCCCATGATCTGCAGCGTCGGCCCTTGGCGGATGCAACCACGCAGGCGCCGAGATCCCGGAGAGCAAACGCGATCCTCCGGGCGCTCCGTGTTTTTGTGGTTCCTTGCCCCCAAGGGGGAGCCGGGGTGCATCGGGCAACTCCTACAGGTTTAATGACAGATCAACACCGGGAACCAGGCCTGACGGAGCAACCGGTCCACCGTGCTGCCCAGGAAGGCTTTGAGCAGTGGCTGGTAGCCATAGCTGCCCATCAAGAGGAGATCCGCCTTTTCCTCCTCCACCGCCCGCAAAATCACGTCGGCCACCTCCCCTTGCTCATAGCGGGTATGCACCATGGTGGCCTCGGCGGCCTCTTGGACGTATTGCCACGCCAGGTCCAGCGTCTCGCGGTCGCAATGGCCGCCCTCCACCGTGAGGATGGTGCCGGGGACACGCCAGCAGCTCACCAGGTGACGGAAGACAAACAGCGCTTCGCGGGCTTGGTTGCTGCCATCGTAGGCCAGCAGGATCTGCTGGATCGGCCGCACCTCTGTGCCCGGCACGGCCAGGATGGGCCGCGCCGCCTGGGTGACCACCGTCTGAAAGATGGTGCCCAAGGGGCGTTGCACCCAACGCCCATGGACCATGCGCTGGTTGATGACGACCATATCGGCCCAGCGGGCGCGCTGGATGATCTGCTCATCCACCTGGCCCACCGCCAGGCTGGTGGTATATTTGACCCCCAACGCCTGGCAGCGGCGGGAGAACTCTTCCAGCACGCGGTTGCCGTAGGCCAGGGCCTGTTCGTTATTGGCCGTGACCACGTGCAATCCATGGAGCACGCTCTCTTCGCGCTGGGCAAATTCCGCCGCCTGGGCCAGGGCGCGCCAGCCGGTCTCGGCGCCCGTCACCGTCACCACGATATCGCGAAAGAGGTGGGACGTCTCCCGATCTTCGATGCGCTCCTCGCGCCAGGTGCCCGCCGGCGGGCCGCTTTCGATCTGATTGGGGATGAGCAAGCTCCGCACCGTGCGCACCGCCCGCTCCAGCAGGCGCCGCGGACGGCGGCTGAACCGCGAGACGAAATCGCGGGCCACCTCTTGCGGGCGCAATTGCTGATTGAGCTGTTGCGAGAGGTAATAGGCGTGTTCGATAATCCACAGATACAGATCGGCCTCGGTGTGGCCGGGAAAATCCTTCAGCAGCTTGTACTTGCGGATCGTCTGGACCAGGGGAAGGTACACATGGTCATACCAATGGGTGACGGCCTCTGACCAATCCAGCAGGCGCTTTTCCTCGGTCTCTACAAAATATTTGTGCACCCGGATGTGATCCAGGAGCTTGGCATAGTCGCCGGCCATGGTGAGGCGGATGTCTTGGTCAGGGCGCAGCACGTCCAGTTTGGTCTGGTCCAGGAAATCTCGGTAGGCGGCCAAAACGTCCAAGTCTTCGACGGTGAGATCCGCGGTGACCGGCACGCGGCTCTGCACCTCGGTAACCTCGGCGTCAATGAACGTCTGCCCCTTTTGCCGCGCGACGGATACGCGGTGGTGCCCATCCACCACAAAGTAGGCCTCGCCGATCTTGTAGAGGGAGACGGGAGGCAGGTTGATCCCCTCCAAATAGGCCGAATCCACGCTCATCCACTTACGGCGGGTGTGGGTTTGGGTGGGCAAGAAGGCGCGATCGAAATCTGTGCTGCGGTTGATGCTGCCGATGATCTTGTCCAAAGGCACGGGCCGCACGCCGCGATAGTGCTGGTTCAACATGCCGACGGTCTTTTTCAGGTCCTCGAAGGGCACCAGATCGTTGTGTTGCCCGGTGAGGCTGGCCCACAAACGACGCATGCTCGCGGCGCGTTTGGCCCGGGCGAAATCTTCCTTCGCCTTGGCGAGGGACCAGCTTCTCTGTTCCATAAGTATCAACCATCCTACAAGATTTGGCTGCAGTATAGCACAGGCTGTGAGGAGGCACAACTCTTGCTTGCCAACACCTTTCCCTCCCGCTTTGCCATCGGGCCTCTTTTGTGTTACCATGTGCTTAACACATTTATGCGGGGTGCATCATCTTGCTCGGGGAACGGATCCAGCGGGGCTTGCTCCATCGTGAGCGCTGGGTGCGGGCGGTGACGGTTTTGGCGTTGTGCTTGGCAGCCGGCGTGCCCGTGGGGGCGATTCTGGGGTTACTGGGCGCCATCTATGGCAGCGCGGTGTTGTTCGCCCTGGCGCTGGCCTACCTGATGATGCGCAGCATCACGGTGGGGCTGATCGTCCTGGCCGGCATCATCTGTCTCTTGCCCTTTGCGGCGGTGCCCATAGATATCGGCTTCTCCCCCACTTTTCTTGACCTGGCCTTGGCACTGGTGTTCTTTGTCTGGATCAGCCGCTTGGTCACCCACAAGGAGGGCGAGTTCATCGCCCCGGTGCCCACGGGGGCGATCCTGGTGTTTATGGGCTTGGCCCTCGTCTCCTTCATCGCCGGTCTGAGCCATAGCCCGCTGACGGCCAACGTGGTGCGCCATTTCGTCGAGATCTTGCTCAGCGTGGCGGTCTTTTGGCTGGTCACCAACACCTTGCGCCGCGCCCAAGATGTGCGGCTTGTGACCCTGGCCTTGATCCTGGCCGGTTTCGCGGCGGCGGCCATCGGCATCGTGTTATATGTCCTGCCCGAGACGCTGGCCATTCGTGTGCTTTCGGCTTTGCGGGTGGTGCGCTATCCCAGCGGCCCGGAGGTATTGCGTTACGTGGAGGACGATCCTTCCTTGCCCCTCAGGGCCATCTCCACCTCGGTGGATCCCAACATCCTGGGCGGGATGTTGATCTTTGTAACCACCCTCACCGCGGCCCAGGTGCTGGCCCCGCAGCCCATCCTCAAGCGAGGTTGGCTCATCCTCATGCTGGTGACGATGGTCACCTGCATGGTCCTCACCTTCTCCCGGGGCTCCTTTGCCGGGCTGGTCGTTGCCCTGGTGCTGTTGAGCGCGCTGCGTTATCCGAAGATGCTCTGGTATATCCTGGCCGGCATCGTGGTGTTGCTCGTCCTGCCGCCCAGCCGGGCCTATGTGGAGCATTTCATCGAGGGCGTGCAGGGCCAAGACCTGGCCACCCAGATGCGTTTCGGCGAATACAAGGATGCCCTCATCTTGATCTCGCGTTATCCGTGGTTCGGCGTGGGGTTCGCCGGCACCCCGGATATTGATACATATTTGGGCGTCTCTAATGTGTATCTGCTCATCGCCGAGGAGATGGGCGTCATCGGTCTCTCAGCTTTTCTCGTCGCCATGGGGAGCTTTCTCCACGGGTTCTTTGCCCGCCTGGCGCTTTGGAGGCGCCGGCCCGACCTGGAGCCCATCGTGTTGGGCGCCGGTTTGGCCGTCGTGGGCGCGTTGATCGGGGGGATCTTGGATCACTATTTGTTCAACCTCAACTTTCCCCACGCGGCGGCGCTCTTGTGGTTTGTGGTGGGGCTGGGCGCGGCCGGCATGAGGCTGATCGGTCTGGAGCCGAGGCCAGCGCCGTAAGACCGTTCACGTTGTGTTATGGGGTAGATGGGCGCAAAATAAAAGGTGGAGGCCGGGATGGAGATCAAAAAATCGCGGTTCAAGCGGTGTGACCTGTTGGCGCTGCAGGGGCGCTTTGATAGCAGCACCGCTCCGGAATTGGAGCGCGCCTTGCGCGCTTCGCTGGATGATGGCGTCTTTCACCTCGTCGTGGACATGGGTCAGGTGGAATATTTCGGCAGTGCCGCCATCCGCGCTCTGGTGGCGGCTTACAAAGAGTGCCGTCGCTGGAACCGGGGCGATGTGTACTTGGCCGGACTGAACGATCACATACGGCACGTGTTCGAGCTGGCCGGCCTCTTGCCCGTAATGAAGGTTTACGAGGATAGCACGGCTGCTGTGGGCAACTTTTAGCGAGCATGACCCAAGAGTATGAGCTTTGCGTCTCCAGCAGTTTCCGCAACCTCGGCCAGATCGCCGAGTTCGTCGCCGAGCGTGCCCGGCAGGCGGGCCTGGACGAGGCCCAGGTGTTTGACGTGCAGATGGCGGTGGACGAAGCCTGCACCAACAGCATGGAGCACGCCTACGGCGGCCGAGAGGACGGCCTGGTGCGGGTCTGTTGCTATGTGGAGGGCGAGGATTTTGTCGTGCGGGTGACGGATTACGGCGCGTCTTTCGATCCGTCCGCCGTGCCCAAGCCCGATCTCGCAGCGCCCTTGGAGAAGCGGGCGACGGGCGGGCTGGGTCTCTTTTTCATGCGGGAGTTGATGGATCAGGTGGATTTTCGCGCCCACCCCACGGAAGGGAATACGGTGATCATGCGCAAGCGGCGCAAGAGGCGCTCCCCATGAACGATCCCCTCCCGGGCACCGTTCCTCATCTCCTGCCCCTCGCCGGGCGCATAGACGCCTCCAACGCCACCCAATTGGACGACCAGCTCAGGAAGCTGATCGAAAGGGGCATCACCACCATCGTTGTGGATCTGGGCCAGGTGACGTACATCAGCAGCCGTGGTCTGCGCATCCTGCTTTTGGCCCATCGCCGTCAACAGCGCCATGGGGGCCGGCTGGTGTTGCGGCATCTCGCGCCCCGCATCCACAAGATGCTCCAACTGTGCGGTTTTGATCGCCTCCTGGAGATTGAGCCCGAGGCCTCGCCGGCGGCGCCGGAAACCCCCCGCGTCCAAGAATAGGCAGGCGATGAACCCTCCTCAGCGGCGCCTTGTGGGTTTTCTCTACAGCTTGGCGGTGGGCCTCGGCGGTTGGGCGGTCATCGGCCTGGCTTGCCTCAAGGCCCGCCAACCTTACCCTGCAGCGGCCATCATCCTGTTTATCCTCCTTTCGGCGGGCACCAAGCGTCTGGGCGTTCAGGTGGCCACGGATGTGACCCATAGTTTGGTGGGCGTCATTGATCTGGCCGCCCTCTTGAGTTTGGGTATCCCCGGTGGCGGCTTGGTGGCCAGCGCCAGCAGCGCCCTCTGCCGATTGATCTGCCCGGGCGAACGCCCCCGGCGCCCCTGGACGGACAAGTTGTTGCTGGCCCTCTTTGGTAGCGGCCTGAACGGCTGGATGGTCGCGGCCGCGGGAACGTGCTACACCGCCCTGGGTGGCGGGCTCCCCTTGTTCGAGATCACCTGGGAGGGCCTTCCCGCTCTGCTTTCGGCTTGTGTGGCCTGGTTCGTGGTGGATCACCTCGGTTGGTGTGTGGCCGAAGGGATCCGCCACGGATATGCAGGGATGATGCGCTTCCTCAGGCGCATCTTGCCCTATTCTTTGGTCATCGAGCTGGCCCCGCTGCCCGCTGCGGTGATCGTCAGCGCGGCGTATCACTCCCCCAGCTCGGCCCTGCTGATCTTGACCCTGCTGGTCATCTTGACGGTGGGCTTGGTGCTGCGGAAGCTTTTGCTCTCCCTGGACGAGGAGCGGCGGCATGTACGCGAGCTGGCCACCCTGGGCGGGCTGAGCCAGGCCCTCTTGAGCGCGCGGTTGGATTTGGAGGAAATCTGCGGGCTGCTCCATCATTACTGCAGCCAGATGGTGGAGGCACCCACCTTTGTCCTCCAACTGCGCGGCCAGCAAAGCGGTGAGATCAGCACACCCCTCGTGGCGGTGGACGGGCAGGTGTTGCCCGCCGCCCATCCGCCGGGCGAAGGGGCCTTGCGTTGGCTGGCGGCCCACGGCCAACCCCTTCGCTTGGAAGATGGCCCGGCCGAGGCGTGGCCCTTTCCCCCGTTGGCGGTTGGCGCGCCACCGCGGAGCGCCTTGTATGTGCCCATCGCCATGGATGGTGAGCTGTTGGGGGTGATCTCCCTTCAAAGCCCCCAGCCCCACGCCTTTACCGCCGAGGATGAGCAAGCGTTGGTGCGGCTGGCCTCTCAGGCGGCGCTGGGGTTACACACGGCGCGGCTGTATCGCCAAGAGCAGGAGCGCGCCGCTCAATTGGTGGCCATCGCGGCCGTGAGCCGTAAAGTGGCCTCCATCCTCGATCTGCAGACCCTCTTGGCGGATGCGGTCACGTTGGTGCAGGAAACTTTTGGCTATTATCACGTGGCCATTTTCACCGTCAGCGCCGAACGCCAAGAGGTGGTTTTCCAGGCCAGCTCCAGCCCGCTCATCCAGGCGCGGGGCGTTACCATACCGTGGAATCAAGGGATTGTGGGGCGCGCCGCGGCCAGCGGCCGAAGCGTGCTCGTCTCCGATGTGCGGCAGGAGCCAGACTTTGTGCCCGATGCGCGCCTGGCGGAGACCCGCGCCGAGTTGGCCATGCCCCTGCGGGTGGAGCAGCGCGTCTTGGGCGTGCTGGATCTGCAGAGCGACCGCCCGGGCGCCTTCAGCGAACAGGACGTCGCCGTCTTGCAGATTCTGGCCGACCAGATCGCCATCGCCATCGAGGATAGCCGCCTCTATCAGGCCCAGCAGGAACAGGCCTGGGTCTCCACGGCCCTGTTGCAGGTGGCCGAGGCTGTGGCCCAGCTGACCACCGCCGAGGAGATCTTGGCCACCACGACACGGCTCACGCCCATGCTCACAGGGGTGGATCGCTGCCTGATCTTTTTGTGGTCCGAGGAGGAGCGGGCATTTATCGTCGCCGAGGTGGCCGGCCTGCCGCGGGAGCAAGCGGCCGCGGTGCGGCAGCAGCGTTTCGCCGCCGATCAACTGCCTTTGCTGCTCCGTGTGCGCGAGGGCGGCGCCATCTTGCAGGGCCCCGCCGAGGAACTGACCCGCTATTTGCCTCCTCCCCTGGCCGCTTTTCCGCCCCAGGGGGAATACATGGCTTTGCCCCTCAGAGCCAAGGGTCAGGTCTTGGGCGCCCTGGTGACCCTGGAGATGGAGGGGAACCGGCGCCTGGCCACCCACCGCAGGACCATCCTCACCGGCATCGCCAATTACGCGGCCATGGCCATCGAGAACGCCCGGCTGTACCAGCAGACGCTGCAACAGGAACGCCTCCGCCGCGAGATCGAGCTGGCGCAGGAGATCCAGCAAAGTTTTTTGCCCGACCGTTGCCCGCACTTTCCGGGCTGGGACCTGGTGGTGGAGTGGCGCGCCGCCCGGGGGATCGGCGGCGATTTCTATGACTTTATCCGCTTGGATGCCCAGCATCTGGGCCTGGTCATCGCCGATGTCTCGGATAAGGGGGTGGCAGCGGCGCTGTATATGGCCCTTTCGCGCACGGTGATGCGTACCGTGGCCCTGGGCACCTTGGGCGTGGCCCAAGTCTTGCGCCGGGTGAACCAGGTGCTCCTGGAGGATTCCGCTTCGGGCATGTTCGTCAGCATGTTCTATGGCGTGCTCAACCTGGAGACCGGCCTGCTGACCTATGCCCGCGCCGGGCATAACCCGCCGCTCTGGGTGTGGGCGGCCGAGGGCCGTATCGTGCCTCTGTCGCCGCCGGGCACGATCCTGGGCGTCTTGGAGGATCCCGAGCTCGTTGAGGAGACGATCCAGCTTCAAGTGGGCGATGTTTTGGTGGCCTACACCGACGGCGTGATCGAGGCCATCAACGAACAGGACGAGGAGTTCGGCGAGGAGCGCCTGCGGAGCTTGCTCCAGCGGGCCACCGAACAGGACGCCGAGACCTTGGTCAACCTGATCGATGCGGCGCTGCGCGTCTTTACGGGCGATTGTCCTCAATTTGACGATATCACCCTGATGGTGGTCAAGCGTCTGCCCTTAGCCCAAGGCTAAATCTCTGGGCCGCCTCTCATATTCACCCCGCAGGGATCATTGAACGCTATGGAGGAGGAGAAATATCGTGGAGGGATGGATCGGGCACAGCACCCTGGCCGAGCGGACGGGGATGGTCATCCCGGCCTATTTTTCGGCCAAACCCTCGACGGAGATGATCCGTCAGTTGCTATGGATCACCCTGGGCGATTGTGGCCACTATCTACCCTGGGAGCACATCTGGGTGGTGGTGGATGGCGACCTGCGCACGGCGGAGCTGGTGACCGAGGTGCGCGGGCGCCTTGGCGAAGATTGGGGTGCCCAGTTCAACCTCATCGTCTTGCCGGAAAACCGGGGCAAACTCTGGGCCATCCGCCAAGGGATCGCTGCTTTGCTGGGGGCGTGGCCCCAGGTAGATTACATCGTCATCCGCGATGGCGACGGCGACCACGCCATCGCCGATATGCCCACCCTGGTGCGCATGGCCTGGCATCTGCACCGGGGCTATGGCCATTCGCGCTGCATCGTGGCCGGGGCGCGCCGCAGCCGCCATCGGCCCATGGGTTGGCTGCGCGGAGAGCTGGAGCCCTTGTTGGACCGGCTCACCCTGGATGCGCTGGCCTATCGCCTGGCCCAAGAGGGACGTGCGTTGAACCTGGGCCACTGCCAGGGGGCCGGCGTGCCCGATATCAGCAGCGGGTACAAGGTCTATGGACGCGAGATGGCCGAGGAGCTTTTTGTGCGGGCAGCGCCCAACCTGGCCTCTCTCACGGCCGAGGATTACTGGCACTATGGCCCCGAGACGGTGACCATCGTGGAGGGCGCCTTGCGGGGGGCGGTCCTTGCCGAAGCGCCCCGCCTCACCTGGGATGGGCAGCCCACCACCTCCTTTGGCGAATTCCGCGAGCTGGCCCTCTATGGCGAACTGTTGGCCTGGGTGTACACCCGCTTGGAGATTCCTTTGGCGGTGGCCGCGCAGCTCTATGATAACGTGGCCCCCCATCTCACCCTGCGCACCACGGCCCAGGGGGCCGAGCTGCTGAGCGCGCTGCGCGCCCATGTCCTCGACAAGGTGCGGGCCTTTCGCGGCGAGGGAGGCCCTCTCCCCGCGCCCCCGCCGGCCGTGCCCTTTCTCTAGTCCATTCAGGGGGCAGCGCTTTGCCCTTCGTCCATTCTGGGGTATAATTGGCCTGCAGCGTGGTTGGGCAGCCCCGTGAGGGGTGGGGCGGTGGGCATTCCCCTATCTGTGGGAGCAAAGTACCCCTTTCCATCCGGGCCCATAGCTCAGCGGTGAGAGCAGCCGGCTCATAACCGGTTGGTCCCTGGTTCGAATCCGGGTGGGCCCACTGAACACACAACCTGTAGCCCCTTACCACTCCCCACATCACAATATCTAGGGCGACAAGAGCCCCTCCGAAGCCGTACAGCAATATTACAGCAATCGGAGGGGTTTTGCTATGCCCGACAGACGTTGCCCAGATGAAGGTTGTATCGCCCAGCGGCGAGGTGCGCTTGTGGTGGGCGGTGTACGGCGGAGTATGGCAAAGCCCTGTCCAGAATGCGGATAATGTTCGACGCCAATATTTTTATGCTGACCGCTTATTGATCACCATCTTGCGGTTTCTCGGGCTTTACCCAGAGAATCATATCGTTGGCGTCGCGAGCCGCGTACTCTTCCAACTCTAACCCAATCTCGATCAACTGCGCCAATCGCTCGGGCTGGTCGGCCAGCTCCGGGTAAAGCCGCAATAGCGCTTCCCGTATCTGTTCCCGCGAAAGCTTGATGTATCCTACTCCGTCGGCCATCGTCTTGCCCTCTTTCCCGCCGCGCTTGGCGTCATCCATTCGCCCCTGGGCCTCAAGGAGACCAAGCGATGGTGGTGGCGGTAACGCGCCGTGACCGGTTCAGCCCCGCGCGTGTGGGGAATACGGGGTACCCTTTCCGTTTCCCTTGCAGTACCCTCTAAGCGGGTCGAAGGATTGCCACTCTGTCCGCCACCGAGACGCCTATATTAGTACCCGACTTTCAGTACCCTCTAAGCGGGTCGAAGGATTGCAACTGGACTGGCTGGACTGGGCTTCGGACTGGCCATTGGACCTTTCAGTACCCTCTAAGCGGGTCGAAGGATTGCAACCTTGATAGACATTCCAACAAGCTATGTAATGTTTTTCTTTCAGTACCCTCTAAGCGGGTCGAAGGATTGCAACTTCTTCGAGAGAAATACCGGTTGGCGGAAGAGTTCAATCTTTCAGTACCCTCTAAGCGGGTCGAAGGATTGCACCTCCCAGGCTACGAGGCGGGGGGATACCTGTTATACGCTTTCAGTACTCTCTAAGCGGGTCGAAGGATTGCAACTGATTGTCGTTGCGGACGGTGTCGAAGAACTTTCAGTACCCTCTAAGCGGGTCGAAGGATTGCAACCGGTGGCTGAGGCAATCCGCCGCATGGACGAGTTCACTTTCAGTACCCTCTAAGCG
>DAOTZU010000310.1:0-2706 GCA_034433995.1 Anaerolineae bacterium
AACAGGGCACGACAACCACCCCTCACCCCACCCCTCTCCCGGCGGGAGAGGGCCTTCCCACCTCTCCCCTTGGGGGAGAGGCCGGGTGAGGGGGGAAAACAGGGCACAACAACCGCCCCTCACCCCACCCCTCTCCCGGCGGGAGAGGGCCTTCCCACCTCTCCCCTTGGGGGAGAGGCCGGGTGAGGGGGGAAACAGGGCACGACAACCACCCCTCACCCCACCCCTCTCCCGGTGGGAGAGGGCCTGCCCTCCTCTCCCCTTGGGGGAGAGGCCGGGCGGGGGGGAAAACAGGGCACGACAACCACCCCTCCCCCCACCCCTCTCCCGGCGGGAGAGGGCCTGCCCTCCTCTCCCCCTGGGGGAGAGGCCGGGTGAGGGGGGAAAGAGGTCAACATTGACAGAGACCACACAGTTCAAGCGCGTGGGGCTGGTCCAACTGGGAGTGGAGCCCTACGGGCCGATGCAGGAACTGCAGAACCGCCTGGCGGAGCGCCGCCAGCAGGGGCTTATCGGCGACCTGCTCCTCCTCTTGGAGCATACCCCGGTGATCACCCTGGGGCGCCGGGCCGATCCCTCCCACATCCTCGCCCCGCCGGAGGTGCTGGCCCGCGAAGGGATCGAGGTGCAACAGACGGAGCGCGGCGGCGATGTGACCTATCACGGGCCGGGGCAATTGGTGGGCTATCCCATCTTGCACCTGCCCAGCTATAACCTCGGCGCCAGCGACTATATGCACCGGCTGGAGGAGGTGATCATGCGCGCCCTGGCCGATTTCGGCCTGGCCACCCATCGCCGGGAGGGGATCATCGGCGTGTGGGTGGGGGAGAACAAGATCGCCGCGCTGGGGGTGCGCATCAAACGCGGGGTCACGCTGCATGGGTTCGCCCTCAATGTCAACCCCGACATGCGCCATTGGTCCTTCATTATCCCCTGCGGCATCACCGACGGCTGGGTCACGAGCCTGGCCCAAGAGTTAGCCCAACCGCCCGAGATGGCAGAGGTGCGCCGGCGCATCGCCCATCACTTTGCGGAGCTCTTCCGGGTGGAGCTGGTGCCCACCACGCTGGAAGCACAAACGGAAAATGTCGAGGCTCCCGAGCCAAGGGAGGCCGAAAGATAACCGGGCCTTGTGCCCGTTGCTCGGGCAGCAAGGCCGCTTTCCAGTCCGACGGCTGATGGCTGAAAGCTGATTGCTATGCGAGGAGGTAAGGTCGTGCAACAACGTCTGGCCCGCGTGCGCGAGGTGATGGCCCAGCAGGGCCTGGAGGGGCTTTTGGTCAGCCAGCCGGAGAACCGCCGCTACCTGAGCGGCTTCACCGGCTCGGCGGGCGTCCTCATCCTCACCCAGGAACGCGCCCTCTTGGCGACGGATTTCCGCTACTATGAGCAGGTCAAGCTCCAAGCGCCGAATTGGGAATTGGTGGAGGTGCCCCAAGACTTGGCCGCCGTCCTGGCGAACCAAGTAACCGCATTGGGCCTCAAGCGGCTGGGATTTGAGAGCGATTTCCTCACGGTGGAGACCTACGAACAATGGCGGGCCGCGTTGCCCCAGGTGGAATGGGTGCCCACCAGCGGCTTGGTGGCCGGCCTGCGCCAGGTCAAAGATGCCGAGGAGCTGGCCCTCATCGAGGAGGCCGTGCGCCTCGCCGATGAAGCCATGGTGCATTTGATGGCCTGGATACGGCCAGGCATGACGGAGCGCCAGGTGGCTTGGGAGCTGGAGGTTTATCTGCGCACCCACGGCGCCGAGGCCCTCTCCTTCACCCCCATCGTCGCCTTTGGCCCAAACGGCGCCATGGCCCATGCCCAAACCTCGGACCGAGCCCTCCAAGAGGGCGAACCCATCGTCATCGACATGGGGGCGGTCTACCGGGGCTATTGCTCCGACCTCACCCGCTCCTTCTGCCTGGGCCGGGCGACGGAGGAATATCGCGCCGTGTGGGACCTGGTCTTGCAGGCGCAGCTCGCCGCCGAGGCGGCCATCAAGCCCGGCCTCTCCGGCGCCGAGGCCGACGCCGTGGCCCGCAAGATCATCTATGGCGCCGGCCACGAGGGACATTTCGGCCACGGCCTGGGCCATGGCGTGGGGCTGGCCATCCACGAAAAACCCCGGGCCAGTTTCACCTCCACTGATACCCTGCAAGCCGGCATGGTCCTCACGGTGGAACCGGGCATCTATCTCCCCGGTTGGGGCGGCGTGCGCATCGAGGACATGGTGGTGATCACGCCGGAGGGTTGCCGCGTCCTCACCCGGGCGCCCAAAGTGCCGGTGATCTGACCACCCGAAACAAGGAAGGAGCCATGCTGACTTTTAATCCTCGGACGAAAACCCTGGCCTATGGCGACGCCCATTGCCGCATCGAGTCTTGGCGCTTGAGCATCGAGGCCGATGGCGAGCGCTTGCCCTCCACGGCTGCGCGCCTGGGCAAACATGGTACGGATCCCCTGCATTTCACCCTCATCTTCCCCGAAAAGGGTTTGGAATGGCGGGTGACAGTGGAGGAAGACCAGGCGGCCCACACTAGCCTCGTCCTGCGCTCCACCTTGCACAACCGCTCGTCTCAGGCCATCAAACTGGGCAAGGCCTGCCTGCTGGTGGCCGATGAGGGGATGCGCATCGGCGCCGACCCAAGGGAGCTCGTCGGCCTCTCCATCCTGAAGGAGCTTTACCCCCGGCGCGTTCACCGCCTCGCCGACCCCGAA
>DAOTZU010000311.1:0-4389 GCA_034433995.1 Anaerolineae bacterium
CGGCTGGCCCAGGCGCTGGCCAACCGCTTGGTGCGCCACAACCTGGAGGAGCGGGGCGTGCTCATCGGTTATGACCGCCGCTTCCTCTCCGATGGCGCCGCCGAGGCCGCCGCCGAGGTGTTCGCCGGCAACAATGTGCGGGTCGCCCTGCTCCGCGAGGCCGCGCCGACGCCCCTCATCACCTATGCCACGGTGTTGCGCCGGGCCGCCTACGGCCTCGCCTTCACCGCCAGCCACAACCCGCCCGAATGGAACGGCCTCAAGGTGTTCAAGCACGACGGAGCCCTTCTCTTGGATGAGGAGACCCGCGAGATCGAACAGGAGGCCAACGCCCTCACTGCCGAGGATATCGTCAAGATCGAGCTTTCCCTGGCCACCCAGGCGGGTTTGGTGGAGCACCAAGATTACACCAACGCCTATGTGGATGCGGTGGAATCCTTGGTGGATATGGCCGCCATCCGCAATGCCGGGCTACGCATCGTGGTGGACCCCATGTACGGCGTGGGCGAGGTGACCATCAACATTATCCTCACCGAGGCGCGCTGCCGGGTGGTCTCCATCCACGATCGCCGGGATCCCCTCTTTGGCGGGCGTTCGCCGGCGCCCAACCTGGAGGCCCTGGGGCTGCTCATCCACACCATCAAAGAGGGACATTACGACCTGGGCCTGGCCACCGATGGCGACGCCGACCGCATCGCCATCGTGGATGAGCAGGGGCAATACATCTCGGTGAACGATCTTTTGGTGTTGATTTACTGGTATCTGCACGAGGTGCGCGGCGAAAAGGGCCCCGTGGTGCGCAACCTGGCCACGACCCACATGTTGGATCGCCTGGCCAGGGTTTTCGGCGAAAAGTGCTACGAGGTGCCCGTGGGGTTCAAGCACATCGCCGCCGCCATGCAGGAACACGGGGCCATCTTGGGCGGCGAAAGCAGCGGCGGGTTGACCATTCGCGGCCACATCCTGGGCAAGGATGGTATCTTGGCCGCCGCCTTGGTGGTGGAGATGCTGGCCAAGACCGGCCAGAAGGTCTCACAGCTTTTGGAGGCGATCTTTGGCCGCATCGGGCGGCTCTACATGGCGGAGCTGAACCTGCCCGCCACGCCAGAGATGCGCGCCCTCTTCCCGCGGCATCTGCAGCAAAGGGCCGTGACGGCGTTGGGGCCTTACCCTGTGCGCTCCATCTCTTCTTTCGACGGCTACAAATTCCTGCTGGATGACGACCAATGGCTGCTCTTGCGCTTCTCGGGCACCGAGCCGCTCTTGCGCATCTTTGCCGAGGCGGATTCGCCGGCAAAGGCCCAGGAATTGCTCCGTGAGGGACAGGCCCTGTTACCCCTCTAAATCCGTAGCCTAGAGCCTTGTGCCCCGGCCTTAGAGGTTGAAACGGATGTTGAGGATATCACCATCCTGCAGGCGATATTCCTTGCCCTCCAGGCGCAACTTCCCTTGGCGGCGCGCCTCGGTCAAGGTGCCGCAGGCGATCATGTCCTCGTAAGAGATCACTTCGGCGCGGATGAACCCACGGGCCAGGTCGCTATGGATGGTCCCCGCGGCCTCCAGCGCTGTGGCCCCTTGGCGCACGGTCCAGGCGCGCACCTCATCTTCGCCCACGGTAAAGAAGGACATCAGCCCCAGAAGACGGTAACATTCCCGCACCAACAGGGGCAGGCTGGGCTCGCTGATCCCGTAACTCTCCAAGAAGGGGGCCATCTCTTCCGGAGGCAGCTGGGCGATCTCCATCTCCAGCGCGCCACGCAAGGCCAGGACGCGGGTGTTGGGGCGATGGTCGGCCCAGGAGAGATCCGGCTCCTCCGCGGCATCTTCGGGCAAATTGACCACCACCAGCGCCGGCTTGGCGGTGAGGAACTGAAAGCCGCGGATCAAGGCGCGCTCCTCGGCGGTCAGCTCCAGATCGCCGATCAGCCCGCCATCCTCCAAAGTGGCCTTGAAACGCTCCATCAAAAGCCTCTCGCGCTCCAAAAGGGCGGCATCGCGCCCCTTTTTCAGGCCAAGCTGGATCCTCTCCAAGCGTCGCTCCACAACCAGCAGATCGGAGAGGATCAATTCCAGGCGCAGGGCGGCCAGGTCTCGGGCGGGATCGATGCTGCCGGCAGGATGGGGCGCCAGCGCATCATCAAAGGCGCGCACCACCTGCACCAGGGCGTCGCACTTGCTCATGGCGTTGAGCACTTCGGGGGCGAAACCGCCATTCTTGGCCTGGCCTTGATCCACGCCGCCGATGTCGTTGAATTGGATCTTGGCATAGGCAGTCTTGCGCGGGTTAAAGAGTTGGACCAGGGTGCCCACGCGCGGGTCGGGCACATCCACAATGGCGGTATGAATCTCGCAACGGCCCGCGTTGTAGCGCGCAACTTCTGCGCGGCTACGGGTGAGGGCGTTGTAAAGGGTCGTTTTGCCGGCCAAAGGCAGGCCGATGATACCAACTTCCATGCTCGCGTTCTCTCGACAAGATTTATGCAGCCGCCTTTGGTCCCTGGACGGCAACACAAACGGAGATTGTAGGCCTGAAGCCCCAATTGGTCAAAACTGGTTTCTCGGAGGGTGTCCAAAAAAGGCATGTTGCCGCCTTGCCCGCCGTCGGATGGAATGCGACGGCTCTGCGTGTCAAGCCCGCGCCGCGGGCTTTCCATCCCCAGACGTCGGTTTCTAACCGACGGGGGCATTTCTCGACACCCTCGTTTTCGGGTTTTGAGAGGGTGTGAAAAAAGGCGCGTAAGGGCCTTGCCCGCCGTCGGATGGAATCCGACGGCTCTGCGTGCCAAGCCCGCGCCGCGGGCTTTCCATCCCCAGACGTCGGTTTCTAACCGACGGGGGCATTTCTCGACACCCTCGTTTCTCGCTCCACGAGCAGTCCTCTCACCTGCAATTGTTGAGCGCTCAACTCGAATTTAAATTGCGTCCACGGCCTTTTTGATATATACTTTTGGTATGGTTAGTGTGTTGCAAGCCGTGGATCGCGCAGAATTGGTTCGCCGGGTCGAGGCGCTGCACCCCGACGCAGTCGCCCTGCTTAACCGTGCCATCGATTTTGCCTCGGCGGCCCATGCCAACCAGCAGCGTCTCTCCGGCGAGCCCTACATCAACCACCCCCTGGAGGTGGCCGCCATCCTGGCGGACCTGCGCCTGGATGTGCCTACCATCGTGGCCGGCGTGCTGCACGATACCGTCGAGGATACCCCCATCACCATCGAAGAGATCCGCGCCGAGTTCGGCGATACGGTGGCCCGGTTGGTGGATGGGGTCAGCAAGTTGCGCCGGGCCAAGCGCAAGAGCAACGTGGATCGGGTCACGCTGGATGCGGAGCAGGCCGAGAATCTGCGCAAGATGTTCCTGGCCATGGTGGATGATATCCGCGTGGTGATTATCAAGCTGGCCGACCGTTTACACAACATGCGCACCCTGCAATATATGCCTCCGGAGAAGCAACAGCGCACGGCCCAGGAGACGTTGGATGTGTATGCGCCGTTGGCCAACCGTTTGGGTATTTGGCAGCTGAAGTGGCAATTGGAGGACCTGGCCTTCAGCTACCTGGATCCGGAAAACTATCACAAGATCGCCCAGGCCTTGGCCGAACGGCGCACGGAGCGGGCCGAATATTTGGAGCGGGTGATCTCGGTGCTCAAGCGCCGCCTGGAGCGCGAAGGGATCCCCGCGCGCATCACGGGCCGCCCCAAGCACATCTACAGCATCTATCGCAAAATGCAGGCCAAGGGGCGCACCTTTGAGCAGATTTACGATGTGCGCGGGGTGCGCATCATCGTCCAAGAAGTGCAGCAATGTTACCACGTCTTGGGCATCGTCCATAGCCTTTGGCGGCCCATCCCCGGCGAGTTTGATGATTATATCGCCATGCCCAAGGATAACCTCTACCAATCTCTGCACACCGCCGTGGTCTGCCTGGATGGCAAACCCTTGGAAGTGCAGATCCGCACCGAGGAAATGCATCAGGTGGCCGAGTATGGTATCGCGGCCCATTGGCGCTACAAAGAGGGGGCCCCACGCGACGCAACGCTGGAGAACAAGATCAATTGGCTGCGCCAAGCCAGCGAGTGGCGCGAAGATGTGCAAGACCCGCTGCAATTTGTGGATTCGCTCAAGAGCGACGTCTTTGCCGAACGGGTGTACGTCTTTACGCCCAAAGGGGATATCATCGATCTGCCCAAGGGCGCCACACCGGTGGATTTTGCCTACCAGATCCACAGCGAGATCGGCCATCGCTGCCGGGGGGCCAAGGTGGACGGGCGCCTGGTCTCCCTGGATTACCAGTTGCACACCGGGGAACAGGTAGAGATCCTCACGGCCAAACAGGGCGGCCCCAGCCGCGATTGGCTCAATCCCCACCTCAATTACGTGGCCACCCAGCGG
>DAOTZU010000312.1:0-2463 GCA_034433995.1 Anaerolineae bacterium
GCCCCCGCACTTCAGCCAACGCATCGGCGCGCCCGGCCAGCAAACGCCGTAAACGTTGCTGCACCGCGAGCAGAGTCTCTTGAGCGCCCTTGGATGCCAAGCCATCCGGCAGCAGATCCACACTCTGCAGAGCCCGGCACTGCCGCCCATGGATCGCCTGGTGCCACCGCTCCAGGAGCCGGCCATCCTCCAAGATCTCCTGCTGGGCCCGCACCATCTCCGCCACGCCGGCGCCCATCGTCTCGGCCCAAGAAGCCAAAGCGGCCAGCTCCTCCTTGGCCCGGCGGATGGCTGCGGTCAGCTTGGCCCATTCTTCCGTGGGGTTTGGCACATCGTGGCACGGTAGCTCTGCGCTCTCCGCATCCTCGGGCAAAAGAAATGCCCGCCCACAACCCGCAACCGTGGGAGCGCCGGAAAAGGGGATGAATGGGGAGCTGTGTTGGAGGGCGTGGCCCAAGACCACCACCGCCAATGCCTCATCGGGGCCCGTGGCCCGCAAGATCAAGGGGGCACCGGCAGGAACGGCCAGGGCCAGCAGCGCGGTGAGGGAGCGCCCCTCGGCCCACCGCGCAGCGTAGCCCAGGGTGATCTCGGCGGCCAGGTCATGGGCCAGACGCACCACCATCGCCGCCAAGCGCGCATGGAGGCCCGCGGGATCGGCCACGACGATACGCCGCTCCTGCACCGCCCACCTCCTACAAAAGGCCGAGGAGATGGGCCGCGATCCCCAGCACACAAGTCCCCAGCACCAACCAGCGCGCCGGAACGCGCCCCAAGAGCCACACGTAGAACAAGATCAAAGCCAAGGGCAAACCTTGAGGCAAGAGCTTGTCCAGCAGGTCTTCCTGCAAACGAAAAACGCCCTGCCCCACCGAGAAGGTCACCGTCGTGCGCACGTGCACCACCAGGGCCGCCAGCGCCCCCAAAACACTGCTGCCCACGATCTCGGCGGCGCCAAGGATCCTCTGGAGGGTACCCCGTTGGAGCCAAGCGGTGACGTACAGATGGCCACCCCGATAACCCCGCCAGAAGGCGAGGGCCCCGATGCCCCAGACGAGGGCCGCGATCCACACCGCATAGAGGGCGCCGCCCCACACATGTCCTTCGTTGACCAGGCCGATGCCCAAGGAAAGCAAAAGCGGCGCCAACGTGCCCTGAATGAGGGTATCGCCCAGGCCCGAGACGGGCCCCATGAGGCCCACCTTGATGGCCTGGATGGCCTCTTGGCTCACGGCGCGATCTTGAGCGCAAGCCTCTTCCAAAGCAAGCACCACCCCGTTGATCACGGCGCCCAGGTTCGGCTCGGCGTTGTAATAGGTCAAATGCCGTTGGAGCGCCTGCGCCAGCTCCTCCTTATTAGGATAGAGACGACGCAGCGCCGGCGCCAGGGCATGGGCCAAACCCACCCCCTGCATGCGCTCATAATTGTAACAGGCATGGGAAAAGAACAGCCAGTTGAGCCATGAAGCCCAGAGGGTGCGCCCATCCAGGCGGCAAGGTCTTGGAGGGACCGCCTCGGCGGCGTTCTGCCTATCGAGCGCATCGGCAGTGGCGGCCTCGGCCGCGGGCGCGGCCGGGGGACGCAATTGGATGATGGCCCAGGCAGCGGCCAAGAGGCCGAAGGTGAGCAGCGGCACGCGCGCCAGAGCATTGAGGAGAAAGGCCAGGATAAAGTAGGCGCCGTTGGCGCCACGCCAGAGCAGGCGCAAGTTCAGGGCGATGCCCAGGGCGGGCAGCATCCCCCCCACCACGGCGAGGCCAGAAAGGAGCCGCGCCGGAATTTTATCCAAGATCCCGGCCAACCACGCCGGCCCGTAATACACACCGATAAAACAGGGGATAAAGCTCAAGAAGAAAAGGAGCATCTGCGGCGGCCAGACGTTGCACCAGGCCACGCCTCGCGCATCGCCCCTGGCAGCGCAACCATCGGCCCAATGGGCAAAGATCACATCCAGGGTCATGCGTAACTGATAGATCCAATAGCCCAAAAGACCCACCGGCACGGTGAGGGCCAGAGCGGCGTTCGGCTCCAGGCCGCCGGCCACCACCAGGGTGGCCCCCAAGTAGCCCGCCAGGGAGATATCGCTGGGCAGGGCGCCGCCGGTGGCGATGAACCCCAGATAGGCCAGATTGATGGTGGCTCCCGCCTGGGCGCCGCGCAACGGATCGCCCAAGATCAGCCCTACCAAAAGGCCGCCCACCAACGGGCGATAGAGGGTCCAAAAGCCGAGGCCGGCCAGCCAGGCGCTTTGGGAAAGATAGTAGCAGAGGGCGATCAACGCCGCCCCACCCCAGCTCACCAGGGGCAACGCGGTCTCAGCAGAAGCACGGACGGCGTTCCCCGGGGCCAAGGCCCCGGCGCAGAGCATGATCAAGGCGAGGGCACAACCTTGGCCCGCAACTTTTCCCAGGGGACGGCCGCCAGCCCAGGCACCGCCTGGGCCGTGATCTGTACACCTTTTG
>DAOTZU010000313.1:0-5224 GCA_034433995.1 Anaerolineae bacterium
TGCCCACCCTGGCGGCCAAGTTCGCCGCCCTGCCTTGGGGCGCCCTGGCGAGCACGCCGGAGGCCACCCGCGCCGCCTACCTGGGGCGCGCTTGGAACCTGGGCGCCGGGCAAAGCCTCTCCTTGAGCGAGGAGCAGCTCCTGCGGGCGGCGGCCAAATACGGCCGGGCCATCGCCCATCTGGCGGCGCTGGCGCGCCACCTGCAGCGCCTGCGGGCGGGCCAACCGTGGGAGCTAGAGATCTCGGTGGACGAGACCGATACCCCCACCCGCCCTGAGGAGCATTTTTACCTGGCCAGCGAGCTGCGCCGGCTGGGGGTGCAGTGGGTGAGCCTGGCCCCGCGTTTCGTGGGCCGCTTTGAAAAGGGCGTGGATTACATCGGTGACCTGGACCGTTTTGCGGCCGATTTCGCCCGCCATGTGGCCATCGCCCGCGCCCTGGGGCCGTACAAATTGAGCTTGCACTCTGGCTCGGACAAGTTCAGCATCTACCCCATCGCCGCGCGGGCTGCGGGGGAGCTGGTGCACCTCAAAACCGCCGGCACCAGCTACCTGGAGGCGCTGCGGGCCGTGGCGCGGGTGCAGCCGGAGCTTTTCCGCGAGATCTTGGCCTTTGCCCTCGCCCACTATGAGCGGGATCGGGCCTCTTACCACGTCTCGGCCCAGATGAGCAGGGTCCCCGACCCCAAAACGCTGACCGAGCAGGCCCTGGTGGAGGTGTTGGATCAGTTCGATGCCCGCCAGGCCCTCCATGTGACCTTTGGCAGCGTCCTCACCGCCCAAGACGCGGCGGGGCATTATCTCTTTCGCGACCGTCTATTCGCCGTCCTAGAGGGGGACGAGGAGGCCCATTATGCTGCCCTCGAAACCCATATCCTCAAACATATCCTACCTTTTAGCAACTGAGAGGAGAGCATGTCCATGGATCCGGAGTACATCAACCGTCTGTTCAATGTGCAGGGCAAGGTGATCGTCATCACCGGCGGTGGGGGCATCCTGTGCAGCACCATGGCCAAGGGCCTGGCCAAGGCCGGGGCCAAGGTGGCCGTGCTGGACCTGATGGTGGACGCCGCCAAGAAGGTGGCCGATGAGATCGTTGCCCAAGGTGGCGAGGCCATCGCCGTGTATGCCGACGTGCTCAACAAAGAGGCGCTGCAAAAGAGCGCCCAGGAAGTGCTGAGCAAGTACGGCACGGTGGACGCCCTCATCAACGGCGCCGGCGGGAACAAGAAACAGGCCACCACCGCCCCCGACCTCTCGTTCTTTGACCTGCCCCAGGACGCCTTCCAATGGGTGTTCAACCTCAATTTTATCGGCACGCTGCTGCCTACCCAGGTTTTCGGCAAGCTGATGGCGGAAAAGGGCGAGGGGGTGATCTTGAACATCGCCTCGGTCAACGCCTTCAAGCCCCTGACCAACATCCCCGCCTACTCGGCGGCCAAGGCGGCGGTGAAAAACTTTACCGAGTGGTTGGCCGTGCACATGTCGCAGAATTATTCCACCAAGATCCGGGTTAATGCCATCGCGCCGGGGTTTTATTTGACCAACCAGAACCGCTTCCTGCTCATTGACGAAAAGACAGGCGAGGCCACACCCCGCGGGCGGACCATCATCGCCCACACGCCCATGGCCCGCTACGGCGATCCGGAGGAGCTTTTGGGCACCGTCATCTGGCTGCTTTCGCCGGCCTCCCAGTTCGTCCACGGCGTGACGGTGTTGGTGGATGGCGGCTTTTGCGCCTTTGGTGGTGTGTAAGAGGACGCGGATTGGCACGGATGGCACGGTTTCCCACGGATCAGGATACGGAGTAAGAAAAGGTGTCTCCGTGTTGATCCGTCCGATCTGTGGTATCCGTGTCCTTGGAGACCCAAAAGAGGACAATGACGACGAAAGGAGTGAGCTATGTCTGGTTTCCCCGAAACGGCGCGACCCTTGGTGGAGCTGCAGCCGCAAAAGCCCTTCTTTGTGGGCATTGATTCCGATGGCTGCGCCTTTGACACCATGGAGATCAAGCACAAGGAGTGTTTCACCCCTAACATCATCAAGTATTGGGATCTGCAGCCCGTGAGCAAGTATGCCCGCGAGGCTTGCGAGTTCGTCAACCTTTACTCCAAGTGGCGCGGGATCAACCGCTGGCCGGCGTTGGTGATGGTCTTTGACCTGCTCAGGGAGCGCCCGGAAGTGCAGCGCCGCAAGGCCGTCATTCCGGAGGCGCCCAAGATCCGCGAGTTTATCAAGTCGGGCCTGCCCCTGAGCAACGACTCGCTGGCCAAGGTGGTGGCCGAGACGGGCGACCCCGAGCTCACCAAGGCCCTGGCCTGGAGTAAGGCCGTCAACGAGACCATCGCCGACATGGTCCACGGCGTGCCGCCCTTCCCATATGTCCGCGAGAGCCTGGAGCTCCTCGCCCAGCACGCCGATATCATCGTCGTCTCGCAGACCCCGGAGGAGGCGCTGGTGCGCGAATGGCAGGAGCACCACATTGATGGCTATGTGCGCTTTATCGCTGGGCAGGAGCGGGGCACGAAATCGGAACACATCCGCTATGCGTCCTGGGGCAAATATCCCGACGACCACAAATTGATGATTGGCGACGCCCCCGGCGATCTCAAGGCCGCGCGGGACAATCATGCCTTCTTTTTCCCCATCAACCCCGGTCGTGAGGACGAGAGCTGGGAGCGGTTCTACCGAGAGGGTGTTCATCGGTTCATGGCGGGCACCTTCGGCGGCGCCTATGAGGCGGAGCTGATCGCCGAGTTTGAGAAGCTCTTGCCCGATACGCCGCCCTGGAAACGTTAGCGAAGGAGTACCATGGTCATCGGCAAAGGTTACACCGATCGTTTTCTCACCGAGGAAGAGGCGCGCCAGGTCTTTAAACAGGGCGTGGCGCAGCTCGATGTGGCCGGCAAAAAGGTGCTGGTCATCATTCCCGATAGCACCCGCAGCGGCCCCATCCCCCTCTGCTTCCGCGCCCTGGTGGAGTACCTCTCCCCCTCGGTGGCCCAATTGGATTTCCTCATCGCCCTGGGCACCCATCGGCCCATGACGGAGGAACAGCTCTGCAAGCATCTGGGCATCACCGTGGCCGAGCGCCACAGCACCTACGCCAAGATCGGCCTCTACAACCACGATTGGCAGCATGGCCTGAAGCACATCGGCACCATCTCGGCCCAAGAGATCCGGGAACTGAGTAACGGTTTGATGGAGCTGGATCTGCCTGTGCGGATCAACGGCCGCATCTTTGCCTACGATCACCTGATCGTTTGTGGCCCCGTCTTCCCGCACGAGGTGGTGGGGTTCTCCGGCGGCAACAAGTATTTCTTCCCCGGCATCGCCGGCGGCGAGGTGATTGACGTCACCCATTGGCTCAGCGCGGTGATCACCAACGTCAAGACCATCGGTCGCCAGAATACCCCCGTGCGTCGGGTGGTGAACCGGGCGGCCAGTTTCATCCCGTTGCCCAAGTCCTGCTTCAGCATGGTGGTCAAGGGGCATCATGACCTAGCCGGCCTCTATTTCGGCACGCCGGAGGAATCTCAGGAGGCGGCGGCCGCCCTTTCGGCCCAGGTGAACATCGTCTATGTGGACAAGCCCTTCAAGCTGGTCATCTCGGTGATGCCCGAACTGTACGACGACCTGTGGACGGCGGCCAAGGGCGTGTACAAGATGGAGCCGGTGGTGGCCGATGGCGGCACGGTGATCGTCTATGCCCCGCACATCAACGAGGTCTCGTACACCCACGGCCACATCTTGGATCGCATCGGTTACCATGTGCGCGACTATTTCTTGAAGAACTGGGAGCGCTTCAAGGATGTTCCTTGGGGTGTTTTGGCCCATGCCACCCACTGCAAGGGCTCCGGCACGTATGAGAACGGCGTGGAGAAACCGCGGATGAACGTGGTCCTGGCCACGGGCATCCCCAAGGAGCGCTGCGAGCGGATCAACCTAGGGTATCTGGACCCGGCAACCCTGAACTTGGATGCCTACAAGGGACGGGAGGCGGAGGGGATCTTGGTGGTTCCCCGGGCCGGGGAGATGTTATATCGCCTGCGAGAACAATAGGAGGAAAGGACCATGGACAAGTGCGATATTGGCCTGATCGGCCTGGCGGTGATGGGCGAAAACTTGGTGTTGAACATGGAGCGCAACGGCTTTTCTGTGGCGGTCTATAACCGCACGGCCGAGCGCACCCAAACCTTCGCCGCGGGGCGCGCCCAGGGTAAAAAGATCAAGCCCTGCTATTCCCTGCAGGAGCTGGCGGATTCCCTGACCAAGCCCCGCAAGGTGATGTTGATGGTCAAGGCGGGCGACCCGGTGGACGAGGTCATCGGCCAGCTCAAGCCGGTGCTGGAGCCGGGAGACCTGATCATTGATGGCGGGAACTCGTTCTTCAAGGATACCGAGCGACGCGCCGCGGCGTTGGCCCAGGACAAGATCAACTACATCGGCACGGGGGTCTCGGGCGGCGAGGAGGGGGCGCTGTGGGGCCCGGCCATCATGCCCGGCGGCCAGCCGGAGGCCTACAAGTTGGTGGAGCCGATCTTTACCGCCATCGCCGCCAAGGCCGAGGGGGAGCCGTGCGTCACCTACATCGGCCCGCGCGGGGCGGGGCATTACGTCAAGATGGTGCATAACGGCATCGAGTACGGCGATATGCAGCTCATCGCCGAGGCCTATGACATCCTGCATCGCGCCCTGAACCTCTCGGCCCAGGAGCTGCACGATATCTTTGCCGAGTGGAACGAGGGCGAGCTGAAATCCTACCTCATCGAGATCACCCGCGACATCTTTGCCAAGATAGATGAAGAGACCGGCCAGCCCTTGGTGGAGCTGATCTTGGATGAGGCCCAGCAAAAGGGCACGGGCAAGTGGACCTCGCAGAACGCCCTGGACCTGGGCGCGCCCCTGCACACCATCAACGCCGCCGTGGAATCGCGCATCATCTCGGCCTACAAGGCCGAGCGGGTGGCGGCGAGCAAGGTGCTCTACGGCCCTGTGGCCCAATACACCGGCGAAAGGGCCCAACTCATCCGCGATGTGCGCAACGCCCTCTATGCCAGCAAGATCTGTTCCTATGCCCAGGGCTTGGCTCTGCTCAGCGCGGCCTCCAAGGAATATGACTATAACCTGAATCTGGGGGCCATCGCCAAGATCTGGCGCGGCGGCTGCATCATCCGGGCGCAATTCCTGAACGATATCACCGCCGCCTATCAGCGCAACCCCCA
>DAOTZU010000314.1:0-19764 GCA_034433995.1 Anaerolineae bacterium
CCGTCTACCTGCTCGTCTTCTTCTTTGCCGTCCTCACCGGGCTGAGCGCGCTATCCCCCGAGGACGTGGCCGGCTTCCTCGGCGTGCGTCCGGAGCAGGTGCGGGCCTTTCTCCCCCTCTGGCCGATCCTCAGCGGGGTGGCAGGCTTGCTCCAATACAGGTGGGAGCGCCGCCAGCAATAGCCCGCCGTGCCCTCGGCCCTGAAAAAGGACGAAGGACGCCAAGGGAATCCGAAATAAAACCTTGGCGTCCTTTTTTGTGCCTCAGCCCCGGCCTATGCCTCCACCGGGGTCTCCGCCGCCTCCGGCTCCCAGGCGGCGAACTGCCGCCGGTAGAGGTGGGCGTAGGGGCCGCCGGCGGCCAAGAGCGCGTCATGGGTGCCCTGCTCCACGATGCGCCCCTCCTCGATGACATAGATGCAATCGGCGCGGCGGATGGTGCTCAGCCGGTGGGCGATGATGATGGCCGTGCGCCCCGCCAACAGGGTGTGCAGCGCCTGTTGGATCAGGCTCTCCGTCTGGGTATCCACGCTGGAGGTGGCCTCGTCCAGGATGAGGATGCGCGGATCGGCCAGCAAGGCCCGGGCGAAGGAGATGAGCTGGCGCTGCCCCGAAGAGAGGCGCGTGCCCCGCTCGTTCACCTCATGCTGGTAGCCATCCGGGAAACGCTGCACAAAGGTATCCACCTGCACCGCCTTGGCCACGCGGATGATGTCCTCCATGGTCGCGTCCAGGCGGCTGTAGCGGATGTTCTCGGCGATGGTGCCGGAAAAGAGGAACGGCTCCTGCAAGACCAACGCCATCTGCGAGCGCAGGCTGCTCAGTTGCACCTGGCGCAGGTCGTGGCCATCCACCAACACCCGGCCCTCTTGCGGGTCGTAAAAGCGCATCAGCAGGTTGACGAGGCTGGTCTTGCCCGCCCCGGTGGGCCCCACCAGGGCCACCGTCTGGCCGGGGGCGATGTGCAAGTTGATATCCTTGAGCACATAGTCGTCGCCATCGCTATAGCGGAACCAGACGTGCTCAAAGCGCACGTCCCCCTGGATGGGCGGCAGGGGCCGGGCATCGGGGGCGTCCTTGATCTCTGGCTGGGTATCCAGATACTCAAAGATGCGCTCCGCCGAGGCCATGGCGCTCAACACCCGGCTATAGACGCGGCTGATGGCGCTGATGGGCTCCCAGAAGCGCCACAGATAGTCGGTGAAGGCCATGATATAGCCCACGGTCAGCTCATTCCGGATCACCATCCAGGCCCCCAACCACAGCACCAGGCAGGTGCCGATGAGCCCAAAGACATCCACCAGGGGCCAGATCACGATCTCCAGCTTGATGGCGCGCATGACGGTGTTATAGTAGCTGTTGTTCAGCTCGTCGAACTGGGCGATGTTGATCTGCTCCCGGGAAAAGGCCTGGCTGATGCGGATGCCGGTGATGGATTCGTTCAGGTTGGCGTTGATGTTGGAATTGGCCTTGCGCACGTTGCGCCAGGCGGTCTCCATGGCCGGGCGCAGCCGGGCCACGATCCACACCATCCCCGGCACCACCACAAAGGCCATGAGCGCCAGGCGCGCGTTCAGGGCGAACATCACCACCACGATGCCCACCAAACTGACGACTTGGCTGACGATGGTGACGAGGCCGGTGTTGATCAGGTCGTTGATGGCCTCCACGTCGTTGGTGATGCGGGCCATGATCCGCCCCACCGGGCGGCCATCGTAAAAGCGCAACGAGAGCCATTGGATGTGGCTAAAGAGCTGCTGGCGCAGGTCGAACAGAATCCCTTGGCCGGTGATGTTGAGAATGCGGATGCGCATATAATCGCCCACGGCGGCGATCACCTGGAAGACCAGCCAGATCAGGGCGATGCGGTTGATGACGGCCAGGTTGTGCCCGCCGATGCCCTCGTCCACGGCCGTGCGCAAGAGGTAGGGCTCCATCAGGCGCAGGAGGCTGCTCACCACCATCACCACCAGCACCACAAGCAATTGGCGGCGATAGGGGCGGGCATAGCCCATCATCCGTTTCAGATAGGCGTAATTAAAAGGCCTTTGCTCGACTTCATCGAGCTCCTCATATTGCGCGTCGGCCATGGTTTGCTCCTGATTTTAAACACGGAGGCACGGAGGCCACGGAGAGAAACAGGAGATTCTCCGTGCTCTCCGTGACTCCGTGGTGAGGAAACATCTTTGCCATCTGCTCTTGATGCATCATTATGGCCTGAACTTACAAGTAACGGGGGCCACGGAGAGAAACAGGAGATTCTCCGTGCTCTCCGTGACTCCGTGGTAAGGAAACATCTTTGCCGTATGCTCTTGATGCATCATTATGGCCTAAACTTACAAGACACGGAGAAAGCTTTTGTACGCTCTTTTCCATGATTTTTTTCTGCGAAAAACTTTTTGGGAATGTCACATTCAATTCTTTTTAACTCTAATATAATCTTTTCCTCTCTGTGTCCTCCGTGTCTCCGTGTTTTTAGTAAATCACCTCGGCTTGGGGCCGCAGTTGCAGATGATAGATCTCGGCGTACTCGCCCCCGTGCCGCAGGAGCTCCTGGTGGGTGCCCTCCTCCACCACCACCCCATCTTTGAGCACCACCACCTTGTCGGCATTCTTGACGGTGGAGAGCCGCTGGGCGATGACCAGGCTGGTGCGCCCGCGCATCACCCGCTCCAAGGCCACCTGCAGGGCGTGCTCCGTCTCGGCGTCCACGCTGGAGGTGGCCTCGTCCAGGATGAGGATGCGCGGGTTGGTGAGGAGCGCCCGGGCGATGGCGATGCGCTGCTTCTGCCCCCCCGAAAGGCCGATGCCCCGCTCGCCCACGCGGGTGTCATAGCCCTGGGGCAGCTTGGTGATGAACTCGTGGGCCTGGGCCGCCTCGGCCGCCGCCTGGATCTCCTCCAAGGTGGTCTCCGGCCGCCCGTAGGCGATGTTGTTGCGCACCGTATCGGAAAAAAGAAAGGTATCTTGCGGCACGATGCCGATCTGCCGGCGCAAGCTGGCCAGCTGCACCTGGCGGATATCCACCCCATCGATGGTGATGGTGCCCCGCTGCGGGTCATAGAAGCGCGGGAGCAGGTTGATCAGCGACGACTTGCCCGAACCGGTGCCCCCCAGGATGGCCACGATCTGCCCCGGTTGCACCTCCAGGTTCAGCCCGCGGAGCACCGGCGTCTGGTCGCCATCCTCGAAGGCAAAGTGCACGTCTTGGAAACGGATGTGCCCCCGGATCTCGGGCATGGGCGGCGCATGGGGCGCTTCGGGGACCTCTTGGCGCGCATCCAAGATCTCGAACACCCGCGGCCCGGCGGCGATGGCTTTGCGGGCGATGCTGATCAGGTAACCCACGAAACGCACCGGCCAGATCAGCCCCCACAGATACCAGTTGAAGGCGAAAAAGTTGCCCATGCTCATCTGCCCGTAGAACACCCGCCGCCCCCCGTACCAGTAAAGGAGCAGGAAACAGATGGCGGTGATCCAGTTCAAGAGCGGAAAGGTGCGCGCCTCGATGCCGGCCCGCTCCAGGTTGGCCTGCAGGGTGTCGACGTTTCGGCCACGGAACTTGCCGATCTCGTGGGGCTCGCGGGCGAAGGCTTTGACCACCCGCACCCCGCTGATGTTTTCTTGCAACGTGGTGCTCAGCTTGCCCATCTCCTGGCGGATCTTTTCCCAGGCCGGGCCGACGATGCCGCTGAAGCGAAAGGCAAAGAACATCAGCACGGGGATGGGGGCGAGCACGATCAAAGCCAGTTGCCAATCGGTGAGCAGGAGCACCACGATGGTGCCGCCAAAGATCAAGGCAGAGAGGATCATCTCCGCCAGGCCAAAGCCAAAAAAGTCCTGGAGGGATTGCACATCGCCCGTGAGGCGCGACATCAGGTCCCCTGTGGGATGCGCGGCATAAAAAGTAAAGGAGAGGCGTTGCAGGCGCGCATAGAGATCGTGGCGCAGCCGGCGGATCAGCTCCTGGCCCAGGCGCTCCTGGGTGTAACCACGGGTGAAATGCACCCCGGCCCGGGCCAAGGCCACCGCGGCCAGGATGCCGGTGTAACGCAACACCATGGGCATGGAACGCGGGGTCACGCCCCGGTCAATGATCAGCGAGAGCAGGCGCGGCAAGATCAACTCGCCGGCCAGGCCGCCCAGCATGGCGATCAAGAGCAGCACGATCAAGCCGGGATAGGGGCGCAAGTATCTAGCCAAACGACGCAAGGTGCTCATCAGGTGCTTTCCTTTTTGCACTGGGGCGCACTTTAGGGAGGGCAAAACGCAAGGGACGACCGGAAACGCGCACAAGGCCCACCACCAAGGTGGGCGAGCGGACGGGGGCTGCGCTAATGCAGACGAGCGAGGAACATGGGAATGTTGCCTCCTATCGCGAGGTAACCAGAGTATAGCCCCAAAGGGCGAAAACGCAAAAAGTTAACTTGTCTTCACTTCCCCGGCCAGGGCACTCCGCTGGGCCAGGTGGTGGGCTTGACCAGAAGCGCGGGGGGCGTGCCCTGGGTTTCGGCCTGGACGGTGGGGGCGCGGGGCGGCCAGGGCAAACCCGTGGGCCAGGCGGTGGGCTTGACCAGATAAGGGTGCGGTGTGAGGGTGGCCTCCGGCGCCGCGCTCCCAGGCGCGGCGGAGCCGGCGCGCACAGGGGCGGAGCCCCGCTTGCCGCCGAGGGCGCTCAGCCAGCCCTGCACCGTCTCCAGCGCCCCCTGCAACGCGCTTTTCCGGCTCGCCTGGATGCGCACCGTGACCCCGGTAACTCCTGCCCTCTGGCACCCGTAGGCCCGCAGCAAAAAGATGAGCACGACCCCCAGGAGGATCACCAGAAAACACCCCGCCCAGCGCTGGGGCGGCCGCCTCCCGCCGGCGGCCTTGGCCTGCTGGTTATCCTGCCCTGCGTTTCCCCCCGGTGCGCCCACCTTGCCCTCCCACCGCGGCACCTAGGCACACAACCAGCCGCCATCCACCATGAGGATGTGGCCATTGACAAAGTTCGACGCCTCCGAAGCCAAAAAGACCACCGGCCCGAAAAGATCGTCCAGTTCCCCCAGCCGCTGCATGGGGATGCGCCCCAAGACCCAGGCGCTCTTGGCCGGATCGGCCAGGAAGGGGGCGGACATGGCCGTGCGGGTGAACACCGGCGCCAAGCCGTTGACGTTGATACCTTTCGGCCCCCACTCGATGGCCAGGGAACGGGTCAACTGGTTCACGGCGCCTTTGCTGGGGGCATAAGCCAAATCCTGGGCCCGGCCCTGAAAGCCCCGCACCGAGGAGACATTGATGATCTTGCCCTTGCCTTGGGCCAACATCACCCGCCCCACATGCTTGCAGCAGAGAAAAACGGATTTCACGTTAACATCCATCACCCGCTGCCAGGCGGCGGTATCAAACTCGACGCCGGGCTGGAGATGCACCGTCCCTTGGCTGTTAACCAGGATATCAATGCGTCCGCAGGCCTCCATCATCTGGCCCACCAGCCGCTCCACCTGGGCCTCGTCGGTGGCGTCGGCGGCCAGGCCCAAGCCCCGGCGTCCGAGGCGGGTGATGGCCTCGGCGGTCTCGGCCAAGCCCGCCGGCCCGCGCCCAGCCACGGCCACATCGGCGCCGGCGGCGGCCAAAGCCAGAGCCATCGCCTGTCCCAGGCCCTTGTTGCCGCCCACCACCAAGGCCACCTTGCCGTCCAAGCGAAAACGGTCCAGAGTGCCTTTGGCCAAGGCCAGCAGGCGTTCCAGGTCGGACATGTCAGCCCTCCGCAGCGACGATATCGGTGAGCCCGGTGGCGGGATCCGTCACCCGCCGGGTTTTGATGCCCTCCAGGATGATCAACCCCAATTCCACGCGGTAACAACACCGGGTGCCCGGCTCCAAATGGCCCACATAGAGCTTGTCTTGGGCCACATGGTGCACCACCACATGGATATGCGGCTCGCCCCCGGCCACGGAGCCTTGCAACGAGCCGACCTCGATGGGCCCCTCCAAGGTCAGATGGCGCTCCTGAGGGGGCAGGCCCGTGCCCACGATGGTGTGCAGGCAACAGCGATCGAAGGAGCCGATGCCGGAGGTGATCAAGGCAGCGTCGATCCCCTCCCGGCGCAGCAGCTCCCGCAGAGTCTCGATGAGATATTCGCCGCGACGGAAGGAGACCATGACGGTCCGCGTGCCGGCGGCAGGGATGGCGAGCATGATCCATCCTCCTGCGATGTGCTTCAAATGCAGTGTAACATAAGAACAGCGCGGGCGTCAATCACCACGCAACCGGCCGGCAAAGGTTCTGGCCCTTGCCAGATCGCGCGCGTTCGGCCGTCCCTTGTTGATCCCTCCGATGTGGCGCAAACAGCCATAGGTATCCCATCCTAGGCAAGAGCACTCGCCCACAATCCGCCAACCCTTGGCCCGCAATCGGGATTTGAGCGCGTGGTGGCAAGGGCCCAAGATGGGCGCGCCCCTGGTGGAGAAAACAAACGCCCGCTTGTTCAGCCCTGGCAGACGCTCCACCAGAGCCAGCAACGCAGGATGATGCCGCCCAAAGTAGATCCCCGAACCAAAGCCGATCAGATCGTAAGCGGACAGCTCCTCCGACGTCACCTCTGAGGGCCGACGTAATGCGGCCCCCAAGACCTGGGCCATGGCGTGGGCCACCTTCTCCGTATTGCCGTGACTCACGGAGGTATAGATGATCAGAGTCTGCACAACTCCCTCCAAGAACTGGCGTCAGATGCCCCCATGATACCGCCCTGGCAGCCGCTTGTCGAATTGAAACAGCGCGCAGAACACGCTATACTGAACGTAGACCAGCTTGGCGGGAACGCTTTACTCCGATGATCGTGGGAGGGCCAGCGAGCGCGCCTTTGACAAGCTGCGCGGCACCTTGCAAACTTGGTTCCCGAGGGAGGAAACAACGTGAGCACATCTGCAGCGCATTCCCCTCAACCTTTCTGGGCGATCCTGCTCCACCTGAGCTTCAACATGTGGGCTGATCGTGAGGCGCCCGAATGGGGGACGGAACAGGTCAGCGCCAAGCCCCATTTGCGCTTCGAGGAGAGCCTGTGGGACGATCTCCTGGCCCGATTGGTGGCTGCGGGGGCCAACATGGTGGTGCTGGACCTGGGCGACGCCGTGCGCTACCGGAGCCACCCCGAGCTCGCCGTGCAGGGCGCCTGGACGCCCCAACGCCTGCGCCGCGAGCTGAAGCGCTTGCGCGGGCTGGGCCTGGAACCCATCCCCAAGCTCAACTTTTCCACCTGTCACGATGCTTGGCTGGGACCCTACGCCCGCCAGGTCTCCACGCCCCGGTATCTCGCGGTGTGCCGCGATCTCATCACCGAAGTCCTCGATCTTTTCGAGGGGCCCAGGTTCTTTCACCTGGGGATGGACGAGGAGACAGCCGAGCACCAGCGCTACTACGACTATGTCGTCGTGCGCCAATACGATCTATGGTGGCGCGATCTCTATTTCTACCTGGATGTGGTGGAGCGGGGCGGGGCCAGGGGCTGGGTTTGGTCGGATTACGCCTGGCATCATCCGGAGGATTTTTACACCAAGATGCCCCTGAACGTGGTGCAGAGCAACTGGTACTACGGGACAGATTTTGGCCCCAACGTGGTGGCGGCCCGGACCTACGCCGAGCTGGAAGCCCACGGTTATGACCAGGTGCCCACCGGCAGCAACTGGAGCGCCGCCGAGAACCTGGCCAAGACGGTGGCCCACTGCCGGCAGGTCATTGCGCCGGAGCGCTTGCTGGGGTTTTTACAGACGGTGTGGAAGCCAACCCTGGAGCCCTTCCGCCCTCGTCTGATGCAGGCCATCGAACTGCTGGGCCAGGCACGACGGGAGTTCCTCGCCGCCAAGACACCCTAGCCCGCCCGAAGTCGCCACCCAACCCCAGGCCTCAGGCTGAGGCTTTGCGTTCCGCCTTGGCGAGATAATAGCCGCCGCCCCACTTGGTGCGAATGAATTGGGGGCGGTGAGGATCGGGTTCCAGTTTCTTGCGCAGATAACAGACGTGAAAATTGACCGCGTCTATCGCCTCCCTGGTCTCCCACAAGTGGTAGGCCAGCTCTTCACGGGGGACGATGCGCCCCTCCTGCTTGGCCAAATACTCCAGGAGGCGAAACTCTGTGGGGGTGAGCTGCACCTGCTTATTCCCCACGATGACGGAATGGGACTCGGCCTGCAACACCAACTCTTCCATCGGCTTGGTCTCGGCGACGGGCTCGCCCCATTCCCAGTGCCGGCGCCACTGGGCTTCCAGCGCGGCCCAAGTCTCGGCTCGGGTATAGGTCTCGGGCAAATACCCATCGGCCCCCGCCCGCAAGGCCTTGATCACGATCCATTCGTTATCCGCCGGTCCCCACACCAAAAGGGGCGCACGGACGGTATTCCGGATACCGGCCACCATCTGCTCCGCAAGGGACCCATCATCAGCGCATTCACAGAGCACCAGGCGCACTTCTGGCGCGCCGAGCTGTTGCAGGAGGTCCTGGGCCGTGGGCGAGACGATCACGAGGTCCTGATCCTCATGCAGATAGTGCCATAACACGCTTTGTTGCGGCGGGCGTTCCGTAATCAAGATAATGCGTCCCAACACTTTTTCCCCTCAGCAAAGACACCCATGCTCCGCCCAGGTTGAGCCAAGCCGGCCAGAGAGGGCATCAATGTCTAGCCCTATCTTAGCACAGCAAGGTTTAATTTCGGTATCTAGAAGGTATCTTCTCGGTTATTTTATGGGGAAGCTTAAAATTGGCCGGGGCCTTGCCCAGAGGGAGAGGAAACGCTATCCGCCGCTGCCGGCTCGAAGGAGTAGCCCACACGGGGATGGGTGCGCACATAGCGGGGATGGTCGGGGTCATCCTCGATCTTTTTGCGCAAGTAACGGATGTACAAGTTGAGATAGCTGGTTTGGCGCTCATAGCCGCTACCCCAGACTTCGCGCAGGAGCGTCTCGTGGCTCACCACCTGGCCCAAGCGCTGCAAGAGGGATGCCAGCAGGGCCAGTTCTTTGGGGGTCAACCGGAGGGGCGTGCCCCGTTTGCGCACGATGCCCCGGGTGAGATCGATCACGAGCACGTCATCCTCATACACCAAGGCCGTGCCGGCGTTTTGCCGCTTGGCCCGCCGCAGCGCGGCCGTGATGCGCGCCTTGAGCTCGGCCAAGCTGAAAGGTTTGGTGATGTAATCATCCGCCCCGGCGTTGAGCCCCTTGACCACGCTCTCCTTATCACCCAAAGCGGTGAGCATGATGATGGGCACATCGGTGAGCTCCCGCAGACGCTGGCACACCTGCCAGCCATCCAGCTTGGACATCATAATATCCAGGAGGATCAGATCGGGTTTCTGCTCATAGGCCAAGCGCAAGCCCTCGCGGCCGTTCTCGGCCGTGCAGACCTCGTAGCCTTCCAAGACCAGATCGTTGCACAAGAGGTTTACAAATCTAGGATCGTCATCGATCACAAGGATTTTGACCATTATCCTGCCCCCGAAAACTAGGCCCCCGATCCCTCGATGCGGATCTCGGTCACCTCTCCATACTCGGCATCCAAAAGCAACATGCGCCCGCGCAAAGGCGCGCCCTGGCCCACCAGATATTTGACTACCTCCTGGATCTCCCAGGCGGCGATCATCATCGGAGTGGCAGCGGGGTTGCCCAACTGCGCCTCGACACCCCGCTCGATGGATGCTTGCGGCCCATAGAGGGCCTCCAGGCCGGCATCCTCCGGCAAGATGGTCATCACCTGGCCGGCGTATCCGCCGATGGCGCCATGCACCAAAGGGACCCGCAACGCCCTGGCCACCCGCTGCAAAAGCAGACGGGCCGGCAAAGTATCCAAGGCATCCACGATGACCTCGGCCCCTGCCAAAAGGGCCGGGCCGTTCTCCTCCGTTAGCCAGGTGGAGTGGGCCGTCACGTGCACCGCGCGATTGACCTGGGCCACCCGCTCCGCCAGGCACGCCGCCTTGGGCCGCCCCAAGGTGCTCTCGGTGCAGCCCAATTGGCGGTTCAGGTTGTTCTCTTGGAAGACGTCGCCATCCACCACGATGAGATGGCCCACGCCCATGCGGGCCAGGCCCTCGATGATCCAGCCCCCCAAGCCGCCCGCGCCGACGATGGCCACCGTGGCCCGCAAGAGGCGCATCTGCCCCTCGATCCCCACCGTGCCCAGATTGCGTCGGTAGCGCTCGGGCACGACGCGCGCTTGGAGCGCCGCCAGCTCCACTTCGGCCACAGAACAGCCGAACTCTTGTGCCAAGGCATGGGTCTCGGCCAAGGTGAGGCTTTGCCTCCCTGCCGCCAACCGGCGACGAAAATGCTCGGCCAAATCGGCTGCTCGGCCACCCGGTTCCTCAGCGCCCATAGTCTAATACTCCTGTGCCTCTTCCTCGCCCCGCAAGACGCGCAGCGCGCCCTGGGCCATGGCCAGCATCTCCTCCTGGCCGGGAAAGACCAGCACCGGCGCGATCCAGGCCACGCGCTCACGGATCCACGTGACCAGCATCTGGGAATGGGCCAGCCCACCGGTGAGCACCACCCCTTGGACATCGCCATAGAGCACAGTGGCCATCAGCCCGATCTCCTTGGCGATCTGGTAGGCCATGGCCTCATAGATCAGCCGGGCATGGTCATCGCCTGCGGCGATGCGGCGCTCCACCTCGCGGGCGTCGTTGGTGCCCAGATGGGCATAGAGGCCACCTTGCCGCGTGATCAGCCGGAGTAGCTCGTCGTAGGTGTACCGCCCCGAGAAGGCCAGGCGCAGCACATCGCCCACCGGCAGGCCCCCGGCCCGCTCCGGCGAAAAGGGGCCCGTGCCATCCAGCCCCTGATTGACATCCACCATGCGCCCGCGCCGGTGGGCGCTGACCGAGATGCCGCCCCCCAAATGGGCCACCACCAGATTGATCTCTTCATACGCGCGCCCCAGGGTCCGGGCCGCCTTGCGCGCTGCCGCCTTTAAGCTCAGAGCGTGGGAAAAACTGCGCCGCTCGATCCCCGGCAACCCCGCCACCCGAGCCAGCGGCTCGAACTCGTCCACGCTCACCGGATCCACCACAAAGGCGGGGATCCCCGCGGCCGAGGCGAGCTCATGGGCCACCAAAGCGCCGAGGTTGGAGGCGTGCTCGCGCTCGCCGGGGCGGCGCAGGTCGTCCAACATGCGCTGGTTGATACGATACGTGCCGCTGGGGATGGGCCGCAACATCCCGCCCCGCCCCACCACGGCGGCAAAATCGCCGGGGGCCAGCCCCGCCTCGGCCAACGCGCGCAACACCGCGTCGCGGCGCAAGGCATATTGCTCGGCGATGCGCCCGTAGCGGGCCAGCTCCTCCGGAGGGTGCGCGATGGTCTTTTGCCAGACCTCGTTCTCATCCTTAAAGACCGAGATCTTGGTGCTGGTGGAGCCCGGGTTGATCACCAACAACCGAAACATCATTGCCCTCCGCATCCTTCGTGTGCCGCGTGCGCGGCAGGCTGGCAGCGAGGACAATAGTAGCTGCTGCGCTGTTGCACCACCATGCGGACAATGGCCTCGCCGCAACGGGGACAGGGCTGCCCCTCGCGCCCGTAGACGGCCAGGGACCACTGGTGCCGGCCCGGCGCGTCATCGGCGCTGCGATAATCGCGCAGGGTGGTTCCGCCGTGGGCGAGTGCCTCCCGGAGCACATCCTGGATGGCCGCATGGAGCCGGGCCACCTCCGCCACCGATAGGCCATCGGAGCGCCGCAACGGGTGCAAGCCGGCCCGCCACAAGGCCTCGTCCGCATAGATATTGCCCAAACCGGCCAGGCGCCGCTGGTCCAGCAGGAAAGGTTTGAGCAGACGGCGGCTGCCCCGCAAGAGCTCTCCCAGAGCAGCCACGGTAAACGTGGGCTCGAGAGGCTCCAAACCGAGCTCGCCCAAGACCTGGGCCGGATCCTCCACCAGGTACAGGCGGCCGAACTTGCGCACATCGCGGAAGCGGAGGATCTTGTCGCCGTCCAGATAAAGATAGACATGGGTGTGGGCATCGTTGAACGGCGTGGCGCAATCCTCTTGGTGGGCCGCATCACACAGCAACAAGCGCCCCGTCATGCGCAGGTGCGCCAGGAGAAAGCCATGATCCAAGGCGAACACGAGGAACTTGCCCCGCCGGGAGATAGAGCGCACCCGGCGTCCGCGGATCTGGCGCGCGAAATCGTCCGCCGAAGGACAGGCGATGGCCCTCGGCCAACGCACCTCGCTCCGCACAATGGTGCGTCCTGAGAGCTGCGCCTCCAGGGCGCGGGCGATGGTCTCCACCTCGGGCAGCTCGGGCATGCTGGATCAACCTCTCGCCAGAGACAACCCGCAAGACCAGACTTGGGCCGACCAGAGAGGCGCACGCCAGGGCAGCACAAGCGAGCTCCGCTCCTTGAGCGTGGCCCTGGGTTGGGGCGTGCGGGGTCCCAGGCCCACACTGGCTCGCCAGGCCCGCTCCAGGTCCTCCAACCCAAACCCGTAGGCCTGGCGGAGGGCGTCCTCCTGCAGCGCGCCCCGCGCAAAGATGGCCAGCAAAGCCCGCATCTTTTCGCGGCCGTATGTCCGCAACATAAAATCCACGATGCTATAAGCTTGGCCGTAAAAGAGGTCCACCTGTTCCGCCCGGCCGGTGTAGCTCGTCATGGAGCGGAGGGTGAATACTTGGTCGGCGCGGATGGCCCGCTCCAGGGCCTGGCGATTGTGCGCCGGCAGCGCCCCCTCGGCATACATGGCCAAGCCCTCATCCAACCAACGGGGCAGGTCGGTATAGGGGTTATCGGTCGCCAGGCCCACCACGATATGGCTCAGCTCGTGGGCCACCGTCACTTCGGCATCGGCATGAGGACCCAAGAGCAACAAGGTGCGTTCATCCACGGCCACCCCCAACGTGGTGATGCTCTCGTCATAGCCCTGGCTGCGGGCTATCAAGGCCTGGCGCATATCCTTTTGCGCGTTGTAGACATACACCTGGGGGCGCTGGGCCACCGCCACGCCGATATCCCGCTCCAGGCGCTCCACCGCCGCGTCGGCGCGGGCCAAGAGGGTCTCGGCCCTGGCTTTGCCTTGGCCATACCACCAGAGATCCACCCGCTCACCGGCCAAAGTCTGCCAAGAGAAGCGGCTATCGGTATAGACAAAGGTCTGGGCGTCCGTGAGCAAACGGTCGCCCTGACGGGTGCGCAAATACCAATAGTAGCGCATGGTGGTGCCGGGGGCGAATTGGCCGGCCTCCAGCGCCTCCACATGCTTGAGGCGCACCTCCGTCCCCGGCGTGAAGGCGGGGTAGATGCGCCGCACCAAGGGCGTGCCTTGGCGCCCGTAGAACAGAACCACCTCCACAATGGGGCTGGCGCTCTGCGCCTGCAAGGTAAAGGTCAGCGATTCAGAGAAGGCATAGCTGGCCTGGCTGGAGATGACGCGGATGGGCTCTTCGGCCCAGACGGGCCACCCCCCCAGGGCGAGGAGCAAAACACAAAGGAGCACCAGCCCAACCGTGGCACGGCCGGGGGCCGTGCGCCCTCGGTTGGGGCGCTGTTCAGGGTTCCCTCTGAGAGAGCTCATCAAGAGGTACATCGCGATATTTATCCCCTTCTTCGATCAGCATGACGGGAATCCCATCCTTGATGGGATATTTGCGCCGACAGGCCTCATTTTGGCAGACCAACCATTTTTCCGCCACCAACGCGACCTTGGTCTTGCAGGCCGGGCAAGCCAAGATGGCCAAGAGTTCCTCATTGAGCATGGTATGCCTCCGTAAAAAATCTGGTTCAGAGCTCGGCGCATCACGCCGTGTCTGTAAAAACTCTTACCCCACCCCTCTCGGCAAACGGAGCGCAGAGAATCTGCTGAACCTTTGCCCCGCTCTCCAAAAAAAGTATACCATGAAGGGCCGGCCAACTCAAGCGCTGGCGGCGATGGAGGCATGACAGCCTTTCGGCACGCGGCTTACAGAAGGCCAACATTTGCCTGACGCCCCGCCAAAAAGTACGCGCAAGGTCGGTTGACCCAGCTGGCATTAAGGAGTATCATCGGCTCAACCCGCCACACAAAGGAGCGCAGCATGCCCCACCTCACCCGTCGCTGCGGGATTCTCTGCCATCCGACCTCGCTACCGGGGCCCTTTGGCATCGGCGCATTGGGCCAGGCGGCCCGCCAATTTGTGGATTGGCTGGCCCAAGCCGGACAGACCCTGTGGCAGATCCTGCCCCTGGGGCCCACCGGCTATGGGGATTCCCCCTACCAGCCCTTCTCCGCCTTTGCCGGCAACCCCTTGCTCATCGATCTGGACCTCTTGCTCCAAGAGGGCCTGCTGGAGCGCCAAGATCTGGAACCCATCCCTTCCTTCCCCGCCGACCGCGTGCTCTATGGCGAGGTCATCGCCTTCAAAGACCGGGTTTTGCGGTGCTCCTTCCGGCATTATGCCATGCGGGCCCCCGCCGCGTTGCGGGCCGAGCTGGAGCGTTTCCAGGAGGAGAACCGCGATTGGCTGGATGACTTTGCCCTTTTCATGGCGCTGAAACTCCACTTTCGCTGGGCCCCCTGGATCGCTTGGGAGCCGGATATCGCCCTGCGCGCGCCGGCCGCCCTGGCCCGCTGGCGCGCAACCTTGCATGACGAGATCGCCTATCAGGTCTACCTGCAGTTCCTCTTTGCCCGCCAATGGGCGCAACTCAAACGCTATGCCAACGAGCGGGGGATCGCCCTCATCGGCGATGTGCCCATCTTTATGGGCCACGATAGCGCCGACGTCTGGAGCCACCGGGAGCTCTTCCGTCTGGACGAGCGCGGGCTGCCCACCGTGGTGGCGGGCGTGCCGCCGGATTATTTCAGCCCCACAGGTCAACTTTGGGGCAACCCTCATTACCGCTGGGATGTGATGCGCCAAGATGGCTATGCCTGGTGGATGGCGCGGTTACGCCACGTATTGACGCAGGTGGATTGGGTGCGGCTGGACCATTTCCGGGGTTTCGCCGGCTATTGGGAGGTGCCGGCGGGCGAGCCCACAGCTATGAAGGGCCGCTGGGTGAAGGGGCCGGGCAGCGATCTCTTGCACGCCGCCCAACGCGCCTTTGGCCACCTGCCCATCATCGCCGAGGATTTGGGCCTCATCACCGCCGATGTGGTGGCCCTGAGGGAAGAATTCGGCCTGCCCGGGATGCGGGTGCTGCAATTTGCCTTCGATGGCGACGCCGGCAGTGTGCACCTGCCCCACAACTATACGCGGGATTGTGTTGTCTACACCGGCACCCACGATAACGATACCACCCTGGGTTGGTACGACTCCCGCTCGGCGGCCACCCAACACAAGGTGCGCGTCTACACCGGCACCGATGGCCGCGAGATACACTGGACCTTTATCCGCCTGGCGCTGAACTCGGTGGCCGAGGTGGCCATCTATCCTTTGCAGGACGTTTTGGGGCTGGGCAGCGAGGCGCGGCTGAACACCCCCGGCCGGGCCGACGGCAACTGGGCCTGGCGCTACCGGCCAGAGATGTTGCGGCCTGAATTGGCCGAGACGCTCCGGGAGATGGCCCATCTCGCCGGGCGCTGGCTGGCGCCGGGGGAAACCCTGGCCGAGACGACGGCGCCCGCGATCGCATACGAAGAGGGCTCGTGCAGATAGCCATTTCGCGCAGAATGCGCCAGGGCTATCGCATTCTGATACGCTGATCTTCGACAATCCATAGATGCCTTGTCAGGGGCTCGCGTTCAAAAAGTGGTAACAAACGCCTAAAAACAGAGAGCACATACGGTTTGTCTTGTTGCCGCAGGCGCAAAACAATCAGACCGGGGAATTGCTCCGGAGGATATGTGCGTATGTCGGCGAAATCGACATCGAGGGTAACAAGCACACGATCTTCCTGTTGACAAACTGAGGCTATGGTTGCATCCTGGGCACCGCCAAGGTTTTGTCCGAGAACTGTCGTCGCCTCATGGCCTGCTTGCACCAGTAGATCGGCAAGATCAATAGGCAAGTTCTCATCAATCTTGAATCTCAAGCTTGACCTCAGGTAGATAGCGGGATCACGCGTTCACGGGCAAGCTCCGCCGCGTAGGCCAACACAGCTTGGAGGGCTTCCCGGGAGAGAGAGGGATAACTCTGTAGAATCTCCTCCAAGGATAAACCTGCCGCAAGATTATCCAATATCACAGACACCATGATCCGAGTCCCGGCGACACAAGCCTGGCCGTGACAGACCAATGGATCCACAGTGATATAATCTCTCCAGCTCATAGACCTTGCCTCTCCGTATTTTTATCTTAGCACAAGTCCCGCCTAGGGTCAATCGCTTGCGGCGCTCGATCGGGGAAAAGCGGGCAGGGTTCCCTTGTTTGGGCCTTGTCAAGGATCTATTCACAGCGCCGTCGGTTGGAAACCGACATCTCCGCAGATCAAGCCCGCGTTGCGGGCTTGGCAAACAGAGCCGTCGGATTCGATCCGACGGCGGGCAAGGCCCACATCCTCCCGGCGGCCCGATGCGCCCCCCGGCACAACCTGACCCCTTTCAACACCCCCGCTCCGCGAGGATGTCAAGAAATGTTCCCGTCGGTTAGAAACCGACGTCTCCGCAGATCAAGCCCGCGCTGCGGGCTTGGCAAACAGAGCCGTCGGATTCGATCCGACGGCGGGCAAGGCCCACATCCTCCCGGCGGCCCGATGCGCCCTCCGGCCAACCTGACCCCTTTCTACACCCCCGCTCCGCACATTTTGACAGGAACGCCCATCCTCCTTATAATGGGCCTTGTTGCAACTAATGGCAACAAGGCTTCATCTTCTTGGAAAGGGGGATACGATGCACATACCGGACGGGTTCATCAACCTCGGCACGGCCGTGGCCACCTACGTCGGCTCGGCGGGGGCCATCGGCTACAGCGTCAAACGGGTCAACCGTGAGCTGGGCGAGCGTCAAGTGCCCCTCATGGGCGTGATGGCCGCCTTTATCTTTGCCGCCCAGATGATCAACTTCAAGGTCGCCGGCGGCACCTCCGGCCATCTCCTGGGCGGGGCGTTGGTGGCCATCCTGCTCGGCCCTTGGGCGGGGACCCTGGTCATCACCGCGGTGCTGGCCGTGCAGGCCTTTGTCTTCCAAGATGGCGGTATCTTGGCACTGGGGGCTAATATCTGGAACATGGCCGTGGTGGGCGTGTGGAGCGCCTACTTACTCTATCGCCTCTTCCAGCGCCTGTTCCCCGGCCCCAAGGGGCGCTGGATCGGGGGGTTCATCTCCGCCTGGGCCTCGGTGGTGTTGGCGTCCCTCATGGCCAGCGTGGAACTGGCCCTTTCGGGCGCGTCCCCCTGGGCGGTGGTCCTGCCGGCCATGGGCCTGGTGCACATGCTCATCGGCATCGGCGAGGGGCTGATCACCACGGCCGTCATCGCCTTTGTCGCCGCCACCCGTAAGGATCTGCTGGAACTCCACACCGCCACTGCAGGAGGTCTGCGATGAACGAAAAGCGCTGGCTGTTGCTCTTTTTTGTCCTGGCCTTGGTGGTGGCGGTCCTTTCGCCGTTGGCCTCGTCCCATCCCGATGGCTTGGAGCGGGTGGCCGAGGATCAGGGCTTTATCGAGCGGGCCCAAGAACCCTGGTACAAGGTCATCCCCGATTATGTCTTTCCCGGCATCCCTAATGAAGCGGTAGCCACCATCCTGGCCGGCCTCGTGGGGACCCTTCTCGTCTTTGGCCTGGTGTGGGGCGTGGGCAAGTTGGTGGCGCGGCGCAACCCCGCGCAAGGGCGTGGATGAACACCGAGCACGACGCGCACAGCCCGGCAAGGCGCTTGGACGCCCGGGCGAAACTCATCCTGGCCCTGGGCCTGCTGATCGGCATCAACCTGACGCCGGCGCAGGCCTGGCCAGCTTATTTGGGTTACGGGCTATTTTTAGGGCTCGTGATTCTCTTGGCGCGCCTCTCACCGCGGCAGGTGCTGGCGCGGTCGCTCTTGGCGCTGCCCTTCGTCCTCCTGGCCGCCGCGGGGGCGCCCTTCACCCGTGAGGGAACGCCTCTCTGGAGCGGCCACCTGGGCGGATGGCGCCTCACCTTGACCGATGTGGGGCTCTGGCGTGTGGGGGCGCTCTTGGCGCGCTCGTGGCTCTCCCTGGGGGTGGCCATCCTCCTGGGCTTGACCACCCCCTTTGCCGAGCTGGCCCAGGCTTTGGGGAGCCTCGGTGTGCCCCAGGTGCTCACGGCGACGATGCTTTTGATGTACCGCTATTTGCGCGTCTTGGTGGAGGAGGCCCGCCGGCTGCTCCGCGCCCGCGAGGCCCGCAGCGGCGAGCTGGCCCCAGGGCGCGGGGGAGGACGGCTCACCTGGCGCGCCCGGGTGACGGGGCAGATGATCGGCACCCTCTTCCTGCGCACCTACGAGCGCAGCGAGCGCATCTATCAGGCCATGCTGGCCAGGGGGTTCGACGGCCACATCCGCACCTTGCGACGCCCCAGGTTCGCCTATCGCGACGGACTTGTTCTGGGCGCAGGCTTGGCCCTGACGGCCCTCTTGACCGGATTCGCCCATCTGGCATGGTAAAAGAAATGAGACGACCTGTGGAACCCTGGACCGATCTGTTCCGCAACCCCGCCGATGAGACGCCGGCCATCGTCCTGCGCCGGGTCTCGTTTCGCTATCCCGATGGCCACGTGGCCTTGAGCGATATTAGCCTGGAGGTGGCGCCAGGGGAAAAGGTGGGCCTGGTGGGCCCCAACGGCGCGGGCAAATCCACGCTGCTGTTGCAGCTCAACGGCATCCTGCGCGGCGAGGGTCACGTCATCATCGAGGGCCTGGAGCTGAACCCGCGTAATGTGCGCCTGATCCGCAGCAAGGTAGGGTTGGTCTTTCAAGATCCCGATGACCAGCTCTTCAGCCCCACCGTGTTGGAAGATGTGGCCTTTGGCCCCCTTTACATGGGCCTTCCTGAGGAGGAGGTGCTGGCGCGGGTGCGCTGGGCCCTGGAACAGGTGCAGATGGAGGATTATCTCCACCGCATGCCCCAACACCTGAGCCTGGGAGAGAAGCGCAAGATCGCCCTGGCCACGGTGCTCTCCATGAAACCCACCATCCTGGCCTTGGACGAGCCCTCGGCCGGGCTGGATGTGGCCGGCCGGCGCAACCTGATCACCCTGCTGCAACGGCTGCCCCAGACGATGCTCATCGCCTCCCACGACCTCGCCTTTGTGGGCGAGATCTGCAGCCGGGCCATCGTTCTGGAACAAGGCCGCGTGACGGGGGAACTGACCGCCCAACAATTGCAAGACGCTCGGCCGGAGGCACACCCCTGGCCCTACATCACCGTGCCGGCGCTCTCCTAAAAGCCCACAGCGCACAATGAAAACAGGGCGACCCGGTGCCGGGGCGCCCTGTTCTTTATCCCTCAGCGCGAGCGCGGCCAGGGCACAAAGATGCCGTTCTCGGTAAAGGGGTGGCGCTTCACCGCCTCCTCGTTCAGCTCGATCCCCAGACCGGGGCGCTCAGAGACAGCGATGAAACCTTTATCCACCGGAATAGGCTGATCCACCAGGTCGGTGAGCATGGGGTTGCCGATCTGCTGGGTCTCCAACATCACCCGGTTGGGGATGGCAGCCACGAGATGGGCGTTGGCGGCGTGAGCGATGGCGTTGGTCCAGCTATGGGGAATGCACGGCCGCCCCACCGCATGATAGAGCCGCGCCACCCGATAGGCCTGGGTCATGCCGATGAAGGAACAATCGGGCTGGACGATATCGTAGGCCCCTGCTTGGAGAAAGCGCTGATGCTGCTCCAGGCTGTGGCACCCCTCCCCGCCGG
>DAOTZU010000315.1:0-11118 GCA_034433995.1 Anaerolineae bacterium
CAAGTGGCCGGCATAGGCCCAGCAAGCCGGCGGTGGACGAGAACATCCCTTTGGATTATAATGAGGCGCAACCAACCACGAGGAGGGCCATGCATGTTTCTCGCTCCGCGAGGCACCATCGATATCTTGCCCGAAGAACAACCCTATTGGCGCTACCTGCGGGAGCAAATCCACGAGGTGACCGCCCTGTTCGACTATCAGCCCCTGGATATCCCCATCTTTGAGGAGACGCCCCTCTATGTCCGCGGCGTGGGGGAAGGCACCGATATCGTGGATAAGGAGATGTATTCCTTTAAGGATAAAGGGGGCCGCGAGATCACCTTGCGCCCTGAATTCACCGCCGGGGTCATGCGCGCCTATCTACAACACGGCATGAAGACCTGGCCGCAACCCGTCAAGCTTTACTTGATGGGCCCCATTTTTCGCTATGAGCGGGTGCAGGCGGGGCGCTATCGCCAGCATACCCAGTTCGATATCGAATGCATCGGCGAGCTGGATCCGGCCGTGGATTGCGAGGTGATGTCGGTGGCCTGGACCCTCTTTTCCCGCTTGGGCTTCCAGGGGCTGGCCTTCCAGTTGAACAGCACCGGCTGCCCGCGGTGCCGCCCGGACTATTTGAAGGTGTTGGTGGCCTATTACCAGCAGCATACCCAAGAGATCTGCGAGGATTGCCGCCGCCGTCTGGCGCGCAACCCGCTGCGCCTCTTGGATTGCAAGGTGGAGAGCTGCCAACCGGTCATCGCCGCCGCGCCGCACATACAAGATTATCTCTGCCCTGAATGCCAAGAGCATTTTGCCACGCTGCGCCGCTATCTGGATGCCTTGGGGCGCCCCTACACCCTCAACCATCGCTTGGTGCGCGGGCTGGATTATTACACCAAGACCGTCTTTGAGGTCTGGGCCCAGGGGATCGGGGCCCAAAACGCCATCTGCGGCGGCGGGCGCTACGATGGCTTGGCCCAGGAGCTGGGCGGGGAGCCGACGCCCGGCATCGGCTTCGGTTCGGGGATGGAGCGCCTGGTGTTGGCGATGAAGGAGCAGGGGATCCAGGTGCCGGGCCTGCCCGCCCCCCAAGTAGCCCTGGCCTACATCGGCCCGCAAGCCAAAGTGCGGGCGCTGCAACTGGTGAACGCCCTGCGCGAGGCGAACATTCGCGCCATCCTGACCTTCGGCGACCGCAGCCTGAAGGCGCAATTGCGCGCGGCCTCGCGCGCGCAGGTCGCCTACACCCTCATCCTGGGCGAGGAGGAGTTGGCCGCAGACCAGGTGATCCTGCAGGATATGCTCCACGACGCGCCCCAGGAACGCCTCGGCCAAGCCGAGGTGGTGGCCACGTTGCGCAACCGGCTGGCAAGAGCAGAACCATGAAAAGAATCGGCATCCTCTACCATCCTGTGCGCCAAGATGCCCTGCGCCTCGCCCATGAAGTGCGCGCGTTTCTGCAGGGCCAGGCGGATCTTTGGCAAGGGCCGGCCGACGACGAAGAGACCCTGCGCCGCGCCGCCGCCGAGCTGGATTGTCTGGTCACCCTCGGCGGCGATGGCACCATCGTCCGCGCGGTGCGGGCGGTGGCGGCGGCGGGGGTGCCCATTTTGGGGGTGAACCTGGGACGCCTGGGGTTCCTGGCTGAGGTGGAGCCGGAGCAGATCGAGCCTGCTTTGGCGGCGGTGTTGCGCGGCGACTACCACCTGGAGCGGCGCATGATGTTGCGCAGCACCCTGCGCCGCGCCCAGGAGGTGCTCGCCGAGACGGAGGCCATCAACGACGTGGTGGTGGCGCGGGGCAGCGTCTCGCGCACGGTGCAGGTGGCGGTGGATGTGGATGGACATTATGTGATGACCCAAACCGCCGACGGCCTCATCGTCTCCACGCCCACCGGCAGCACAGCCTATTGCCTTTCCGCCGGCGGCCCCATCGTGGCTCCCGATCTCAATTGCATCACCCTCACCCCCATCGCCGCCCATCTGGCCGTGGCCCATGCCATCGTCATCCCGGCCCATCGCCATCTGCGGCTGAAGCTGCTCAAAGGGCAGGGCGCCATGCTCACGGTGGATGGCCAACTGGATATCCCCCTGCAACCAGGCGACGAGGTGAGCAGCACGGCCAGCCCCAACACCGCCCAATTCATCCGCTTCGGCGGCGATGGCTATTTCTATGAGACCATTTTGCGGAGGCTGCGATGGCCGGACCAGGGACCGATTCCGTAACCACCGGCGAGACCCTCTATTGCGTCAACCATCCCCACACCGAGACCCTGCTCCGCTGCAGCCGCTGTCTGGACCCGATCTGCGTCAAATGCGCGGTGCGGGCGCCGGTGGGGTTGCGCTGTCCTAAATGCGCCCGGTTGGGGCGTTCGCCGCTCTATGTGGTGGAACCCCAACATTATCTTGTGGCGGCGCTGGTGGCCTTGGCGGCCGCCTTGGTGGCCGGGGCCATCTTTGCCCGCTTGGGCCTGCTGCTCAGCTTTTTCCTGGCGGCGCCGGCGGGCGGGCTCATCGCCGAGGCCGTGGCCCGGGCGGTGCGCAAGCGTGGCCGGGCGCTGCAGTGCATCGCCGCCGGGAGCATCGTCGTGGGGGCCCTGGTTGGCCCCGTGCTGTGGTGGCTTCTGAGCAGGGGCGCGGGGGCGGCGTCTCCGGCCGTTTGGCTGCGCTCCTTGTTGCGCCTCGAGACCTTGGTTTACGCCGTCCTCGCCGTGGGGGCGGCCGTCGCCAGGCTGCGCTGAGGGGGAGGGGCTTTTGTGCTGGTCGAACTGACCATCAAAAACCTGGCCATTATTGATACCCTGCGCCTACCCTTTGAGCCGGGTTTCAACGTCCTCACCGGCGAGACGGGCGCGGGAAAATCCATCATCATTGACGCCGTCAACCTCCTGCTGGGCGGGCGCGCCTCGGCAGAGATCATCCGCACGGGCTGCGAAAGCGCCACCGTGGAGGGCGTCTTTAGCCCGCCGGCGGAGGTCCTGGCCGTCCTCAACCCCCTTTTGGAGGAGGCCGGCCTGCTGGAGGAGACGGGCGAGTTGATCCTGCGCCGTGAGGTGATCCGCGACAAGCGCCACATCTGCCGTATCAACGGGCACACCGTCCCCTTGAGCCTGCTGCAGGAGATCGGCCATCACCTGGTGGATATTCACGGCCAGGGCGATCATCTCTCCCTTTTGCAGGTGCGCCGCCACATCGATTTTCTGGATCGCTTCGGCGGCCTTTTGGCCCAGCGCCAGAAGGTGGGCGCCCTGGTGCACGCCCTGCGCCAGGTACAGAGCGCCCTACAGGCCTTGCAACGCGACGCCCGCGAGCTGGCCCGGCGGGTGGATCTGCTCAATTACCAGATCCAAGAGATCAACGCCGCCGCGCTGCGTGCGGACGAGGAGGCCGAATTGCAACGCGAGCGCAACTTGCTGGTCAACGCCGAGAAATTGATGCGCCTCTCCGCCGAGGCGTATCAGCTCCTGGCCGAGGGGGAGGAGGAGCAGCGCTCCGTGATGGACCTGCTGGCCGCGGTGGTGGACGCCCTGGTGGCGCTGGCGCGGGTGGACGAGACCCTGCGCGAGCCCCAACAGACCGCCGAGGGGATCCTTTACCAGTTGGAAGAGTTGGCGCGGATGTTGCGCCGCTACCGGGACGATCTCGAATACGATCCCCAGCGCCTTGAGGCCGTGGAGGAGCGTTTGGAGCTGATCCACAACCTCAAGCGCAAGTACGGCGAGAGCATCGCCGAGGTGCTGGAATTCGCCGCCCGGGCCCAGGCCGAGCTGGAGCAGATCAGCCACAGCGAGGAGCGCCAAGAGGAGCTGCGCGCCCAGGAACAGTCCCTGATGGCCCAGATCGCGGCGGAGGGCTTGGCCCTGAGCCAGGCGCGGCGGACGGCGGCCCAAACGCTGCAGGCGCGCATCGAGGCCGAGCTGGCCGAGCTGAACATGGAGCGCGCCCGCTTCTTGATCGCCATGCGTTGGGAGGAGGATCCCGAGGGCGTGGAGCTTGAGGGCAAGCGCTATGCCTTTGATGCCACCGGCCTCGACCGGGTCGAGTTCTTGATCGCTCCGAACCCCGGCGAGGAGCCAAAACCCTTGGCCAAGATCGCCTCCGGCGGCGAGACCTCCCGGCTGATGCTGGCCATGAAGACGGCCCTCTCCGCCGCCGACCCGGTGCCCACGTTGATCTTTGATGAAATTGACGCCGGCATCGGCGGGCGCACGGGGAGCATCGTCGGGCGCAAATTGTGGACGCTGGCCCAGAACCACCAGGTCTTTTGCGTGACCCACCTGGCCCAGATGGCCTGTTACGGCCGGAGCCATTTCCGTGTGACCAAGGAAGTCATCAGCGGGCGCACCATCTCCACCGCCCGCCTGCTTTCGCCCGCCGAGCGCGTGGACGAGCTGGCCCTGATGTTGGGCGGCGCCGTGACGGAAGCCACCCGCCGCAGCGCAGCGGAGCTGCTCCAGCGCGCTCAGGATCCTTCATCTGCTCAGGAGTCAACATGATCCAACGCGAACGATTATTGGCGACCTTGCTCGATCTGGTGCGCATCCCCAGCCCCTCCGGCCAGGAGGAGCGCGTGGCCGAGGCCATCGCCCAGCGATTGCGGTCTTGGGGCCTCCAGCCCCGGCGCGACGCCATCGGCAACCTCTGGGCGCGCCTGGAAGGGGAGGGGGAGCCCCTCGTGCTCACCGCCCACATGGATACGGTGGGGCCGGCCGCTCAGATCAACCCCGTGCTCCGCGATGGCGTGATTTATAGCGATGGCACCACCATCCTGGGGGCCGATGACAAGGCCGGCATTGCCATCATCTTGGAAGTGTTGGCGGTGCTCCGGGAGCGGGGCCTGCGCCACCGTCCCATCGAGGTTTTGTTCACCGTGCAAGAGGAGACGGGACTCCACGGCGCCAAACAGTTCGACCTGAGCCAGCTTGAGGCAAAAATGTGCCTCGGCCTGGATAGCGGGGGCGATCCGGGGACGATCATCGTCAGCGCCCCGGCGCAAGATTCCCTCCGGGCGGCGATTCACGGGCGCAGCGCCCATGCCGGGGTCAACCCCGAGGCGGGGATCAACGCCATCCGCGTCGCCGCCGAGGCCATCGTGGCCATGCCCCTGGGAAGGATCGATGCCGAGACCACCGCCAACATCGGGATCATCTCCGGCGGCTCGGCGACCAACATCGTGCCCGACCTGGTCACCTTGCGGGGCGAGGCCCGCAGCCGCAACGCGGCCAAGTTGGAGGCCCAAACCCGGGCCATGGTGGCCGCCTTGGAACGCGCCGCCCAGGCCCACGGCGCCAAAGCAGAGATCGAGGTGCGCCGCGAATACGAGGCGTATCACCTGGATGGCGACTCGCCCATCTTTGCCCTGGTGAGCGCGGCCATGCGCTCCCTGAATATCGAGCCACGTCCGATCCCCACCGGCGGCGGCTCGGATGCCAACGTCTTTAACGCCGCCGGCTTGGCCACGGTGCAGCTCAGCGCGGGCATGGCCGAGGTGCACACGCCCCAGGAGCACGTGGCCCTGGAGGACATGGTCACCGCGGCCAAGATCATCCTGGCCTGCGTGAGGCTGTAAATACAAAGGTCCGCGCCGGATGATCCGGCGCGGACCCGATTCTCCCGCCATCCCTCAGGCAACCTCAGGCCGCCTCGACCAGCTTCTGCCCCCGCAACTCGCGATAGGTGAGGGTCCACACCGCCGAGCGGAAGGTCAGGTACACCCCGCCGATCACAGCGCTGGCCAAGATGATGAGCACCAGCACCGGGATGGCCACCACCAACGCCGCCGCCACAGAGCGGGTGGCGCCGTAAAGGGCCAGGGCCGGCCCCACCAGCCCCGCTACGCCCAGGATGGCCAAGGGGATGGTCAGCAACCCCAAGGCCAAATTGATGGCCAAGAGAAGCAGCCACATCAACACCGATTCTTGCAGCCGCGCCCGCAGGAGTTTCACCGCCGCCTCCAGGGCCCCAAAGACGCCCTGCTGATCGATGACACAGGCACGGAAGGCGTATTCTCGCACCAGCACAAACAAAGCACTGAGCGCCAGGGCGATGACAATGATCACCACCAACGCCACCAGCCCCGTGCCCACGCCCCAGATGATGCCCAAAGCCACCAAGCCGCGTCCGCCACTGGCCAAGAGAGCCGCCGGCCCGGCGACCACGGCCACGCCGATGGCCACCAGCAGAACAAAGATCAGCACCACCACGAGCCCCGCCACCGCCAAGAGGAGATCGATGGCAAAGAGGCGCAGCAGCCGCGACCATCCCTTGCGCAGGCCGGATTGGAAGCTGGTCCGCTCGGTCCGCTCCACCTCGTCCACCATGCCCACCAGGGCGCCTATACTGGTATAGCGGACGATGACACTGACCACCGCGAGGATCAGCGCAAAAACGAGGAGCAGCCCGATGAGGCCCAAGACCGCCGGGACGATGGTGCTCCACTCGGGCCACCGCAACTGCCCCGGAAGCCAAGGCAACCGCGCCAGCGGCGGCCATTGACCGCGCCAACGGAGCAAATCCCCCTGGTTAAAGGTATATTGGAGGCTGTTCCAGGCCCTGCCCCCGCCACCGCCGCTACCGCCGCCGGTGAAAAGCGCCGCGGCGATGCCAAAGATCCACAACACCTTGTGTTTCCAGGTGACCTCCAGCGCCCGCTTGATGATCCGACCGTATTCCATGCTTAGCGACCTCCTTCGTGTTCCCAACGCTCCGCCCGGGGCCAGCACATGGCCCAAGAAAGATAGAGCAGCACCGCCGCCGCCCAGAGAGGCCCCAGGCTGAGCAAAAGAACCCCCGCCAGCAAAGATTCTTGCTGGGAGCGGCCCAAAGCGCTCCACCAGAGGGTGACCCGTTCCATGACCTCGCTGGAGGACCAGCCCAACCCACTGAAAACAAGCCCCAACAACTCGCTGGAGAAAAGCTCTCGCAGCCAGTCCGTCACCTTGGTAGCCACGGATGGGATCATCCCCAAACCCATGAGAAAATAGGCGGCCAAGACGAGAGACATGAGCCCATCGAGGAGAGTCCCCAGGGCACCCAATAGAAATGGGGGCAGATACCTCAGCGCCGACCAAGTTGCCGGGCGAGACCGGTCCAGTTTCCCCGCCAGGCGCGCCCAAAACTCCCCCTCGCCGCAAAAAAGCTCGTGGCGCGGCCTAGCCTGATCCAGGGTTGCGCGCAGGGCGCGCCACTCCTCCAAGGTTTGGCCACAGAGAGCACAGCGAGCCACATGTTCCTGTAAATGGTACGCTCGCTCAGGGACAAGCTCGCCATCGAAAAAGGATTGAAGCTGCAGTATATCCGGATGGGGCACCTCGTGCCGAGACATTCTCTCCCCCACTAGAGCTGACCAGAGACAAGCTTTTTCTGCAGCGCTTGCCGCGCATAGTTCAACCGTGACATCACCGTGCCCAAGGGAATCTGCAAGATCTCGGCGATCTCTTTATAAGAGAGCTGCTCATATTCCCGCAGGATCAACACGGCCCGCGCGCCGGGTGGTAGCTCGGCGATGGCCTGGCGCACCTGGGCCAGGCGATCCTGGCGCAAGGTGGCCTCCTCGGGCGCATCCTCTCCCTGGGCCTCGGCCTGCTCCTCCAGAGGAACCTCTTCCTGGCGCCGCCGCAACACATCCAACGCGGTGTTGACCGTGATCCGATAGAGCCAACTCTGGAAAGAACCCTGGGAGCGAAAAGTGGGCAGATTCTTCCAAACCTTGACAAAAACCTCCTGGGCGATGTCCTCCGCCTCATCCACAGAATGGACCATGCCATACGCCAAACGCAACACGTTGAGCCGATGAGCGTTCACCAATTGGGCAAAGGCGCCCATGTTGCCCGCCGCTGCCTCGGCGATCAGGCTCTGCTCGGATGAGAGCGGCTCGCCCATGTCTCGGCTTCCTAATGAATAAACGTCGCGTCCGGAGGATTTATTCGGCCATGCCGGCTCATCTTAGCCGAACCGTGAAGCAAGATCAAGTTTCGCCTCTCTCTGATCCTATGCTATAATTTCATTCCAAAGCGCAACACTTGAGGCAACATGGACAAAGAGCAGATTGTGGAGCCACCGCGAGGGGTGGCCGAGGCTGTGGCGCGCTACGGGCAACCCGTGGAGCGGAAATACACCTATCCGGTGAGCCGAGAGACCTTGCTCTACTGGGAGTCAATCCTCCGCAAGCGGGCGGCGGAGGTGGTGCTCCTGTTGCGGCGGCCCAACGGCCGTTACCTGGTGCACACCAAGGCCTTTTATTCCCCAGGGGTGTACCGGCTCCTCTCCGGGGGCATCAAGCCCGGCGAGGATCTCTTGATGGCGGTTCGACGAGAGGCGTGGGAGGAGACCGGCCTAGAGGTGCGCATCGAGCGCTTTCTGGGCGTGATCCAACACGTATTTAGCTATCAGGGCAAGAGCTTGCCCTTCACCTCGTATCTCTTTCTGGTGGCGGAGGAGGGGGGCACCCTGGGCAACCGCGATCCTGAGGAGGCCATCAGTGCCTACCGGGAGATAGAGCCGACGGACCTGCTGCGGCTGGCGGAGGAGCTGGAAATGTTGCCACCCCAATGGGCCGATTGGGGGCGTTTCCGGGCCACGCCCCACCGCCTGGCCGCGGAGGTGTTGCATGGCACAATGGCCTGAGCTCCAACCCGGCCCGCCACCTTCGCAGCGACGGGCGACGGATTCTTACGAGGTGATCGTCGTGGGCGCGGGGCACGCCGGCTGCGAGGCCGCGCTGGCCGCGGCGCGCCTGGGGCGGCACACGCTGCTCCTGACCATGAACCTGGACCTCATCGCCCAAATGCCCTGTAACCCCAGCATCGGCGGTTCGGCCAAGGGGCAGTTGGTGCGCGAGCTGGACGCCCTGGGCGGCGAGATGGGCCGCAATACCGACAAGACCTTTATCCAGATCCGCATGCTCAACGCATCCCGCGGCCCGGCGGTGCAGGCCTTGCGGGCCCAGGCGGATAAGCGCCTCTATTCTTTGAGCATGAAACACGTCCTGGAGGGTACGCCCCATTTGCACCTGAAACAAGGCCAGGTGGTGGAGCTTTTGGTGCAGGGCGACCGGGTGACGGGCGTGCGCCTCGAACGGGGAGAGACCCTTGCCGCCAAGGCGGTGGTCCTCACCACGGGCACCTTCCTCAACGGGCGCATCCTCAGCGGTGAATTCAGCACCCCCGCCGGGCGCGCCGGCGAGTTCCCCGCCCAGGGCTTGGCCCGCTCGCTGCGCGAACTGGGGTTTACCCTGGGGCGCTTGCAGACCAACACCCCGCCCCGGGTGGATGCCCGCACCATCCGCTACGACTTGACCACGCCCCAATACGGCAGCGAGACGCCCCTTTACTTTTCCTTCGCCGGCCCGCCGGCCCAGGTTTTGTTTCTGCCCATCAATCCCCACTATCCCATCGCCCACCAGACGAGCTGGCGCCCGCAGATGCCCTGCTATTTGGTGCACACCAACGCCGCCACCCACCGGGTGATCCGCGAGAACCTCCACCGCTCACCCATCGCGCCGGGCAAGATCGAGGCCGCGGGGCCGCGGTATTGCCCCTCCATCGAGGAAAAGATCGTCCGCTTTGCCCACAAGGAGGCGCACCAGTTCTTTCTGGAGCCGGAGGGCTGGGCCACGGGCGAGGTGTACGTCCAAGGGTGCTTCACGGGCTTGCCCGCCGAGGTGCAACTGGAGCTTTTGCGCACCATCCCCGCCTTGGCTGAGGTGGAGATCATGCGGCCGGGGTATGCCATCGAATACGACTATGTGCCCTCGTACCAACTGAAGCCCTCTCTTGAGACCCGGCGCATCCATGGGCTATTCCACGCCGGGCAGATCAACGGCACCTCCGGTTACGAGGAGGCGGCCGCCCAGGGCCTTTTGGCGGGGATCAACGCCGCCCTTTACGTGCGCGATGAGGCGCCGTTGGAGCTGCGCCGCGATGAGGCGTACTTGGGCGTGTTGGTGGACGACCTCATCACCAAAGAGATCACCGAGCCCTATCGCATGTTGACCTCGCGGGCAGAATATCGCCTGCTCCTGCGCCAGGATAACGCCGACCTGCGCCTCACCCCCAAAGCCTATGCCTTGGGCCTGGTGGGCGAGGAACGCTTGCAGGCGGTGGAGGCCAAGCGCCGGGCCATCGCCGAGGAGCTGGAACGCCTCAAGAGGGTGATCCTTGCGCCCAGCGCCGAGGTCAACGCCGTCCTTTGTGCCCACGGGCTCGAACCTTTGCAGGCGCCCACCTCTGCCTACCAACTGCTGCGCCGCCCCGGCACCGATTACGGGCTTGTCCGCATCTTGGCGCCCAGCGAAAAGGTCATCTCCCCCGAAGTGGCCGAGGAGGTGTCCATCGAGATCCACTATGAGGGGTATATCCAGAAGCAGCAGCGTCAGGTGGAACGGACCCAGCGTCTGGAAGGCTGGCGCATCCCGGAGGACTTGGATTATGGGGCCATCGTGGGGCTGCGCGCCGAGGCGAGGGAGCGTTTGGCTTGGCATCGTCCCCAAACGGTGGGCCAGGCAGCGCGCATTGCCGGGGTGAACCCGGCGGATATCGCCGTGCTCTTGATCCATCTGGAACGCCGCGCCCGCCGCGAGCAGGATCCTGCGTAAGCTAGGGCTTGGCGACCAGGGGCAACCAAAACGCATAGGGCCAGACGATCCCGCCGCTACGGTAATAGATGTCCTGATCCCCGGCCAGCGCGGGCTGGGACCAGACCAAATGGAGGCTGCGCTGCAGGCCGGCATCCAGGCGCACCACGCTTCCGCTGGCCAGACCTGTGGCCACCACCTCCTGTGGCGCCCAGCCCTCGCCGCCGGCCTGGCGGCGGCGGGCGAGCAACTGTGCCCCTTCCCGCCAGGCCACGTACGCGTCTCCACAAGAGGTGACGGCCACCGCCGGCAACTCGGCCCATACGCCGGCCACCGAAACCCGCTCCGGCTCCTCCCACCACTCCACATAGCGGAGGTTATCGGTATAATAGATCTCGGAGGCGCCGCTGCGCTCCTCGCGCCACACCGCCAACACCCCCACGGATGGATCGCCCGCCAGGCGCGGGGCCAGGGAATCGGTGTCGGGGCTCTGGGAGAGGTTCAAGGCCAAGCTGCTCCAGGCGCCCCCGTTCCGGCGCAGGGCATAGATCTCATAGCTCCCCG
>DAOTZU010000316.1:0-9860 GCA_034433995.1 Anaerolineae bacterium
AACGCAAAAAAGCCCTTGACTTTGTTCTTGGGCTGTGATATAATCTGGCCGTAATTCAATTGAACCGGCGCGTGCAAAGCTTCCTGATTTGTGGCCCAGGTGGTAGCATCACCCAGGCGGATTTAGGATGACACAGCCGCCCTAGATGTTCAAAACCATCAGGGGCAGGCGTTTTGTTTTTAAAACGGCCAGTTCTACAAAACTCTCGATTTGAGGACTGACACCACCACCGGTAAGAGCAATATATCGTAACAACCAGTGGGCAGGATAGGATTCGAACCTACGGCCTCCACGATGTCAACGTGGCGCTCTAACCAGCTGGGCTACCTGCCCTCAGTAGCAGCATTATACCAGATTGGGCCCACAATGCAAGTTTCCGCGCCTTGGCGTACGCTACAAGACATGGTGATGGGCCCACCCCTGGCTAAACTACTACCGGTAGTGGTGACAGGAGCGAGCGATACACCAGGGCTCGGCCGAGCCAGAAAGGAGGATTATCGCAGGGTATCCCAACTCTTCTACGGTCCGCCTCATTCCGCTTTCTAGATCTACACAACAAGGGAGGATAACACATCATGGAAACGAGGCTTTCGCGTCGTACGTTGCTCAAGGTCGGTGCTCTCCTCGCCGGCGGCGTGCTCGCCGGTTGCGCTCCCAAGGTCGTGGAGGTCACCAAGATCGTTGAGAAGCCGGTCGAGAAGGTCGTCGAGGTGACCAAAGAGGTGGAGAAGGTCGTCAAGGAGACGGTCATCCAGGAGAAGGTCGTCAAAGAGACCGTGGTCGTGGATGCCGCAGCAAAGAGGACCGAGGTAAAAGGCAAGATCGTCTGGGACACCTTCCGGGCCAATCCACCCTGGGATAAGGATCGCATAGACAGCTTTAAGGAACTCTATCCCAATGTCGAAGTAGAACTTCGCATGGGTGTGGCTGACCAGCAGGCCAATTATGCCAAGTGGTACGCCATGGAGGCCGCCGGTGACCTGGGCGACGTGCTCCAATTCGACCCCTCGCACTTTCACTTCTGGCGCGCCGCCGACAAGAACATCATCGCGCCCATTGATGACCTGGTTGCCGCAGACAAAACGGACCTCAAGCAGTGGTATGATCAGTTTGTGAACATGTCCAGGTACAAGGGCAAGCTCTGGGGCCTTCCGAGCTGGGGCTGGAGCGGCTTTGATTGCTTGATAGTCAATGAGGTGGTGCTCAACGAGATCGGCGTGAAAGAGATCCCCGATCCGCAGCAGTACGCGGTCACCTGGGAACAGATTCTGGAATGGATCCGCAAGAGCCACAAGGCCTCGGGAGACAAGGTCGAGCGTTATGGATTCCAGTGGGCCGGTGGCGAGCCGGGCTTTACCGTCATGTGTCGCTGGTTCGGTGGCGACCTGATCAACCCCGAAGGCACCAAGACCATCTTCCAGGATGACGACAAAGCGCTCAAGGGCCTCAAGATGATCTACGATCTGGTGGTCAAAGACAAGCTGACCCCCGCGCCTGGCGCTCTAGGCCAAGGGGTCTCCAACGAGATAGCTTGCGCGGAAGGCCGCCTGGCCATGTATCATGGCGGTTCCCTGAACGCCGTCAATGCGCAAAAAGCCGTCAAGGATCCTGCCAAGGCCAAGATCGGTGTGATCCTCTTCCCCAAGCGCGGGGACGGCAAGGTCCCCTCGCAGATCCGCGGCGGCGCCTGGCAGATACACAGGACATCCAAATACCCCATGATCGCTTACGAGTTCGTCAAGCATCTCACCAGCAAAGAGGGTTGCCTGGGGTTCAATTTGTTTGGCGGCAACACCGCACTCGTGCGGCCTGATGTCCTACCCCTGCTGATCGCCCAGATACCCATGTACAAACACTTTCTCAACAACCTCGCGAACGGCATGGTGATCAATGCCCCGGCCAACTCCCGCGGCCGCGAGTTCACCGACGCCATCGCTCAAAACGGCGCCAAACTGATGGATGCCATCAAGCCCGTGCCATTTGAGCAAGGTGTCAGAGAAATGGCCACCGAGATCCAGAAAGTACTGGATACTCCGCCGGCCTGAGTTTGTAGCGCAGCGAACCGGGTCGCCCATCAGGGCGACCCGGTTCGTGCCGCGAGGCATCGCTCTCCAATCCTTGAGGGAAGGATATGATGAACGCCACGATCACCGCCCCTGTAACGGCACCAAGAGCCAAACGCCGCATGTCACCTGCCGCGAGGCGCGAGAACCTCTATGGCTATCTGTTCTTAGCGCCCTGGCTCATCGGATTCTTTGGCCTCTTCCTGGGGCCTGCCCTGGCTTCTCTGTATTTTAGTTTCACCCAGTACGACGTGTTGAGCCCCTCCAAGTGGATCGGCGTCAAAAATTATGTCAAAATGTTCACCGCTGATAACCTATTTTACACCTCGCTGGCCCGGACGCTCTATTTTACGGGCCTCAGCGTGCCCTTGGGCGTGCTAGGCTCGATGGTGCTGGCCATCCTGCTGAATATGAAGCTCAAAGGCACTGTCGTCTATCGCACGCTCTTTTTCATGCCCTCCCTGGTCCCCTTGGTCTCAGCCGTGGTGCTCTGGTTGTGGCTGCTTAACCCCGATTGGGGGATTGTTAATACCGCGTTGCGCAACATTGGCATCAAGCCACCGGCCTGGTTCGCCGACCGTAACTGGGCTCTTCCCTCCCTGGTCATGGTGGGCCTCTGGGGCAGTATTGGTGGCACGCGTATGATCATCTTCCTAGCCGGACTTCAGGGCATCCCCGAAGAGCTGTACGATGCGGCGGCCATAGATGGCGCTAATACCTGGAATCGCATTCGCCACGTTACCATTCCCCTGCTCTCGCCGACCATCTTTTTCAACTTTGTGTTGGCGGTCATCGGTGCACTGCAATCCTTCCAGGGCGCCTTTGTGGCTACCGAAGGTGGACCTGCCTATGCCACCTGGTTCTTTGGGCTCCATATCTATAAACATGCCTTTGACTATTGGAACATGGGCTATGCTTCGGCATTGGCCTGGTTCTTTGCGGTGGTCATCATCACTTTGACCATCCTGCAACAACGGTTATCCACCAAGTGGGTCTTTTATTACGGAGCGTAGGAAGCAAAGATGGCCACTACAACCCAGATCTTGACTCCAGAAGAGGTCGCCAGGACTAAAGCCGCCTTCCGCCGACGCCGCGCAATCGGTCGCTTCTTCGGTTATCTGTTCTTGACCATCTTTGGCTTGTTCTTTTCCTTTCCACTTTACTGGACCATATCCAGTTCACTACAGACCTGGCAGGAGCTGCGCTCTTTTTATCCACACCTCCTGCCCGCGGTGCCCCAGTGGAACAACTATGTGGAAGTCTTTAGGTACGTACCTTTTGCTCGCTGGATGCTGAACACCCTGCTCATCATCGCTATCTCCATTCCGGGCAGCCTGATCACCGGCACGATGGCCGCTTACGCCTTTGCGCGCTTTAACTTCTTTGGCAAGAACGTATGGTTCCTGGTCATGCTTGGCACGATGATGATTCCCGGGTGGGTCACGTTAATCCCGCAATACATCCTGTTCTTCCGGCTCAAGCTGATCAACACGTATGTGCCCCTGACGATCGGATCGTGGTTGGGCGGTGGCGCGTTTAGCATCTTTATGCTACGACAATTCATCATGAGCATCCCCCGCGATCTGGATGAAGCGGCATACATTGACGGGGCCGGTCCGTTGCGCATCTTGGCGCAAGTGCTCGTTCCTTTGATGAAACCCGCCTTGACCACCCTTGCCATCTTGACTTTCCTGGGTCACTGGAACGACTTTTTCGGCCCTTTCATCTACCTGAACAAGAAAGCGCTCTTCACCGTGGCTGTGGGACTGCGTTTCTTCCAGACCATGCCCATGGAAAGCAGCGAACCCAAAGACCATCTGCTGATGGCCGCCGCCTCGGTGACCACCATCCCGGTGTTGATCGTATTCATCCTGGCCCAGCGTTACTTTGTTCAAGGCGTGGTCATGTCGGGGCTCAAGCTATAGATTGTATTGGGCCCAAAACTTGTCATCTGGTAACGATCTCTTGGCCAGAGCAAAAAGTTTGACAAGCTCCTAAAAGTGTGCTAAGATAGCACCAACAATCGAGAGGCGCGGTGGATATGGTTGCTTGGTCTCTCTCGGGCCTGATTATTCTCGTCCTAGTTGTGCTCCTCGTCATTGAGGGGCCGTTGCCGGTTGGGACGAGGTCAAAGTAGGCCAAGCACATTACACCCAGAAACCATGAACCTCACCCCAACCGGGTGAGGTTCTTATTTAGCGCGGGATCGGCCCTCAGGCGGTAAATCGCATAGCTTTCCTGGGCCCAAGAGCGTGCTCAGAAGGTGCAAAGAGGCCACCTGTGCGCCCCAAGGGCGCCATGTTGGCCTTTTTTTCTTTTCAGCGCCATCGGCAACCATGCATCCGCATCCCAGAGAGGAGCAATATGAGAAGCGACGCCATCAAAAGCGGTTTGGAACGCACCCCCCATCGTTCCCTCCTGTGGGCCTTGGGCCGCACCGACGAAGAGATCAAGCGCCCCTTTGTGGGGATCATCAACTCTTACACGGATATTGTGCCGGGGCATCTGCACCTCCAGCAGATGGCCGAAGCCGTCAAGGCAGGGATCTATATGGCCGGCGGCACCCCCTTTGAGGCCAACACCATCGCCGTCTGCGACGGCCTGGCCATGGGGCATGAGGGGATGAAATTCTCGCTGGCCTCCCGCGAGCTCATCGCCGATTCAGTGGAGATCATGGCCCAGGCCCACGCCTTCGATGCCCTGGTGCTCTTGCCCTCCTGCGACAAGATCATCCCCGGCATGGTGATGGCGGCGGCCCGGCTGAACATCCCCGCCGTGGTGGTAACGGGCGGCCCCATGCTGGCCGGCCGCCGAGGCGAGCGGACGCTGGACCTGAACAGCGCCTTCCTGGCGGTGGGCGCCGCCACCAAGGGGCAGCTCAGCCTGGAGGAAGTGGAGCGCATCGAAAAGGCCTGCTGCCCGGGCTGCGGCTCGTGCGCGGGGATGTTCACCGCCAACACCATGGGCTGCCTGTGCGAGGCGCTGGGCATCGCCCTCCCCGGCAACGGCGCCACCCCGGCGGTGAGCGCGCGCCGGCTGGCCCTGGCCAAACAGGCGGGGATGAAGGTGATGGAGCTCTGGCGACGCAACATCAGGCCGCGAGATATCCTCACCGCCGACGCCTTCCACAATGCCTTCTCCACCGATATGGCCATGGGCGGCTCCACCAATTCGGTGCTGCACCTTTTGGCCATCGCCCACGAGGCAGGGTTGACCTTTGACCTGAACGCGCTGAACACCTTCAGCGATAGGACGCCCCACCTGTGCAAGCTCTCGCCGGCCAGCGACCAACATCTGGAGGACCTCTATTACGCGGGCGGCATCGGCGCCATCATGCACGAGTTGGATACTTTGGGATTGCTGCGCGGCCAGGCCCTCACCGTGACGGGGGCCACCGTGGCCGAAAATTTGGCCCCCGGCTCGCCCTGGGCGCCCGAATACAGCCTGGTCAACCGCGAGGTCATCCGTCCGGGCAACGATCCCTATTCCCCCACCGGCGGCCTGGCCATCCTCTTTGGCAACCTGGCCCCTCAGGGGGCGGTGGTGAAGCGGGCGGCCGTCTCACCCAAGATGATGCGCCACCAAGGGCCGGCCCGGGTGTTCGATAGCGAGGACGAGGCCACAGCGGCCATCATGGCCGGCCAATTCCAGGAAGGGGATGTCATCGTCATCCGCTACGAAGGCCCCAAGGGCGGGCCGGGGATGCGCGAGATGCTCACCCCCACCTCCCTCCTCTCCGGCATGGGGGTGGACGATAAGGTGGCCCTGATCACCGATGGCCGCTTCTCCGGCGCGTCGCGGGGGGCCGCCATCGGCCATATCTCGCCCGAGGCCGCGGCGAGGGGGCCACTGGCCGCCGTGCGCAACGGCGATACCATCGTGATCGATATCCCCAACCACCGGCTGGAGCTGGCCGTGCCAGAGGACGAGATCGCCCGCCGGCTCGTGGCGCTGCCGCCCTTTGAGCCCAAGATCAAGAGCGGTTATCTGTACCGTTACGCCAAGGCCGTCACTTCGGCCAACACCGGGGCCATCTTGCAAGATTGAGCCGCGATGGGGATGCCCATCGCATGATGGAGGAACGAGATGCGATTGAACGGAGCCAAGATCCTCTGGGAATGTCTGGTGCGCGAGGGGGTGGAGGTTTTCTTTGGCATCACCGGCGGCAAGGTCATCCCCCTCTACCACGAGCTGCCCAACTATCCCATCCGCAGCGTGGTGGTGCGCCATGAGCAGGCGGCGGCCCATGCAGCCGATGGCTACGCCCGGGCCACGGGCAAGGTGGGCGTCTGTTTGGCCACCTCCGGCCCCGGCGCCACCAACTTGGTGACGGGCTTGGCCACGGCCCAGATGGATTCCTCGCCGGTGGTGGCCATCACCGGCCAGGTCTCGGTCACAGACTTGGGCACGGATAGCTTCCAAGAGGTGGATACCACGGGCATCACCATGCCCATCGTCAAGCACAGTTACCTGATCACCGATGTGCGGGAGCTGGCCAAAGCGGTGAAGGAGGCCTTTCACCTGGCCCGGACGGGACGGCCCGGCGTGGTGTTGATCGACATCACCGTGAACGCCCAATTGGCCCAGACGGAATTTGAATATCCTGAGGAGGTGGATCTCCCCGGCTACAAGCCCACGCTGCGGGGCAACATGCGTCAGATCCGCCAGGCAGCGGAGATGATCAACCAGGCCCAAGAGCCGGTGGTGGTGGCCGGCCACGGCGTGATCATCGCCCAGGCCGAGGACGCACTGCTGACCTTGATCGAAAAGGCCCAAATCCCCTTGGTGACCACCCTCCTGGGCAAGAGTGTGGTGCCCGAGACCCATCCCCTCTGCCTGGGCATGGGCGGGATGCACGGCGAGGCCTATGCCAACAATGCCATGCAGGCCGCCGATCTCATCATCGGCATCGGCACCCGTTTCGATGACCGCCTCACCAGCACCGCCTCCACCTACGCCCCCAAGGCCAAGATCATCCATATCGATATCGATCCCGCCGAGATCGGCAAGCGGGTGCGGGTGGACCTGCCCATCGTGGGCGACGCGGGCCATGTCTTGCGTGAGCTGCTCCCCTTGGTGCAACCGGCCACCCATGCCGAATGGTTGGCGCGCATCGAGGCCTGGCGCGCCGAATCTCGCGCCCGCGATATCCTCTGGCAAGAGACCACGGGCTTGGTGCCCCAGTACGTGGTGCACAAGATCTGGGAGGCCACCCAGGGCCAGGCCATCATGGTCTCCGATGTGGGCCAGAACCAGATGTGGGAGGCGCAATATTACCGGCACCAGCGCCGGCGGGGGCTGATCACCTCCGGTGGCCTGGGCACCATGGGTTTCGCCGTGCCGGCGGCCTTGGGCGTGGCTATCGGCTGCCCGGATGCGCCCGTGTGGGTGGTGGCCGGCGATGGCGGCTTTCAGATGACGCTGCAAGAATTGGCCACCATCGTCCAAGAGCGGCTGCCCATCAAGATCGCCATCTTGAACAACGGCTTCTTGGGCATGGTGCGCCAATGGCAAGAGTTCTTTTTCCAGCGCAACTATTCGGGCACGCCCATCCTGGGGCCAGATTTCGCCAAGTTGGCCGAGGCCTATGGCATCCCCGGCATCACCGTCAAGGAAAAGAGCCAGGTGGAGGAGGCAGTGCAACGCGCGGTGGCCACGCCGGGGCCCATCCTGATTGATTTCCAGATCGAGCGGGAGGAGAACGTCTTCCCCATGGTGCCGGTGGGCCAATCCATTGACCAGATGATTCGGCGTCCCACCTTGGGCTAGCAGAGAGGTAACCTATGAGCGTGACACCTGCAGGAGTCTATTCGCGCAGAACGTTGGTGGCCCTGATGGAGGACAAGCCCGGCGTCCTCGGTCGGGTGGTGAACCTTTTCCGGCGGCGCAATTACAACATCGAGAGCCTCTCCGTGGGCCATAGCGAGGTGCCCGGCATCTCGCGCATGACGGTGGTGGTCCACGGCGATGACGCTGTGGTGGAGCAGGTGATGAAACAGCTCTACAAGCTGGTCAACGTGACCAAGGTGAGCGACATCACCGACGATGCCGCCGTCATCCGCGAGCTGGCCTTGATCAAGGTCTCGGCCAGCCCCGCCAACCGGGCCGAGATCAAACAGTTGGTGGATATTTTTCGCGCTCAGATCATCGATGTGGCCCCCGAATCCATGACGGTGGAGATCACCGGGACGGAGGACAAGGTGGATTCGTTGATCACCATGCTCCGGCCCATGGGCATCAAAGAGCTGGCCCGCACCGGCCGTGTGGCCATGCTGCGGGGCATCGTCTCGGCCAAGGGGAACGGCAATCGCCCATGAACGGCTGACCTTGTGAGACACTGGCCCGGGCGCATACCCGGCAGCCAGCGCCCAATTCTATCTTTGCGGAGGGAACTCATGGCTACGATCTATTACGACCAAGACGCGGATCTTGCCCTGCTGAAGGACAAAAAGATCGCCATCATCGGCTATGGCAGCCAGGGCCATGCCCACGCCTTGAACTTGAAGGACAGCGGCTGCGATGTGCGGGTGGGCCTGTACCAGGGGAGCAAGTCTTGGGCCCAGGCAGAGGCCGCGGGCCTCAAGGTCAAGCTGGTAGCCGATGCCGCCGCCGAGGCGGACATCATCATGATGCTGGTGCCGGATACGCTCCAGCCCGAGATCTACAAAGCGAGCATCGCGCCCAACTTGCGCCCCGGCAAGATGCTCATGTTCGCCCACGGGTTCAGCATCCACTATGGGCAGATCGTCCCGCCGGCCAACGCGGATGTGACCATGGTGGCCCCCAAGGCCCCCGGCCACCGCGTGCGCGAGATCTTTCCCCAAGGGCAAGGCGTGCCGGGCCTGTTGGCCGTCTATCAGGATGCCACCGGCCAGGCCAAGCAGCTCGGTTTGGCCTATGCCAAGGGGATCGGCTGCACCCGGGCCGGGGTCATCGAGACCACCTTTGCCGAGGAGACCGAGACGGACCTCTTTGGCGAGCAAGCCGTGCTCTGCGGTGGCCTCAGCGCGTTGATGAAGGCCGGCTTTGAGACCTTGGTGGAGGCGGGGTACCAGCCCGAGATCGCCTATTTCGAGTGCGTCAACGAGATGAAGCTCATCGTGGATTTGATCTATCAGGGTGGGCTTTCGTACATGCGCTACTCCATCAGCGATACCGCCGAGCATGGCGATTACACCGGCGGGCCGCGCCTCATCACCGAGGCAACCAAGGCCGAGATGCGTCGCATGTTGGCCGAGATCCAGGACGGCACCTACGCCCGCAATTGGATCCTGGAGAACCAGGCCGGCCGGCCCAGCTTTAACCTGATCCGCAAGCGGGAACAGAACACCCTCATCGAGCAGGTGGGGCGCAAACTGCGCGCCATGATGCCGTGGCTCAACGCGAAATAGCGGTCAACCCTCAGCTTTCAGCTATCAGCGCCACCAAGGGCTGATAGCTGAAAGCCACCCTAGAGGTCAGGATAGAGCATGGTAAAACGGGTGACGGTACTGGATACCACCTTGCGCGATGGCTCGCAGCGCGAGGGGATCTCTTTTTCGGTGCAGGACAAGCTGCGCATCGCCCAAAAGCTGGACGAGCTGGGCGTGGCCTACATCGAGGGGGGCTGGCCGGGCTCGAACCCCAAGGATGTGGAGTTCTTTGCCCGCGCCAAGGAGCTGTCTTGGCGTTATGCCAAGATCACCGGTTTCGGTAGCACCCGCCATGCCGGGATTCGCGTCGAAGAGGATACCAATGTGCGCGCCCTGTTGGAGGCAGGTACCCCCGCGGCGACCATCGTGGGCAAGAGCTCGCCCC
>DAOTZU010000317.1:0-5004 GCA_034433995.1 Anaerolineae bacterium
CGCGTTCACCGCCTCGCCGACCCCGAATGCCCCCGCGAAAGCAAGGTCAAAACCCAATTCTACAACCGCGCCGACCGTGCAGCGGTGCAGGTGGGGTTCATCTCTTTCTTGCGGGCCGGCACCGAAGTACACCATCGCTATGAGGCCGGGCGCGGGATCACCTATCTCGAGGCCTGGTGCGATTTTGCCGGCTGGGAGCTGGCACCGGGTGCAAGCACAGCCACCGAAACCTTGCTCGTGGCCTCCGGCACGAATCCCTATGCCCAGTTGGAGGCCTGGGCCGATGAAGTGGTGCGCCAACATCCGCCACGGCGTTGGGAGGACGCGCCGTTGGGCTGGGTCGGTTGGGCCTGGGTGGATGGCTTTACCGTGGAGCGCTATGGCGAGGTGGTGTTGCGCAACGCCCAGGCCATCCGGCGGCGGCTGGGCGGCTTTGGCCTGCGCTATATCTGGGTGAGCATCGGCAATCTGGCCGAAGGGACGCCGGGCCGTTGGCTGGAATGGAACGAGGAACTCTTTCCCGGCGGGCCGGAAGAGCTGGTGCGGCGTTTGGAAGAACATGGCCTGAAATTGGGCCTGTGGTGCGCGCCGTTTTGGCTCTGCGCCTGGGCCAAGGAGCAACTGGCGGAGCTGGAAGAGGCTTTGCTGCGCCATCCGGACGGCTCCCCCCTCATCGTGCGCCCGGAATGGCAATTCGGCAAGGCCGGCGAGACGCCACGGCAAGATCGCCCGGTGATCTATGCGTTGGACCCCAGCCATCCCAAAACCCTGGCCTTCCTGCGGCACACCTTCGAGACCTATCGCCGCTGGGGCGTGCGGTATTACATGCTGGATTTCCTCCACGCTGCCGCAGGGAACATTTGTAGTTTCCCCTACACCCAGCATTGGGATAAGAGCCTGGTGGCCGGCCCGGAGGCGTATCACCGTGCGCTGCAGGTTATCCGCCAGGCGGCGGGCGATGATACCTACTTTCTCTCCAGCACGGGCCCTTCGGTGCACAATGTGGGCATCATGGATGGCATCCGCACCGGCAACGATTTCGGCGAAGGGCGGGCCCTCTATCCTGATTCATACTTTTACCCGGCCACCTTTGTCATCAATTCCGGCGCCTTTTGGACGGGGCCGCAACACGCCCTGCAGAACCAGGCCGCGGCCTATTACACCCACCGCAAGCTCTACCTCAACGATTCGGGCAACGTCCTCACGGTGGATAAACCTCTACCCCTCAGCGATGCCCAGATCCACGCTACCATCCACGCCCTGAGCGGCGGGCCCACCATGCTGGGCGACGATTTGGACCGCATGGACGAGGAGCGCCTGGCCCTGATCAAAAAGACCCTGCCCCGCCCCAAGGAGGTGGCTTTCCCTGTAGATCTCTTTGACGCGGTGCATCCCGCTCATCCCCATGTGTTCCAGCGCAAGATTCACAAGCCCTGGGGCGATTTCGACGTGGTGGCAGTGTACAATTTCGGCGACGACCTGCTCCGGGAGCGCATCGCCCTGGCCGACCTGCGCCTTGACCCGGCTGCGCGTTACCTGGTGTGGGAATTCTGGAACAGCGCCTACCTCGGGCGGGCGCAACGAGAACTCGTCGCCATCGTGCCGCCGAGGAGCGTGCGGGTTTATCGCCTGGTAGCGGATCGCGGTGTGCCCACCCTCCTGGGCACCGACATGCACCTGACCATGGGCGAGATGGAGATCGAGGATTGCCGTTGGGATGCGGCCACCCTGACCCTCAGTGGCCAAGCTTTGCGGCCGGCCGGAGAACGGGGCAACGTTTTTATCCACGCCCCCGAAACGATGCGGGTGGCCACTCCGCGAGGAGTGTGGATCGCCAAAGACGCCCGCGATAACACATTGATCCTGCGCGTGGCGCTGGAATTCAACGGCAGTCCGGCCGGATGGCGCATCGCTTTTGCGCCCCTGGCGCAGGCTGTGGATGTGACCAAGCTGCACCCGGATGGAATAGAGGGCGTGAAGGTGAAAGGATGAACAAGGGGCGAGTGTGCCCCTTGAACTGGCTCCGCTAGGATGATACAATAGCCTTAAACGTGGGGCACGACGCGTCGTGCCTGTGGCGGCACCGGCCAGCGGCGGGCATAAGGGAACGCCCAGGTGCGCGCCCCAGAGCCGTTAGAAGAGCGAGGTGAGGCGATGACGACCAAAACGGCAGGGTTAGCTCCCAAACCTTGGGTGTGGAGCTTGGTGGGGTTGCTGGTGGGCGTTGGTTTGGGCCTGGTGTTGGGCTGGCGGGTGTGGCCGGTGAGCTGGCACGACACCGACCCCTCCGATCTACGCCTGGCCCACCAAAAGACGTACATCCGCATGGTGGCCGATTCGCTCCTGGTCACCGAAGACATCAACCTGGCCAAGCAACGCCTCTTTGAGCTGTTGGATGAGGACACCAGTTGGGCCCAAGTGGCCAATTTGGTGGAACAGGTGGCGGTGGAGCGGGAGCAGGCCGGCGACACGGCGGGGGCCGTGCGGATCCGCCGCTTGGCCCAAGCCGTCAAGCTCCCCGCGCCCAACACGGCCACCTTTGCAGCGCCCAAGAAACGGCTCATCTTTACCGCCGACGGTTTGCTTTACCTTGTGGCCTTTGCCGCTCTGATCGTCGCCCTGGCCGGCATCGTCTGGTTCCTGGTCCGCCGTGCCCAGAGCCTGCAGCCCCGGATGACGGCGGAGGTGGTGGGCTCCGCGCCCTGGGCCGGTCCAACGCAGCCCGGAGGGGTGGCCGGCTCGCTCTTGGATCTGCAGGGCGAGGAGCAGGGTGAGGTCGCCCTGGAAGCCGCGCCTGAGGAAAAGGCCGTCGCTTGGGAGGCCGAGGCGCCGCCTCCACCGCCACCTGCCGCCCCCACCGGCCCCCGCCCCACCCGACAGATGGCGGTGGCCCCTGCGGCTGAGGAGGGCGAGGAGGAATGGGAGGAGGAAGAGGAGGCCTTGGCCGGAGCCGAGGAGGAGCGCACCCTCATCGCCCCCGCCCCAAAGGCCGTCCAAGAGACGGCCGGCGCCGAAGTGCCCCCCGACGCCCTGGGCGTGTTTGAGGCCGAGTACGTCTTTGGCAACGATGATTTCGATTGCTCCTTCAGCATCGAGACGGCCACGGGCGAGTTTTTGGGCGAATGCGGCGTGGGCATCGCCGATGTGTTGCGCGCCGACGAGGCACAGCAGGTGGACGCCTTGGAGGTGTGGCTCTTTGACAAGGGGGATATCCGCACCGTCTCCAAAATTCTGGTGAGCGAATGGGCCTATGCCGACGAGGCCACCCGCGCCCGCCTCAGCGCCAAGGGCGATTTGGCGGTGGCCGAGCCGGGGCTGGCCTTTACCCTGGAGACCCTCTCACTTCAGGTGACGGCCACCGTCAAGGCCGTGCGCTATCTGACCGATACCCCAGAGCCTCGGAGCTGTTTCGCCCAGATCGCCCTTGAGCTCCTGGCCGAGCGCGGCGACGATCTGCCCTGAGGTCGCTACACCCGCTCGCAAGGGTCGAACATTTTGCTGTATTCTTCCAGGGCGTAGCGGTCCGTCATGCCGGCGATATAATCGCAGATGAGGCGATCCAGGCTCTCTTGGCCCAGCTGTAGGCGCTCTTGGACCGAGCTGGGGAGTTGCAAAGGCTGCTCGCGATAGGCCTCAAAGAGGCGCGTCAGCATGCGCTTGGCCTTTTCTTGCATGCGCATGACCCGCCAATGGCGGTAGAGGTGGGTCATGAGGAAATCTTTGAGCTCGCGGTTCTTGGCCTGCATGGCCGGCGAGAAGGTGATCAGGTCGGCCGGCTGGCGGCGCACATCCTCCACAGAGGCCGGTTGCGCCTCCTCCAGCCGCCTTGCGCTGGCCTGGAGCACATCGGTCACCTCCAGATTCACGAGATAACGTATAATCCGGTTGCGCTCCAAGGAACCAATATTTTCATCCGAGATGCCCAGGGCCGCCAACGCCTCCTCCCACAGGGCCAGGCCGCGCAATTGGCGGGGATGGATCAGCCCAGAGCGCAAGCCATCGTCCAGGTCGTGGGTGTTGTAGGCCACCTCATCGGCCACGTTGATGATCTGCCCCTCCAAGGTGGAGCGCTGGTGTGGCTCGAACCCCTCTGCCTCCGGCGTGTCGTACTCGGTGGCATGTTTGATGATCCCCTCTCTCACCTCCCAGGTCAGGTTCAAGCCGGGGAACCCCGGATAGCGCTCCTCCAGCTTGTCCACGATGCGCAGGCCGTGGGTGTTGTGGTTGAACCCGCCCTTATCGGCCATGATCTCATGCAGGGCGGCCTCGCCGGCGTGGCCGAAAGGGGTGTGCCCCAGGTCATGGGCCATGGCGATGGCCTCCACCAGGTCTTGGTTCACCATGAGGGCCCGGGCCATGGTGCGGGCGATCTGGGCCACCTCCAAGGTATGGGTCAGGCGGGTGCGATAGTGATCGCCCTCGTAATTGACAAACACCTGGGTCTTGTACTCCAGCCGCCGGAAGGCGGTGGTATGCAAAATGCGATCGCGGTCTCGCTGGAACGCGGTGCGGTAGGCGTGCTCCTCCTCAGGGAAGGCCCGTCCCCGGCTCGCGCCGCTCCTTTGGGCATAAGGGGCCAGCTGCCGCTCCTCCAGCTCCTCCAATTGACGACGGGTGGCCAACATCCTCTCACACCTCCCGGGTTGGGAAACCCTCCGGAACGCCCCTCGCCGGCGCAAGGGCTTGGCCCGCCGGCGCAGGAGACAAGGTACAAGATCGCTTGTTCGTATTGTAACACAGGGCACGCCAGCATAAAAGCGCTGCGAAGGTGTTCGAGAAATGCCCCCGTCGGTTAGAAACCGACGTCTGGGGATGGTAAGCCCGCGCCGCGGGCTTGGCAAGCAGAGCCGTCGGATTCCATCCGACGGCGGGCAAGGACTCTACACGCCTTTTTTCAACACCCTCTTTCCGTGGAGGATGTCGAGAAATGCCCCCGCCGGTTAGAAACCGACGTCTGGGGATGGTAAGCCCGCGCCGCGGGCTTGGCAAGCAGAGCCGTCGGAT
>DAOTZU010000318.1:0-8350 GCA_034433995.1 Anaerolineae bacterium
GGTTGTTGGCCCTAGCCCAGGAGGCTTTGTCCTCCGCCGAGGGCCCCCTCATCCGTGAGATTGCCGTGGAGCGGGAGGGGGATCGTGTCGAGATCTATCAGGCCCTCTCCTCCACGGTGAGCGCGGCCGATGGCGCCGTGCGGGGCGCGGTGATGGTCTTGCGCGATGTCACCAGCCAAAAAGAGTTGGAGCAGATGAAATCCAACTTTCTTTCCGTCGTCTCCCACGAGCTGCGCACGCCCCTCCATTCCATCAAGGGTTTTGTGGATATTATTCTGATGGGCAAGACCGGCGAGATCAACGAGCTCCAGCGGGATTTCCTCACCACCGTCAAGGATGCGACCACCAATTTGCAACGGCTGATTGACGACTTGCTCGAGTTCTCGCGCATGGAGGCCGGGCGGATCAAGCTCAAGCCAGAGATGATCTCTATCTTTGACGTGGCCGAGAAGGTGGTGGAGCAGCTGAGCCCCTTGGCCGCCGAGAGCAAGTTGCGTCTCTTGAACAACGTCCCTGAGGATATCCCCCTCATCGAGGCCGATCCCATGCGCATCGAGCAGGTGTTGATCAACCTCATCTCCAACGCCTGCAAATTCACCCCGGCCGAGGGTCGGGTGACCATCGCCGCCGAGGACCTGGGCCCGTGGGTGCAGGTCTCGGTCACCGATACGGGCATCGGCATCCCCAAGGAGGAGCAGGCCAAGATCTTTCAACGCTTTTACCAGGTGGATAGCGGCGCCACCCGGGCCTACCGAGGGGCCGGCTTGGGGCTGACCATCTGCAAGTTCATCGTCGAATACCATCGTGGGCGGATCTGGGTGGAGAGCGAGGAGGGCAAGGGCAGTACCTTCCGCTTTGTTTTGCCCAAGAAGCTGCCCAAGGACGAAGATCTGGTGATCGATTTTACCATCCCCGCCGGCCGGCTCCAGGCCGGAGAGACCCCTGCCGAAAGAGAGAGCTGATGACGCTGCCTCGCATCGCCCAACGTTTGCGTGCCATCCCGCCTTCAGGCTTGGTGCATTTCTTTGACCTTTTGGCCGGCATGGAGGATGTCCTTTCCCTGGGCATCGGCGAGCCCGACCTGCCCACGCCGGAGCCCATCTGCCGGGCGGGGAGGGCGGCTCTGGAACAGGGCAAGATCGGCTACACTTCCAACGCCGGCCTGCCCGCCTTGCGCCAAAGGATCGCGGCGCACCTGGCCCGTTCCTACGGGGTGGAGTACGATCCGGAAGGGGAGATTTTGATCACGGTGGGGGTCTCCGAGGCGCTCCATCTGGCCCTCATGGCCGTGCTGGATCCGGGCGACGCGCTGCTCCTGCCCGAGCCCTGTTTTGTGGCCTACGATCCTTGCGTGCGGCTCGTCAATGGGGTGCCGCTGCCGGTGGCGACCACGGTGGAGCATGGCTTCCAGGTGACCCGGCAACAGCTCGCCGAGGCTTGGCGGCCGGGGACCAAGGCGCTACTCATCAACTACCCCAACAACCCCACCGGCGCGGTGATGGGGCGCGAGGGGCTGCTGGAGGTGGCCCAATTCGCCCTGGAGAGGGACCTCGTGGTCATCTCGGACGAGATCTATGACCGGTTCGTCTATGGAGTGGAGCACACCTGTTTTGCTGCACTACCCCAGATGCGCGACCGCACCATCCTCCTGGGCGGGTTCAGCAAGGCCTATGCCATGACGGGCTGGCGCATCGGTTATGCCTGCGGCCCTCGGGATCTCATCGAGGCGATGCACAAGGCGCACCAATACATTATCATGTCGGCGCCCACCTTGGGCCAGCTTGGGGCGCTCCAAGCGCTGACCTGCGAGGACGACTGCGCCGCCGAGATCGTCCAAGAGTTCGGCCGGCGCCGCGAGGTGATGTTGCAGGGCCTGCGCAGCATCGGCCTGCCCACCTACCCTTCCCCTGGGGCCATCTACCTTTTCCCCTCCATCGCCCCCACGGGCCTCAGCGCCCAAGAGTTCTCCGAGCGGCTGTTGTTGGAGGAAAAGGTGGCCGTGGTCCCCGGCGATGCCTTCGGCCCCTCAGGGGCGGGGTTTGTGCGGGTTGCCTACACGGTGCCCCTCCCCCAGATCGAAGAGGCGCTGGAGCGCATGGAGCGTTTCCTGCGGCGGCTGTGAGATGGGCCCCGCTTAGGGATGGATGGCCACCTTGATCACCCCGTCGCCGTAGGTCTCCACCAGGCGAAAGCCGGCATCCGCCTCGGCCAAGGGGAAGCGATGGGTGATCAGGGAGCGCAGTTCGACCAAGCCGCGACGCACCAAGGCGATGGCCCGCGGATAGGTGTGCTTCATGCGCCGAGCCACTTTGAGGGTGAGCCCTTTGCGGCGCACCAGGTGATGGGTGAACACCAATTGGTCCTCCGGCGGGATGCCCACCAACACCACGGTGCCGCCCCGCTTGACCATCAGGGCCGCTTCCTCTTGGGCCGGGACGGTCCCGGCCACCTCGATGGCCACATCTACTCCGTGGCCCTCAGTGTATTCGGCGGCGCAACGGGCCAGGTCATCGGCCGGGGTAAAGGGGATGGCGCCCAGCTCGGCGGCCAACTCGCGCCGGTAGGCCAAAGGCTCCACAGCCAAAACCTGGGTGGCCCCGGCGATGCGCGCCAACTGGATGAGCAACAGCCCGATGGGTCCGCAGCCCACGATGGCCACCGTCTGCCCCACCCGCAATTTGCCCAGATCCCAACTGTGCAGCGCCACGCCCAGCGGCTCCAGAAGCGCCCCTTCGTCGGCGTCGAGATCGGCCGGCAAGGGAAAGAGGAATTCGGGCCTGTAGGCCACATACTCCCGCAGGCCACCATCCAGGGGCGGCGTGCCGGCAAAGAGCAGATGGGCACAGAGGTTGGGGTTGCCCTCGCGGCAATAGCGGCAGCGGCCGCAACTGATGGCCGGCTCCACGGCCACCAGGCCGCCCACCTGAAGGCCCTCAACCCCCGCCGGCACCTCCACCACTTCGGCGCAGAACTCGTGGCCCAGCACCAAGGGCTCCTGGCTCACGGTATCACCGATGCGGCCATCGCGGTAGTAGTGGATATCCGAATGACAGATGGTCACCGAGCGCACCCGCAACAGGACCTCATCTTTCTGGGGCCGGGGCGCGGTTTCCTCCACCAAACGGAGATCGTGTGGCCCATAGAGTCTCAGCGCTTTCATGGTTTGGCTGTTCCTTCCCGATGGTGATGAATATTCTTTAGATCCTTCAGCGGCTGCGCCGGCGGCAAACCTCGACCACGAACAGCTCTAGGGCCAGCTGCCCCTCCATGCGCCCCGTCTTGATGGCTTGGTCCATCTCCAAAAGCCGCCGTTGGATGGCCTCCAGTTCCCTCAGGGCAAAGTGTTTGCTTTGGCGCAGAAGCTTGTCCACGATGAAACTCTGTTTGATCTGGAGCTCCTGGCCGATCTCTTTGGCCGTGCGCTTTTGCTCCTCGGCCAGGTCCTTGGTGGCCAAGATCAGCCGGAACTGGCGGGCGATCATGGTCAGGATATAGAGGGGGTTTTTGTCGCCGGCCAAGAGGTTCTGCAATTGGCGCATGGCGCTCTCTCGCTGGCGCAGGCCCAAAGCATCCACCAGGGCAAAGATGTTGTCCTGGGGGGTGGCGCTGACCAGCGCGCGGACATCCTCGGCGGTGATGGGCCGGGCATAATTTACCCAGGCGGCCAACTTTTCCAGCTCTTGGTCCAGCAGGCGCAGGTCGGCACCCGCGCTGGCCAAAAGCAGCGCCACGGCGTCGCGTTGGATCTTGGCGCCCTTCTCTTGGGCGCGTTTGCTGAGCCAAGCCGGGAGCTGTGCCTCGCTCAGGGGGGCGAACTCGCGCGCGTAACCGCCGGCGGCGCCCCGGCTGGCCAGCTGGAGGATGGGATTGTTGCGCTGCAGCGTCCGATCCTCCACAAAGACCAGGCGGGTTGTGGGCGGAAGCTGGGGCAGATACCCGGCCAACTTTTGGGCGAATTCGGCCTCGCCGGAGGAACCCGCCGCCTCAGGGCCCGTCTCCCCCTTGTCGAAACGCTGCAGGAGGTTTTCTACGATGATCAAGCGCCGATCCCCCAAAAAGGGAAGGGCGCTGCAGGCGTTCACCAGCTCCTCCCAGCGCAGCTTGCGCCCGTCGAGGACGGTGATGTTGAGATCGCCCCAGCCGGCGCCGCCCATCTCGGCCTTGAACTTGGCGATGGTCTCACTGCGGAGGAACTCTTCCTCGCCGTGGAGCACATAGAACATGGGGCTACTCTCGGGCGATCACGATGCGATGGACCACTACCCCGCCCTTGATTTCCCGGCGCACCAGGCGCATGCGGACGCCCTCCAGCTTGGTGGTGGTGGTCCATTCCCGTTGCACAGCCGCGCCCAAAGGCTGGGCGACAATCCAGGCGGCCGAGATGGCCAAGAGCACGCGCAGCAGCCTGCCGCCAAGGGAACGGGCGGAGGATGCCGCGGCAGCATAGGCCGCCAAGCCCACCAGGACGGAGGTGACGGCCAAGTTTGTGCCGCAGCGGGGATGCAGGGCCAACCAACCTTCCTCGCGCTTCAGGCGGCTCAAGGCCTCGGCCACTGCCTTGATCACCGCCTGGGTCTCCACGGGGCCGTAAAGGCAAAAACCGTTCCAGTCGCTCCGACCCGCTAGGCGCAGGTGGGGGTAGTCGCGACCGAGCAGGCACAGGGTAGCGTGTTCCAAAGCATGGTTCTGGCGGATGCGCAAAAGCCAAGTGTTTAGGCGACCCATGTTACGCTCCGGAAGGACAAAGGCTCCTGGGCGGCCGGTGCCGTTGGGTTACCAGGAGAGGAGCTGCGGGCTCCCGCCGTCGAGGAGGGAACGTTGCGCGCCCTCCAAAATCTTGACCACCTGTGCGCCGACCACGCCATCGCTGCGCGGCACCCGGCCGTAGCGAATGCAATCCAGAAAATGGCGGCACTCAAGCTCCAGCGGCTCGGCATTGGAGATGGCCGGCGTGGTGATATCGCCGTAGCGGTAGGAGAGGCGGAACTCTTCCAAGGTGTCTGAATAGGGCGGCGCATCTACACCCTTGTCATAGATGCGGATTTTCTCCATCGGCTCCACATCGTCATAGACCACCATCTTTTTCGAGCCCACCACGGTGATGCGCCGGATCTTGCAGGGATCAAGCCAACTGACGCGAATATCGGCCATGACGCCATCGGGAAAGTTCAGGGTCACATAGGCCACATCTTCGATATTCGCCTGCACATACGCCGCGCCCCGGGCGCTCACCTGATGAGGCTTTTTCCCCAAGACATAGAGCAGGATCGAGATGTCGTGGGGGGCCAGATCCCAGATCACGTTGATGTCCTTCTGAAAGATGCCCAGGTTGACCCGGGTGGCGTTGATATAGTACACCCGCCCCAAGTGTCCCTTGGCGATGAAATCTTTGAGATATTCCACGGCCGGGTTGTACTCAAAGGTGTGGCCCACCATCAGCACCCGGTTTTGGTCCTGGGCCAGGCGGATGAGCTCCTCGGCCTCGGCGGAGGTGCGGGTGAGGGGCTTTTCCACCAGGACATGTTTACCGTGGAGCAGCGCCTCTTTGGCCATCTGAAAATGGGTCGAGACCGGCGTGGCGATGACCACCGCCTCCACCGGCGCGTCGAGCAGCTCACGGTAGTCGGTGGTCGTGTGCACGGTGGGATAGAGGCCCCGGACATGTTCCAGACGTTCCGGACGCAGATCGGCCACGATCTGCACGTCAGAGCCGGGGATGGATTGGAAATTGCGGATCAGCTTGGGTCCCCAATAGCCGCACCCCACGACGCCAACGCTGATGGTCTTGAGTTCTTTGGAGATCACGGCACACCTCATCTCGGCCAACGGCCTGGGTTGCTTTACATACTACTACGCTTGCAGCCTGCGCGCAAATGAGCCACGGTTAGCGATCCGGGCGGAGCCCCTCGATGGCCGCGCAGAGGGCGGCGATATCGCCGATGCGCTCTCCCAGGGCGGCCGGCACCACGCGGCAGGCGGCGTAGGTGCCGGGGAGGGCCTCCCGCTGCATCGCCCGCCGCGCCGGGGCGAGGAGCACCTCTCCCAGGCGCACGGCCATGCTGCCGATGATGATCAGCTCCGGGTTGAGGATATCGGCCAGGATGGCCAGCCCCTGGCCCAGATAGTCAGCCACCCGCTCCACCACGGCCAGGGCGTCGTCATCGCCGGCCAGGGCCAGTTGGACGATCTGGGGTGTGCTCACCCCTTGGCCCCATCGAACGGGAAACATCTCTTGGGCCAACGCCGCAAAGGCGGGGCCGGCGCAATAGCCCTCCCAAGAGCCGCGCTTGCCGTAGGCCAAGGGGCCATCGGGGGCGATGCGCATATGGCCCACCTCGCCGGCCAGGTCGCTGCTCCCCCGGTAAAGCTGCCCGTTGAGGATGATCCCCCCGCCCAAGCCCGTGCCCATGGTCAAAAAGATCAAGTGGCGCGCCCCCACCCCCGCGCCAAAGTGCCATTCGGCCAGGGCGCCGGCGTTGCCATCGTGTTCCACGTAAACGGGCAGCTGGAAACGCTGATGGAGCAGGTCCTTTAGCGGGATGGCGTCCCAGCCGGGCAGGTTGGGCGGGGAATAGATGATCCCCCGCTCGATATCCAGCGGCCCGCCGATGGAGACGCTCAAGGCCGCCACCCGGCGCCCCGCCGCATGGGCCGCGGCCAGCGCCTCCTCCACCGCGCTGCAGAGCCGGGCAAAGGTATCGGCGAACCCCCTTTCCGGCAGGGTGGGCTGTTGATGGCGGGCCAGGACCTCGCCCCTCGTGGTGCCCTCGATGACGGCGAACTTGGTGCCGCCGATATCCAAGCCGATCAGCGTCTCTTGCATCCGCTCCTCTCCATTTGCCAAACTGGTGAAATGATTATAGAAAGGGTGTGAACCACCGACAAGCGCGGGAGATGCTGCTTCCGCCAAAGGAGACCCGATGCATCTCAAGGTTTTGCCAGGCGATTTTGTCGTGGAGGAGCGCGCCCGGCTGGCGCTACAGGACCGGGGCCCTTGGGCCGTCTATCGCGTGCGCAAAGTGAACCTGACCACGCTGGAGGTCCAAACCCGCTTGGCCCGCGCCCTGGGGTTGCCCCGGAAGCAGGTGATCTTGCCCGCCTTGAAAGATAAAGAGGCCATCACCTATCAGTTCGCCTGTTTGCCGGCGGACCAGCCCGCCAAGATCGAGGAGGAACGCCTGAGCGCCCAGAGGCTGGGGTTTCGCGCCACGCCGTTGGGCGTTGCCGATCTCCTGGGCAACCGGTTCACCCTCATCATCCGCGATCTCTCGCCGGCGGAGGCCGAGCGCCTGGCTGAGGGTCTGGTGATGTGCGCCCAACGGGGGCTGCCCAACTATTTCGCCGAACAGCGCTTCGGTTCCCTTGTCCCGGGTGGCGAATATCCGGGCCGGGCCATCCTGCGCCGCGATGCCGAGGCCGCCCTGCGCGCCCATTTCACCCAACCCTTCGCGGGCGATCCGCCCGGTGTGCGGGCCTTTAAACGCCGCGCGGCCGCCCTGTGGCCCGATTGGCGCGCCTTGATGGACGCGGCCCCCAAGCCCTCCAATTTTCGCAGCGTCCTCACCTATCTCATAGACCATCCTCAGGGGTACCGCCACGCGCTGAACCTCATCCCCCAGCGCCTGCTCTCCCTGTATCTGGCCGCCTACCAGAGCGCCCTATGGAACCGCATCGCCGCGGCCTATGTCCAAGAGTTCTGCACGGCCCAGAGTATCCCCTGGCGCCCGCTGGTCATCGCCGAACAGACCCTGCCCATCCCGTATGGTTTGACGGAGGACCAGGTGGCCCAGTTACGAGCCCAGCGCCTGGCCCTGCCCTCGCACCAGGCCCGGTTCCCCTCCCCGCTGGAGCCCCTCGTCCGGCGCGTTCTGGCCGAGGAGGGCTTGGCTTTGCCGGACCTCAAGGCGCGCATCTTGGCCAAGGCGTACTTGCCCAAAGGCGAGCGCGCCCTCTGGTTGCTGCCGGAGGAGATGACGGTGGCCGAGCCTTGCCCCGATGTCAGGTTCCCCGGGCGCCACGCTTTGCGGGTGAGCTTTGCCCTGGCGCGGGGAAGCTACGCCACGCTGGTGGTACAAGCCGCCGCGGCCCTGCTCTAGCTCTCCCTGGGCAGCAGGACCCCCTCCACGCCCGTCTCATCGGCACGGAGACAATGCACCCGCGCCAGGGTGTTGGCCCAATGCCCCTCGCTGCGCACCGTGACGCGCACATAGTTATCGGTGAGGCCGCTCCACATCAAGCCCTCGCCCCGGCGTTGGGCGGTCTCCAGGAGCACCTCCACCTCGCGGCCGATGCACTGGGCGTGGAAGGCTGCGGCCAGCTCGCGCCCCAGGGCCAAAAGGCGGTCGCTGCG
>DAOTZU010000319.1:0-4850 GCA_034433995.1 Anaerolineae bacterium
CACGATGGTGGAACTGATAAAGGCATATTCCAAGCTGGTCATGAGGCAGATCATGTCGATCTCGGGCGCCAGACGGCGATTGGTGAGGGCCATCTGGTATTCCAGCTCAAAATCCGAGATGACGCGCAACCCCCGCACGATGACCGTTGCCCCTTGCTCCCGGGCGAAATTCACCGTGAGGGTGCTGTAGCGCCGCACCTCGACATTGGGCACCGAGGCCAGCGCCTCTTGCACCAGGGCCAGGCGCTCCTCGGCGGAAAAGAGGAGGTTCTTCTGCGGCCGATCGTAAATGCCCACCACCAATTTCTCAAAAATCCCGGCGGCACGGCAGGCGATATCAATGTGCCCGTAATGAATGGGATCAAAGGTACCGGGATAGATGGCGATAGTCAACTGCATAGCCTCCCTAAGAGAGTTCAACGGCGCTCCAGAAGCGGCGCACGCTGGCCGCCAAGGCCTGGTGTTCCGGCAACGACAAGGAGGGGTCGCGGGCCAAGAGGCGTTGCGCTTGCTCGCGGGCCTTTTCCAGGGTGGCCAGGTCGCTGAGCCGGGCCACCTTCAGGGTGGGCAGGCCGCTCTGGCGCACGCCGAAAAAGTCACCGGGGCCGCGCAGCTCAAGGTCTTTTTCGGCCAAGACAAAGCCGTCGTCCGTCTCGGTCATCACCTGCAGCCGCTTGAGGCTCTCCTCACTCGGATCGTCGGAGAGAAGGATGCAATAGGATTTCCACTCGCCCCGGCCCACGCGGCCGCGGAATTGGTGCAGTTGGGCCAGGCCAAAACGCTCCGCGCCCTCCACCAAGATCACCGTGGCGTTGGGCACGTCGATGCCCACCTCGACGACGGCGGTGGAGACCAGGATATCATAGGCCCCCTCTTTGAAGGCGGTCATCACCTGGTCCTTCTCGTCGGCGTTCATCCGACCATGCAACAGGCCCAGGCGGAGGCGCGGAAAGATATCCCGCTGCAGCCGCTCATACTCCTCCACCGCCGACTTGGCGTCCAGCTGCTCCGATTCCTCCACCAGAGGGCAGATGATAAAGGCTTGGCGCCCCTGTTCCACCTGGGAGGCGATGAAGGCGTAAATGCGCTCCCGGCTGGAGCGATCGCGCACGGCGGTGAGCACCCGCTGGCGGTTGGGCGGCAATTCATCCAGCACAGTGAGGTCCAGATCGCCGTAGAAGGTCATGGCCAAAGTGCGTGGGATGGGCGTAGCGCTCATGGCGAGGAGATGGGGCCGCAACCCGTCGCCCTTGGCCCGCAGGGCGCCGCGCTGCTCCACACCGAAACGGTGCTGCTCATCCACCACTACCAAACCCAGCCGGGCGAATTCCACGGTGCTTTGGATCAGGGCATGGGTGCCCACCACCACCTGCACCGCGCCTTGGGCGATCTCTTGGTGCAGCCGTTCCTTCTCCGCCGCCGACAAGCTGCCCACCAGGAGAGCGCAACGCATCTCGGGGAACCCGGCCAAGAGCCGGGTCAAGGTGCGATAATGCTGTTCGGCCAGGATGGAGGTGGGGGCCATGATGGCCGCCTGCAGACCGGCCCGGGCCGCCGCCAAGATGGCCGCCGCCGCCACCACCGTCTTCCCTGAGCCCACATCGCCCTGCAAGAGACGGCTCATGGGCACAGGGCGCTCCATGTCTTGGAGGATCTCGCCGATGGCCCGGCGTTGGGCGTTCGTCAACTGGAAAGGCAAGCCGGCGATAAAGGCCTCCAGGGCCGCGTGATCGAGGGGGACGGCCGGCCCCGGTTCAGCGCGCCACGCTTGGCGTTGCAATTGAATGCCCAATTGCAAGAGCAAGAGCTCGTCAAAGCAGAGGCGCTGCCGCGCCTGTTCCAACGTCTCCCGATTCTCGGGAAAGTGGATCTGCGCCAGGGCGCGGCCCAGGTCCATCAGCCCCAAGGAGGAGAGCATCTCTCCGGGCAACGGATCCGCCAGGCGCGGACACCAATAATCCAAGGTGCTCTTCATCAGGCGGCGCAGCCAGCGCGCGTTGAGCCCCTCCGTCAACGGATAGATGGGCACCAGCCGCGCCGTGTGCAACAATTCCCGCTGCAGGGGTTCCCACTCTGGCGAGGTGAACACCAGCCGCCCCAAGTACTCCTCCACCCGGCCGCTCAGGACGATCTCGACCCCCTCTTTGATCCGCTTGAGGAGGTAAGGCTGATTGAACCAGCGCGCCTCGATGGTGCCGGTGCCATCGTACACCACCACGCGGACGAGGGCCTGGCCGCTACGGGTGTGCTGCAACTTGGCCTCTTGGACGACGCCCACCACCGTCACCTCATCGCCCAAAGCCAAGCGGTTGATGGTTTTCAGGGCCGAAAAGTCGTCGTAGCGGCGGGGAAAATGGTACAGGAGGTCGCGGATGGTTTTCAGCCCCAAGCGTGCCAGGCGCTCCTGGTTCACCTTGTTCACCCCCATCAACGAGGAAAGGGGCGAATTCAAGGTGAACTGCTCCTCCGCCTTGGTCTTGGGGCGCGGGGGCGCGGCCTTCGGGGCTTCTGCGGGCGTTTCACCCGCGGGCGCGTGGTTGCCTTGGGGAGCCGCCGGTTGGGGCGGAGCCACCGGGGGCGCCCCAGGTTGTTGCCCGCTCGACGCCTCCACTTCAGGCCCCAGAAGCGCCAGAATCTGCTCCACCGCCCGGGACCGGGCCTCCGGCGCAAGTTCTGCATAGCCCTCCAGCTGGGCCATCACCTGTTCCACGCTCACCGGCGGCGTGGTGTGTTGGGCCTCCTCTTGGGCTTCCTTGGCCCAATAAGCCAGAAACCGGGCCAGCCCCCCGATGACGGCCCGGTTGCGGTAACCCTGATCGCGTTCCAAAGACAGAATACGGCGCAGTTTATCGTATACCGATGACATGATCCTCTTCTCTTGGTCCCCCGCGCACCTGGTCAGCCCTCGTAGGCCACCACACCCAGAGCCGTGGGACCGGTGTAGGCCTCGAACACGGGGCCATAGATGTGCTCGTCGATGAGATGGGCGGGAACAAGACCGTTCAATTGGGTTTTGAGTTCAGCAATCTCTGACCCTAGGCCGCTGTGGATGATAGTCAGCCTTTCCAAATGGGCGAACTCGGCCACAAACTCCACCAGACGCTCGATGGCCGTGCCCCGGCCATGCATCCGCTGGAGGGGCGTAAAGATGCCGTCCTCCAACATCAGCAAGGGCCGGTAATTCGGGTTCATGCCCAGGGGAGAGCGCGGCTGTTCCACCAGATTGTTCCGCCGCAGATGCTCCAACGTCTCCACGTTGAACGCCAAGTAGAGCCGCGAGATCAGCCCGCGCACGAGGCGCACGATCTCGTGGCCAGTGGCGCCGGCCTGGGCTGCCTTGGCCGCCTCTATCACCAGGAAACCTAGGGCACAGGAGATGAAACGCGAATCCATCACGGCAATGTTACAACGCCCTAAAAAGCCCACACGCCCCTCGTTCGCGGCACGCACCGTGCGGTTCAGCTGTGCCGAGATATGGATGGAGACGATGTCGTTGGTCTCTTGCGCCAGGCGTCCGTACACCTCGGCGAATTGGGCCGCGGTGGGGGGCAACACGTTGATGGTGGTTCTATTCTTGATCACCCGACGATAAAACTCGGGAGAGCGCAACGCCGGCACGTCTTCCAGCATTTCGGTGCCCACCTGGAGCCGCGCCGGCACCACGGTGATGTCCCATTCGGCGGCAAGTTCCGGCGTCAGATCGGCCGAGCTATCGGTGACAATCTTGGTTCTGGCCATGGCTGCACCCTCCTTCCCCAGGAGCTCACTCAACGGAGATGATATAGTGATAGTGAGGTTGACCGCCGTCGAGCACTTCGACCTCGAGATCAGGGAAACGCTGTCGGATCCTTTCCGCCAGTTCCTGGGCTTCCCCTGGGGAGATGTCCTGCCCATAATAGATGGTGAGGAGCTCGTAATCTTCCAGATCCAAACGCTCCCACAGAGCCTCGACAACGCTATAGACGTCATCCCCTGTGGAAACCAGATTGTCGTTCAGCAAACCGATATATTGCCCCTCCGAGATGGACAAACCGTTGACCTGCACCGAGCGGACGGCACAGGTGATCTCGAAGGTCTGCACCTGTTGGCTGGCCTCGGCCATGGCCTCCGCGTTCGCCTGGAGATCGGCCTGATAGTTAAAGGCCAACAGCGCGGCGATCCCCTGCGGGATGGTGATGGTGGGCACCACCACCACCTCCTTGTGGGCCAGGTCGCGGGCTTGCTGGGCCGTCAGGATGATGTTGCGATTGTTGGGCAGCAAGATCACCTTCTCCGCCGGCACCCCCTGGATGGCCGTCAGCCAATCCTGGGTGGAGGGGTTCATGGTCTGGCCACCGGGCACGATGGCGCTCACGCCCAGGCTCTCAAAGACGCGCCGCAATCCCTCGCCAGAGACCACGGCGATGATGCCGATCTCGCCCATCTTGGCCGGATGCTGGTTCAACGTGGGCCTCGTCTGCTCGGCGGCCGTCGCAACGGGCCCGGAGCGTTGTGCCTTGAACTCTTTGTATTGGAGCTGCATGTTCTCGATGATCACCGACGTCACCTGGCCCAGGCTGACGCCATAATCCAGCGCCTTGCCCGGCGCGTCGGTGTGCAAGTGCACCTTCACCGTCTCGCTATCGCCCACGGCCAGGACCGAATCACCCATCTGGTCGAGTTGGGCGCGGATGGCCTCCAAGTCCAGATCATGGCCCAGGATGATGAACTGGGTATCGTAATTGTAACGGCCCTCAGGGGCCTGGGCATGCTCTACCACCGCCTCCATCTCCGCGACCGTGGTTAGCTCCTCGCCCCGCACGTAGCGCAAGATCCCTTCCAGGATGAACACAAGCCCCTGCCCGCCCGCA
>DAOTZU010000320.1:0-7104 GCA_034433995.1 Anaerolineae bacterium
CCATGCCCAGATCCACGATGCTCATGCCCAACTCCGGATCCATGACCTCCTGCAGGGCCTCCAGGATCCTCTCTCGGTTAACCATTTGCTCTCCTCCGCATCGCCCAAAAGACCTGACAGGTCGGGACGACCTGTCAGGTCTCGGTTTTAGGCCGTCTTTTCGATCAAGATCTCGGGCTCGATGATCAGCTTGGACTTGATCGAGGCCGCAATCAGGCTGTACTTCTGGGTGATCTCCAGCGCCCGGCGCACCTTGCTCCCGTCGTCGTTGCGCACCGTGATCTTGGGGCGCAGGATGACGTGGGTGAATTCTTCCGTCTTGTCCAAATATTGTTTGACGAACCCCTCTGCCTCACACTCATAGGCCACCAGATCGAGCTTGAGCCGATCGGCCACCCAGAGGAACATCATGTGGATGCAGGTGTTGACCGCGGCGACAAAGGCGTCCTCCGGGGTGAGCCACCCCTCGCGGCCATGGGCCCCCGGCGGCGCGCCGAACTCCATCTCCGGCCCGTTGCCACATTTGAGATACCCCTTGCGCTTGCCCGTCCGCTTGACCCAGGTTTTGTAGCTGGCTGCCATGATGTCTTTTCCTCCTTATGCCCGCGCAAGCTCTTTGGCCACTTTGTCCTGCATCAGCTTGAAATAAGCCTCCGCCGAAAGCAACATGGCCCGATCAGCCTCCCAATCGGTGAGGCGCAGATGAGCGATCCACCCCGCGCCGTAAGGATCGGTGCTCACCAGGTGCGCCTGGTCCCTTAGGGCCGGGTTAAAAGCGATCACCTCGCCGCTGGCGGGCGAGGTGATATCCACCGTGGCCTTGACGCTCTCCAGGGTCGCCAGCACATCGTCCTGCTCAATGGAGGTCACCTGAGCCGGGTCCACATAAAGAATATCGCCCAGCTTGGTCTGGAAAAAGTCCGTCACGCCGATAAAGGCCTCCTCGCCCTCCACCCTGACCCAGGTGTCGTAACCGGCGTACCAATATCCCTTGGGCACGCGCAGGGCGAATTTCTCGAATTGGAGCTCGAAATATTCTTTGGCTTCCATGCGATCCCCCTTTTCTCCCTTGCAAGAAATATGGAGTACATCCCCTGGAGGCAATCTTGTCTCCAGGGGATGCCGCCACATGCAACGTGCTCAGCCGGCCGGATATTTCTCGCGCAGCTCGCGGATCCTGGCCTTCACCTCCCGCCGATCGGGGAAGGAGATGGCGTCTTTGTTGCAGGCGTGGGTACACGATTGGCAATACACCTGGCAATGCCAGGGATGGGCCACGTAGACCTTTTTGGTCTCCTCGTTATAAGCATAGACGTCATCGTGGCAGAACTTGATACATTCTTTGCAGCCGACGCACTTGGCCGCGTCAATGGTGGGGAACCAGGGAATCAGGTGACGCGGAATGCCCAAATAGAGCCGGTAGCGCTCCTCAAGTTCTTCAAGCACTTCGGGTGTCGTGCTCATGGATTCTCCTTTCCAATATCTGACAAACGCGGGACCTATGGTTTTGTCTGACCAAAGATATTGCCACGGATCTCTGTAGGGCCTGCCCCAGGCACCTCAATCAGCACCTTTCAGCCTCCTTCCAGCGCCTTGGCCACCTGCTTTTTGAGATACCGCTCCAAGAAGGCCAGCGCGCCGGCCTCGTCGCGATCCAGGAGGATGCGCTGCAGCTCCAGCAACTCTGCATCGGTGAGGATGAGAGTCAAGCCCTTTTTCATCGCCTTGCCTCCTGGGTTTCACGGCGGGGCATCGGGGCGCATGGGATAGACGCGCCCATGCTCCCCGATGTCCTTTTCCCTGACGCCCTTGTCAGGAGGAGAGCTCCTCGCGCAGTTTCTTGAGCATGCGCCGCAGCTCGCCCTGGCTGGGGAAGCTGATGGCCTCGAAGGGGCACTGGAAGCTACAAGAGATATCGCCCACAGTGCAGTCGTAGGGCCGGGCCACCATCACCCTCCCATCCTGGGCGCGCTCATAGACGTGCTGCGGACAGGCGGCGATACAGTTCAACTGGCATTCCCCAGGGCGACAACGCTCCGGATCGATGGTCGGATACCAGGCGATACGCTCGCGGGGGATGCCCGCATACCTCTCGGGTTGGCGGCTTTGTTGATCGGCCACGGCGCCTCAGCTTCCCGTGACCTCTTCCACGGCCTTTTTGACGCGCTCGATGGCCTCCGCCGTGGTCAGGTTGCGCAGATCCAAAGGCACGATCTGCTCATCAAAGCTCACCCCGACATCGGCGACGGCGTCTTTGTACATCTTGCGCTGCATACGCGGATCGCAGCCGCCCACGATGTACTTGACCCCCGGCTTGGCATAGTCGCGCCAAAAGGCCTCGCCATCATCCACGCAGAGCTGGGGATGGACGATGGCATACTCCACGTCCAGCTCGTTGCGCACATAGTTGATCAGATCCCACAGATCCAGCTTCTCAAACCCAGGGCATTTGCCCGTGCAGAAGCACATCACAAAACGAGGCAATTGCTGTTCGGCCATTTTTCCTCCTCAGAATGATCGGTTTTTCGCTGAGACTATCCTGGCCCCCGATGCAATCGGGGACAGGCACCACGCCAAGTCCGCCAAAATGCCGTTTGAGCCCGTTGGCACGACATCTGGCCCGATACTTTAGCCTCGGGCGAGCTCCGGCGGCCCCCGACGCCTGGGCGCGCGCTTCTTGGTGGTATCGCAGCGGCAGCCGATGCAGCACCCATGAAGAGTCTGCACGTGCTTCTCCGGTATGCCCTGCCCCAACTTTGGGAACATCTTGCCCTCTTTTCGAGGCGTTCAGCGGCAAGCGCAGTCACATCCGCAGCCGCATCCGCCCTCTGCCACGGGCGCCACCTGAGGCGCGCCCTCCAGGGCCGCCTGGATCACCCGCTCCAGGTCGCCCTCGCTCCAAATAAAATCATGATTCTTTTTGATGCCGAGCTCGGTGATCACCACGGCCCGGTCCACCTTTAATCCGGCGTGCTCTAGCGTCTTGCGCGCGCAGGCCACCGGGCAACCGTCGAGGACGATACGATAATCCACATGGGCCGTCGAATCCACCATGCCCTCGACATGCGCGCCGATCCCCGCCAGACAATAGATCTTGGCCTTGCCTTGCTTGGTCAGCTCGACCGCCGCCGCATTGGCCATCTGACCAACGTTGGAGCCCCCAGAACAGGGGAAAACCAGGATGGCAGTTGCTTCGCACTCACAACGCTGTTCGGCCATGGTTACTTTTGCGCCTCCTTGATCCAGTTGACGATCTCCTCCTTGCGCGGCAGCCGCCCGGAGGATTTGAGCTGCTCGTTGATCACCAACCCCGGCGTGCTCATGATAGGATAGGCCATGATCTCGTCCATCTTGGTCACATGGAGGATGGTGGCCTCCACACCCACCTCCTCCACCGCCTCGCGCACCAGTTGCTCCAAACGTTTGCATTTGGGGCAGCCCGTCCCGAGAACTTTGATCTCCATAGAAGTGAACCTCCTTATTGATTTTCTTTGATCTTGACTTCGATGCGCCGTTTGACGTCTTGCTTGATCCGCTCTTTATCCGCCTCTTCATAGACCAAGGTGGGCGCCTTTTTCACGCCGTAATCTTGGACCATCTCCACGCGGATATCCGGCTTGCGGCCGCCATGTTGTTCGGCAATCTTGCTGCAACACATCACCGGACACCCTTCGATGATCACAAAAAGCTCGCCTTCTCTGATTTTCTCCAGCCCGGACTCTTTGTCAATGGCCACTGCCGGCAGACACACCATGGTGTACTCTGGATTCTCTTTGACCAATTCCGTGGCCACGGCCCCGGCCAATTGACCGGTGTTGGCCGCCCCGTAGCAGGTAGCGATGACGACCTTGTACTTGGACATGATGCGTACCCCTTTCGTGAGCTATCAAGATTTAGGATTTCCCGAGGCAGGCACCTTGGCGAGCACCTGTGCCCGATTCCGCCTGCCAGCCAGATACAGTCCGAAGGAGAGGACGGCCAGAAAAGCCACCACATAGACCAAGATCAACCAAGCGCTGGCCCCGTTCACCCAGGCACCATAGATCAGCCCGGCCAGGGTGCTGAACAGGGCCACCCAAGCCACATAGACCCAGGCCTTGAGCTTGCCGATGATGCTGGCCGTGATCAGGATGCTCTGCAAGCTCAGCTCAGGGTCGGCCATGAGGTAGGCCAAGAGCGGGCCGCGATGCATCCCCAGGCTCAGGAAGAGGTTGGCGATGGGCACCTCCACCAGGGTGGGGAAGTACATGAACACGCCGAACAGCACGCCCACGATATTGCCCAGGAAGGTGTTGCGGCCGGCGATGGCCTCGATCCATTCCGGCTTGATCAAGGGCCGCAGGACGCCCACGACAAAGACGCCGACGATGAGCAAGGGAAAGATCTGCTTGACAAAGCGCCAGGTCTCCCAAAGGAACTCTTGGATCTCGTAGGCCTCAAAATATCTGCGCGCCACGTACCACAGGGCGGCCAGCACCACGATCACGCCAAAAAGCTTGCCCGTCAGCAGGATATCCAGCCCACCGGCGTGAGGCACCATCTTGGCGGCGGCGACCACCAGGGTGAGGGCGATGAGGCCCAAGGAGGCCCATGTCCAGCGGTTATAGCCCTCGTCCACCTTGTTCAACCCCCGCCAGGCCGCCAGGGCGATGAGGATGAGCAGGCCGATGAGGATGGCCCCTTGGGCGGTCACCCCCTCCTCACCGCGGCTGGGATCAAAGGGCACCCAGCGGTAGAGGGTCTCTTGGAAGCGATCCATCCCCGCGATGGGCAAAGTGATGCGGGCATAGCTATTGGTAAAGAGGCCCACTTGCAGCGTGCCGACGATGAGCAACGCCAAGAGCAATCCCAGGAAGAGCCACACCCTGCCGGGGACCCGCGCCTGGCTGCCAAAACCCTCGTTGTTGGTGGCCTCGTCGTGGGCGGCATCATCGCGCCCAAAGAGGATGGCCATGATGAGGCCGATGCCGATGCCAAAGACGATGGAGAGCACCAGGCGCGCCACGGCGATATCCATGCCGATGGCCACGCCGGTGTAAGAGAGGGCCAGGATGTTGATGGCCGGGCCGACAAAGAGGAAGGTGATGGCCGGGCCCAACCCGGCCCCCTTTTTATAGATGCCGGCAAAGAGGGGCAAGATCGTGCAGGAGCAGACGGCCAAGACAAAGCCCCCCACCGCCGCCGCAGGGTAAGAGATGAACTTGGGAGCGTTGCGCCCCAAGTAGCGGGTGACGGCCTCCTTGGGTACCAGGGCCGTCAGCCCGCCGGCGATGAAAAAGGCCGGCAGCAGACAGAGCAGCACGTGGGCTGCCAAATAGGCGGCCAGGTTGCCCAGGCCGCTTTGCAGAAGGCGTAACGCGTAATCCGCGATGTGCATGGTTCATCCTCCATAGGATGTATAGTACAAGGTATTCAGAAAATCGCATGTATTACGGGCAAAAAAATGGCCAAGAAGAGGCTCGTGCCCTGGACGAACCTACCTTCTTGGCCTAAGGGCACGTTTTATCCCGGTTGCATTTGGGACAATGGCATCCGCTGATGGGGGCTGAGGGAATGACCACGCCGGGCACCTCCACCCCCTTTTTCTCCAAGATGCGCCGCGCCAGGGCGAGCAAGGTGCCAAGCTCGCCATCGGCCGGACGATAGAAGACGAGCAACCCCTCTTTGCGGTCCAACACCAAACCTGCCTTGCGCAGGACCATCATCTGTTGTGAAATATACGATTGGCGCTGCCCCAAGAGGGCCATCAGATGGCAGACACACGCCTCCTCTTGGACGAGGATCTCCAGAATTTGTAGGCGCACCGGGTGTGCCAGCGCTTTAAAGAGCTCAACCAGAGGCTGTTGAACGTCCATAGGGTGCACCTCATTCAATTTCTTGAATATTATAGCCCAAGACCAGAGATTGTCAAATGCAACCGTGTCCTTTGCGCCACAAGTTTCCGTGCCATCATCATTACCTTCCTCCACATTGCAATCCTAGACCCGCTTGGAGCGCCTCAATGCGTCCGGCGGCCCTTTGGCGGCCCGGGCCAACGGTGGTATCATCGCGGCATGATGGCGTTTTATCTGACCGCGTTGGGCTGCAAACTGAATCAGGCTGAGGTGGAGAGCCTGGCCCGGCGCATCGTCGCCCGTGGGTACGCTGTGGTGCGGGATCCGCGCCAGGCCACGTGGGCCATCGTCAACACCTGCACCGTGACCCACGTGGCCGCGCGCAAGTCGCGCCAGGTGTTGCGCCAACTGCGCCAGGCGAACCCCGGTTTGCGCTTGGCGGTGATCGGCTGCTATGGCACCATGGCCGCCGAGGAGGCACGGACCATCGCGGGCGTGGAGCTGGTGGTGCCCAACGCCGAAAAAGACCAGGTGCTCGAGCGCATCCTGGCCCTCACGCCAGGGCCGCCGGCCCTCGATGCCGGTGCTCTCCCACCGCTTGCCTTGGGCCATACACGGGCCTTTATCAAGATCCAGGATGGCTGCGAGAACCGTTGCGCCTACTGCATCGTTACCTTGGCCCGGGGGCCGCTGCGCAGCCGCCCCGTGGAGGAGGTGCTGGAGGAGATCGGCCAGCGGCTGGCAGAGGGCTACCAAGAGGTGGTGCTGACGGGCGTCAACATCGGCGCGTACGGCCGCGATGGGGGCGCAACCTCCCTGGCCGGCCTGGTGCGGGCCATCCTCCAGCGCCAAGCGCCCCGTCGCCTGCGCCTTTCCTCCATCGAACCGTGGGACCTCACCGAGGAGCTTTTGGCGCTTTGGCCCCACCCATGCCTCTGCCGGCATCTACATCTGCCCTTGCAGAGCGGCTGCGATGCCACCTTGCGGCGCATGGGCCGCAGGTACACCTGCGCCGAGTTCGCCGCCTTGGTGGCGCGGGCACGGGAGCGCATTCCGGAGCTGGCCCTCACCACCGATGTCATCGTCGGCTTCCCCGGCGAGACAGAGCAAGAGTTCCGCCAGACCGTGGCCTTCATCGCCCAGCAACGGTTCTCCCGCCTTCACGTGTTCAAGTCCTCTCGACGCCCCGGCACCCCCGCCGCCGAGATGCCCCACCAGGTGCCGCCCCAGGTAGCCGAGGAGCGCAGCGACCGCCTTTTGGCCCTGGGGC
>DAOTZU010000321.1:0-9871 GCA_034433995.1 Anaerolineae bacterium
AGCCATGGACTGGACGGGTATCTTTTGTGGCAGCACAATCCGGGGCGTGTCGTCTTGGAGGACGGGAAGACGCAATGGTTCTGCGACGTGGATAGTTACCTGGTGGGCGATCCGGTGTATCCCGTGTTCAAGGCCTACCTGGAGCGGTTCGCCCGCGGCGAAGGGGTGGCCTCGCAGCCTGTGGGGTCAGATTAAACCCACCGCCCGCCCGTGGCCCAGGGCCTTGGGCCCGTGGGCATGACGCCCACAAGGGGCTAGGCTACGGGTTCGGGCGCTGTTTCAGCGCGCGCTTGGCCAGAGCTGCTCCGCCAGCCGCAGCAGCCAGGCACCCAAAACCGACGTTGCCAAAGGCTCGGCGGAGATCACCCCCAGCCTTATCAGCATGGGCAGCGCCACCAGGAGCACCAAGACCCCGCTGGCCAGGCCCAGCAAGGCGCCCCCTATTTCATCCCAGCCATCGCGGGCTTGCTGTGCTGCACGCTGTTGGTGGAGCCTGCCCAAGATGCTGGCTACCGTCCACACGCCAACGACGATGAGGGCAAAAACCACCAGCGTGAGATAAAACGGCGGCTGTGGGGGAGCGATGCGTCGGGCGAGCCACGGGGCAAAGAGGACGGCCAGGATCAAACCCAAGATCAGGCCGAGCCACCCGGCGAGCTGGCGGACCAAACCCTGCACCAGGCCACCGAGGGTAAAGGCGGCCAGCACGGCAAGGAGGGCTAGGTCCACCCAGGGCATTTTGGCCCCCTTAGCTGCCGCCGAAGAAACGCAGCGCGGCGAGGATGCGCTCGTCCAGGCTCTTGGCTTCCGGGGGGAGCGCGGCCACTGCGCTTTGGGCCTCCGCCAGGCTGTAGCCCAGAGCGGTGAGGGCGCTGATCACCTCCATATCCGCAGGGCTGGGGACGTTGGCGGTGGCCCCGCCAGCAAGGCCCACTTTTTCCTTGAGCTCGACAAAGAGGCGCTGCGCCGTCTTGCGCCCCACGCCGGGGATGCGGGTCAAGGCCAGAGGGTCCCCCTGGGCGAGCACGGCCCGCAGGGTTTCGGGGGCAAAGGTGGAGACGATGGCCAGCGCCGTGCGCGGGCCGATCCCCGTCACCCCCAGCAAGAGCTCGAACAGCTCGAGCTCCTCCAGGGTGCCAAAGCCGTAAAGGGCAATCTCGTTCTCGCGGACATGGAGATGGGTGTGCAGGTCGATCATCCGGCCCACGTCGCACCCATTTTCCAAAAGTGAGGGCGGCACATGAACGCCATAGCCCACGCCTCCCACCTCGACGATGAGCATCCCTTTGCGGATCGCTTTGATCTGTCCCCGCAAACTGGCGATCATGGGGCTATTAGGCCTCGGATTGGAAAAGCGCCGTCATCTGGGCCGCATGATGGTGGCAGATGGCCACGGCCAGGGCATCGGCGGCGTCATCAGGGCGAGGCGGTTCTGCCAAGCGGAGCAGCAGCCGCACCATCTCCTGGACCTGGGGTTTCTCCGCCTGGCCGTAACCGGTGACGGCTTGCTTGACCTGCAGGGGCGTGTAGCCGTGGATGGGCACGCCGGCCTCGGCCAGGGCCAAGAGCAACACCCCTCGCGCCTCCCCCACGGTCATCGCCGTGCGGGCGTTGTTGCCAAAGAAAAGCTCCTCCACCGCCGCCGCATCGGGCCGGTAACGGATGATCAGCGCCGTGAGGGCACGATGAAGCTGTAACAACCGTTCGGCCAGGGGCTTGCCGGCCGGGGTGCGCAAGACACCCTGGGCGACAAGGGTGAGCTCCTGCCCGGAGCTGGCCACCAAACCGTAGCCGGTGATGGCCAAACCGGGATCAAGGCCCAGGACCAACGTCATCGCCGTCAGGCGGCCTCGCTTTCGTACTTGGCCAACACTTCGTCCGAGATATCGAGGTTGGTAAAGACCTCTTGCACGTCGTCCAGATCTTCCAAGGCCTCGATCAGCTTCATCACCTGGAGGGTGTCTTTTTCATCGAGGCTGATCTTGGTTTGGGGAACCCAGGAGAGCTGAGCCGTGGTGATAGCATAGGAGGCCTTGGCCAGCGCCTCTTGCACCGCCTTGAAATTCTCTGGCGAGGTGTAAATCTCCACCGTGCCGTCGGTGGTCTCCACATCGTCCGCGCCGGCGTCAATGGCGGCGAGGGCTACCTCCTCCGGATCGTTATCGCCCGCCTCGACCACGATATAGCCCTTGCGCGAAAACATCCAGGCGACGCAGCCATCGGCGCCCATGTTGCCGCCATGCCGCGAGAAGGCATGGCGCACGTCCGAGACGGTGCGGTTCTTGTTGTCGCTCAGCGCTTGCACCAAGATGGCCGTCCCATGGGGGCCGTAACCCTCGTAAATGATCTCTTGGAGCTCCTCAGCTCCCTTCAACTCCCCGGCACCGCGTTTAATGGCCCGCTCGATGTTCTCTTTGGGCATGTTGGCCTGTTTGGCCTTTTCCAACACCAAGCGCAAGCGGAAGTTGGCCTCCGGGTCAGGCCCACCTTCGCGCACGGCGACGACGATCTCGTGGCCCAGTTTGGTGAAAAGTTGGCCACGTTTAGCATCATTGACACCCTTGCTTCGTCTGATGGTGGCCCACTTGCTGTGCCCAGACATCTTACACCTCCTCAGCGCGCCGAATCACTACCCTTGCGCGCTCTATTATAGCATCGAGGCCCAGGAATGGCGAATCTCGGTTTTGGCCCTGCTCAGGGCGAGGGATCGGTGGGAAGAGACGAGGCCTCGTCGGGCGGCTCGGAGGCGTCCAGGACGCTGCGGGAGCGGCCCCCCGCCTCCGCCGGACCCACGATGCCCAGCTCCTCCAGTTGGTCCATCAGCCGGGCGGCCCTGGGGTAACCGATGCGCAACTGGCGCTGCAAAAAAGAAGCTGAGGCTTGCTGATGTTCCCGCACCAGGGCGATGGCCTGCTGGAGAAGCTCTTTGTCATCGTCCTCCTCCAGCTTCATCCCCTCCCAAGGCGCCGGTTGTGGGGCCTCGCTCCCCACGGTCAGGGCGGCGCGGCGCCAAAAGGCCACCAAAGCGTCCAACTCCTTATCCGAGACAAAGCAGCCCTGAATGCGTTGGAGCTTGGCGGCCTCAGGTGACATAAAGAGCATGTCGCCCCTGCCCAGGAGCTTCTCCGCGCCGGGGGTATCCAGGATCACCCGCGAATCCACCTGAGAGGTGACCGCAAAGCTGATCCGCGCCGGAAAGTTGGCCTTGATGAGGCCGGTGACGACATCCACCGAGGGCCGCTGGGTGGCGATGACCAGGTGAATGCCTGTGGCCCGGGCCATCTGGGCCAGGCGGCAGACTGTGCGCTCCACTTCATCGGGTGCGGTCAACATCAGGTCGGCCAATTCATCAATCACCACCACGATAAAGGGCATTGGCTCAAGCCCCTTGGCCGCAGCCAACTTTTGGTAAGCCTTGATGTTGCGCGCCCCCGCCTCGGCGAAGCGCTGGTAGCGGCGATCCATCTCTTGGGTCAGCCAGCGCAGGGCCACGATCACCTTCTCGATATCCACCACCACCGGAGCCAACAGGTGAGGAATGCCGTTGTACTTGGTCAGTTCGACCCTTTTCGGATCCACCAGCAGCAGCTTTAGCTCGTCGGGCCGATGGAAAAAGAGCAGCGAGGCGATGATGGCGTTCAAGCAGACGCTCTTGCCCGATCCTGTGGCGCCGGCCACCAGGAGGTGCGGCATGGTGGTCAAGCTGGCCACCACGGCCTCCCCCGAGACATCGCGTCCCAGGGCGATGCGCAAGGGGGAATGGAGCTTTTGGAATTGTTCCGATTCCAACACGCCCCGCAGCCCCACCAGGGTTTTGGTCTCGTTGGGCACTTCGATGCCCACTACCGCCCTTCCCGGCACCGGCGCCTCGATGCGGATGGGCGAGGCCGCCAGCGCCAAGGCCAGATCGTTGGCCAAGGAAAGGATCTTGCTCACGCGGATCTTGTAACGATGGAGATTGCCCTCTCGGTCCGGCCGTTCGATGTAACCCGGCTCGACATCGAACTGGGTCACCACCGGCCCCCGGTGCCACTCGGTCACCTGGGCCGGGATGCCAAAGGCATCCAACGTGTCCTCGATGATCTGGGCCTTGAGCCGGGCGTCGGCCTCATCATCGGTCACAGGCTTTTCCGGGTTGAGGAGATCCAGCGGCGGCAGGTCCGTGGGAACGGGCGCCGGCGCCGGGCGGGGCTTGGCCGGCGGCTGCGCCGTTGGGGACGCTTTTCGGGTGAGGAAGGAGGGCAGGGGTTGGCTCTGTTCCGGCGTCGCGGCGGGGGGGATGGGCCGAGAGGTCTTGGGCGGGGCTACCCGTGTGGAGGGAGCGGTGGGCTGGGCCTCGGACGCAGGGCCAGGGCGCAACAAGGCGAGCATCCCGCGCAAAGGGACGGCCATTTGGGCCAGGAGCCAGCGGATGCGCCAAAAGATCACCCCCCAATACGGGGCCAGGACCAGGTATAACCCCGCCAAAACGGCCAGGGCCAGCAAGACCGCGCCGGCGACCGGGCCCACCAGGGAGCTCAGGAACCCCGCCAGGGCCCAACCGATGTAGCCGCCACCTTGTCCCGTCTGGGCCAGGCGCAGAGGATCCTCGCGGGAAAGGGCATGCCACAGGCCCAAACCGCAGAAAAAGATAATCTCCCAGCCGACGATGGCCTGCCAACGCCAGCGGGGCTTGGACGAGAGAGAGTTCCACAATATCAATAGGATGCTGCCCGCAATGAGCAGCAGCACCACCGGATAGACCCCCACGCCGAACACTTGGCGCAGGAGCGAGGACCATGCTCGGCTGAGCCGGCCTTGATCAGGGGAGAGAAGGCTGATCAAGCTCATCATGCCGCCGGCCAACAGGGCCAGCCCCCAGATCTCTCGTTGCCATAACCACCGGCGCAACTCGGTGGTCGCCTTGGCCGGCCGGGCAGGCTTGGAAGCGCGGACGGGTCGCGATTTATGCGTCATGGGCATTCAACGGTCACGTTGTGGTTGGGGCTCAGTACAAGAAATGGGTGGGCGCCGGCCCGCCAGGATCTGTGGGGGGCTGTGGGTCTGGGAGGGGCTCGGCATAGCCCTCAACGGCCTGGCGGATGCTCAGCCCCAGCCGGTGGTTGGCGCTATCGATGCGCAGGATGCGCGCCCGCACCTTGTCTCCTGGATGCAGCACCTCGCTGGGATGGTGCACATTCGTCTCGGCCAGCTCTGAGACGTGGATCAGCCCTTCCAGCCCCTCCTCCAAGCGGGCAAAGGCGCCGAAATCCACCACGTTGGTGATGACCACCTCGACCACCTGGCCCACGCGGTATTTCCCGTTGACGATGGTCCAGGGATCCGGTCGCAGGCGCTTCAAGCTCAGGGCGATGCGGCGGTTCTCCCGGTCCACGTGCATCACATAGGCCTCGATCTCTTGGCCGAGGGAGAGCAGCTCGCGGGGATGGCTCACCCGGCCCCAGGAGAGCTCCGAGATGTGAATCAGCCCATCCACGCCGCCCAGGTCCACAAAGGCGCCGAAATCGCACAGGTTGCTGACATAACCCCGTCGCACCTGGCCGGGCATGATCTCCAAAAGGAGCTGGTCGCAATCTTTGGGCCCCCAGATGGTGGCCCGCTCGGAAAAGACCAGGCGGTTACGGCTGGGATCCAGCTCAATGACCTTGAGGTTGAGTTCCTCGCCCACCCAGCGGGCCAGTTTCTCGTCGCGGGCCTCGTCATCCTCAAAGATGGGCATCTCCTTGAGTTGCGAGGCGGGCACAAACCCCTGGAGCGCCTCCCAGCGCACCAGCAAGCCGCCGCGGTTCCAGCCCGTCACGATCCCTTTGACGATGCATCCGGTGCGATAGATCTCGGCGGCCCGCTCCCAGGCAGCCACCAGCTCGGGGGTATTGGGATAGTTCAGCTGGCGCCCCTGGGCGCTGGCGGCGTTAATCCAGTGTTCCTCGCGCTGCCGGGGGGAAAGATTCTGCCATGTACGCTCGGCGGTATGTTGATAACGGGGCAGGGCCATTTGGAGAAAATGGGTCAATGATTCCAGATTGGGCTCACCTAACGACATACCCTTCCTTCCTATCGCCTGACAAAACTTTTAACCTCGACGATTGTACGCCATAACATCTTGCCTGTAAACCGCGTTCAATCCTCCAAGCGAAAGCCGATGCCCCGCACGCTGAGGATATGCTGCCAGGGTTCGCCTTTGGGCTCCACCTTTTTGCGGAGCCGCGAGGCTGTGGCGGCGATGGATTCATCGTGGAGGGCGGGATCGTACTCTTCGTTCCAGATCGCCTGGGCGATCATTTTCTTGTCACACACCATCCCCCTGTGCTGGCAGAGCAAGGCGAGCAGGGCGAACTCGTTTTCGGTGAGAGGCGGATTGATCTCTTGGCCATCCACATAGGCCTTGCGGGTGGCGAGGTCCACGTGCACCCCCTGGGCAGGAACCGCTGGGCGCGGTGGCGCGCTCTTGGCGCGGACAAAAGCGGCCAGCGCCGCGGAGGCGATGCGCCCGTTGGCCACGTGCCCGCGGTCCGTCAGATCGGCGAGGGTCGCTTGGTCGGAGGGCTGCTCGCCGGCGGATAGTTGCCGCAGAACCTCACGCTCGCGGTCGCTCCAATAGCGCTCCCAGAGCATCTCGAAATAGGGGCGGGTCTGTTCGCTAAAGCGCTGCTCCACCAGGGCCATATCTTCAGCCGTGAGACTTCCTTGGACCCGCCAGATCTCAAAGGCTTGATAGCAGGCCGCTTGCAACAGATAGGGCAAATGACCGGCGAGTCGGAACAGTTCATCACGCACGCGCGCCAAAGGCGCCCCGCTGGGTGCCGTGCTGCGCTGGAGGAAATCCTCACACTCGGCGGGGGTAAAGGCGCCGAGGGTGAGGGAGAAAAACAGGTTGAACAGAGGGGATTGCAGGGCCTCTTTGTGGACACACTTGAACAGCGGCAGGCATGTGGTGGTGATGAAACTCACGTCGTGGCTGTGGGTCACCCCTCGGCAGACGGAAAAGAAGGTGGAGGGAAAAGTTTCACACCGGGTGATCTTGTCAAAGTTATCCAGGAGCAGGATCAGCCTGCGCGGCGCAAGGTTCTGGAGGAGGGCCAAGATGCGCCCCTCGTTGGCCGGGCCTGCGGGGACGTAAAGGTCGGGATCCGCCGCGGCGGCCTGCTCCAGCAAGATGCGCACGAACATGGCCGGCTCGGCGGGCTGGATCGTCTCGCAGGCAAGGTAAAGGTAGAGGTTCCCGTCCTCCTGCATCCCGTGACGCTGGCGCACCTCCGGGTGGAGGATCTGGCGCAGGAGCGACGTTTTGCCGCTACAGCGTTCGCCCACGATGTTGACAGAGCCCTTGTTGCCGATCAACTCCAAGATGCGCTGCAGCTCCAGATTGCGGCCGTAGAAATGTTCCGGCTCGCGGATCGGGCCGGCGCAAATATACGGATTCTTGAATTGTGCGGGTGAGGTCATCCTTCTTGCTCCTGGCTCAAGCGCAACAAGATCTCGTTCTGCCGTAACCACATGCGCACCAGGCCCATGCGAAAGGCGTAGCGCAGTTGTTGGCCGATGCGCATCTCGGTGACCAGATCGCGTTCCTCCAAGGCTCTGAGAGCCTGCATCAGGTTCTCTCGTGGCAGGCCCAGCCCTCGGCGCTCCAACATGGTGGCGATCTCGCCCAGCGAGACAAAGATTTTCACGTCGTCGGTCACGTTGGCCAACGCCGCCAGGGCTAGCTTCTCCTCTCGGCCCAGTTGGTCATAAATGCTGTTTTCAATGTTCCCGGTGGCATCACGCACTACATCGCGCAGCACATAGTCCAGGTCGGTCAACTCGATATAGTTCTTTTGCTCTGTGCGGGCCAGCTGCACCAGCTCGGCGCAGATGTATTGGACGAAATAGGGATGGCAGGCCGTGACCGCGTGGATCTTTTGGATGACCAAGGGATGATACGAGAGCACGCCGGCCATGGGCCTTTCGATCAGCTCGGAGGCCTCGCCCGGCTCCAAATAGCTGATCTTGCGCACTTTGGCCAGGTTAAAGAGGATCGAGCCGTAATCCTTTTGCATGCGGCGCACCTCGTAGGCGCCGGTGAAGAGGAAGGAGATTTTGTTCGTCCTTTGGATGATCCCGCGCAAAAAGTCAAAGAGGCTGGCCTGAAAAATCTGGTCGCGCACCTTGCCGATGAGGACGCCGAATTCGTCCAGCATGATCAACAGGCGCAGGTCGCCGAGGTGTTCGTCGAGGGCGTTGCACAGCTCCAAGAAGGCGCGGTGCGGGTTGGCCTGGAACTGATCCCAGATGGGCTCAGGGAAGGTGAGCCCTGCGCGGCGCAGCCGCCGCACCATGGCGGAGCTCAATTCAAAGAACAGTTCTGGGATGGTATTGATATAGCTATAGAGCTGCAAATCAAAAAGCAAGCCAAGATGCTGGGGCGTGGGTGGGCGGTCCAGCAGTTGATAGAGCACCGAGGTCTTGCCCATGCGCCGCTCGCCATAGAGCAAAAGGACATTCTCTTGGTGGGCGCCGCTGATGTTATCTCGCACCCAATCAAAGATATCCTGGCGGCCGACGAACATGTCGCGGTTTTTGACCGGCGTGCCCACGATGTAGGGGTTGCTGACGATGGGGATGGGCGTAGTGGGGGTCTCCCAGAATTCGATATGGCCGCTGAATTGGTGGGTGATCCCCTCGCGCTCGTCATCATCATAGTGGACCTCAAAGAGGAGGTCGGCCTGTTGGACCCCGTGGGGCGCGATGGGGATCTCCACTTGGCGTCCCTCGCCGATGCCCAGCGGGGCCAGTTCGCGTCTTTCTCCGCCCACGATCTCGATGCCGTGCAGCACGCTGGGTTTGATGGTGACCGAGACGTTGCGGGCGGCGCTATCGCCCTCGTTAAAGATGTTGAACACGGCGGTGGCCATATGCTGCGTGGCCCGCATGGGGAGCCGCGGCGTGAGCAGGCTGATCAACAGAGAGGCCCGCCCGCGCAGGCTCTTGATCCCCTCCAAAATGGCGGCGTGCCACTGCGCAATCACCGGCTGCAAGATGGCTTGTTCAAAGGGAAGCGTCTTCTCTGCGGTAACGCGGGCTACCTCCTCCAAGCGGTCGATGGCGCTCAGGAGGGCGTCGCGCTGGCTCTCGCGCCGGGTCTGGGTGTGGTAGAGGCGCACATTCTCGGCCACATCCTTCAAGCCCCATAGGATATCTTTGATGGGCGGGCGCAGCCATTCTTCCGTCTCGGTGATCCAATCCCACACGGGGCCGCATTCGCCGATGCTGCGCAGATCGCAGCTGGTGGCGAGGGCGTGGGCCGTCTCCAAGGAGCGGATGATCTCTGGGCCATAGCGCCACCAGGATAGGTTGCGCACCAAGCCGAGGATCTCTTCGGCGGTGAGCTCCGGCCGCTGCAATTTGGCGTAGGTGCTGGCCAGGCCATAAGGGCTGCGTTCGGCGGGCAGGGCCACGGCGCCCAATTGGGTCAACACCTGCCAGATGGCCCGGCGCGTTTCGGGGTTGGTCGTGGCGTGCAAATGTTGCACCAACGGCTCGGCGGCTTGAGCGCCCATCTTGGCCAAAGCGTCCGCGGCGCTCTCCCGCAGCCAAGGATCTTCCAAGACGGTGATGAGGGTGGGCAGGGCACGGGCCTCGCCGATGGCGCCCAGGCTGGCCAGGACGGCCTTCCGCAGATGGATGGGTTCCTGGGGGGTGAGCAGCGCGATGAGGGGCTCCACGGCGCTGGCCACGCGCTGGTCGCCCAACAGGCGCACGGCATTCTGGCGCACACCGAGGTCGCGGTCGTTCAGGGCCTGGATCAGGGCGGCCGCCATGTAGCTTTCGCCGATGTGCCCCAGGATCTCCAAAGCTTTGCGGCGCACCTCGATCCGCTGATCGTGGA
>DAOTZU010000322.1:0-11573 GCA_034433995.1 Anaerolineae bacterium
CGAACCCCAAGCCACCCAGGACCCGCTGGATGCGGTGCTCGTAAGTATATCCGCCGGCCAGTTCAAAGCGCTGCTCGGTTTCGGCGTAACGTTGGAGGAGCTCGGCGGAAGCGGGATGGTTGGCCAATTCCTCGGCCAGGGCGAGCAAGGCGCGTTGCTGGGCACGGAGGGGCGCAAAGACGGCCAACATCTCGTCGTAGAGGGTCTGTTGGCTGGGAAATTCGGGCTTTTGGGGCAGATAGCCGATGCATAGCCCACGGGCGCGGTGGATCTCTCCCGCGCTGGGTTCCTCCAGACCCAGCAAGAGACGTAAGAGGGTCGTCTTGCCGGCGCCGTTGGCGCCCACCAGACCGATCTTGTCGCCACGGGCGATCTCTAGATCGATAGCGGTCAGGACATCTTGGGCGCCATAGGATTTGGCCAGGCGCTGGGCCGAAAGGATGGACATAGCACCACAATGGGATCAAGCTGGCCCAGATTATACCATATTCTGCGGGGAGCACCAAGATGGCGGCCCATAAACCAAGCCGTCGGAGCGCATCCGACGGCCGGCACAGGCTCATAGAAGGCCCTTTTTCCCGATGGCACAATCTGCGCCGTCGGGTATGCATTCTATGCTCCCAGTCCCGACAGGTCTGGAGAGACCTGTCGGGACTGGGCTTTATCCTCGCTCCCGCGTTCGGCCTATTGCGCCTTCTGCAGGACGAAATCCACCTGCTGAGGAGATTCCCCTGTGGTGGGGATGGTGATGCCGTCCTCGCCGATGGTGCGGTAGCCCTTGGCGCCGATGATCATGCTGTACGTCTCTCCGCGCGCCAAGGGTTTCGGCAGCCGGTAGTAGCCGTTGCTATCGGCCTCGGCGACAGCATAGACCTCCTCCGCGGTCCACTGGAACTTTTGCAGGGTGATCCCCGGCTTCAAAACGAGGAACACCGCGCCGGGGATGCCGCGCTTGGTATCCGCATCGCGGATATAGCCATAGATCTCCAGGTTCTGGCCACGGGGCGCTACCGTCGGCGTGGGGCTGGCACCGCCCTTGCCGATGACGGCCGTGCCGCTCTGCACCATCTGCCCGCGCACCAAAAGCTCCAGCTTGTAGGTGCCCTCGGGCAGAGCGCCACTTCGGCTGTTAATCCAGAGATAGTAGCTCCCCTCGGCGCCATCTTCCCAGGTGTTTTTGTTATCCATCACCACCTCGCCATCGATGGACCAACGCCGGGCCCATTCCCAGCCATTCTGCATCCCCTGAAAATCAAAGAAAGCATAGAGGGCTGAGGTGCCTTGGGGAAAAGTGGTGCCCGGATTCACCGGGTTCCCTTGGCGATCCACCCCCGTGGCAAAGGTGATGGGGCCAAAGAAAGTTTGGCCCGTCCTCTGCTGCCCACCGACGACGAAATCGGCCGTGGCCGCCAATTTATTGGCGATGTAAAGCTCCAACCTAAAGGTACCCGAATCAAAACCGCTCTGGTTGGTCAAGCCCAGGGAGCCGGTTCCGGCGGCCGCGGAGAAGGCCTGGCCCTCGCCGCTGAGGATCTTCTGGCCCTCGTAATACCAGATATAGGACCACTTGGTCTGCGGCGTCATATTGGCGTATGCGAAGGTGGCCTTGGCCTCTTTGATCCCGCCGGGCAGCACATACCCCGTGGCGCCACCGCCGGAGAAGGCAAGATCGCGGAACTGGGGCAGCTTTTGCGCCGTCCCGCCCACCTTCACCGTGGCCGAGCCCAGCTCTTGACCGCCATAGGTGATGACAAAGGTGTAGGTGCCATCGTCCAGCGGCTCACCGCTGAGGCTGATCCACCAATTCCCCTGGGGGCCGCCGCTCCAAGCCTTGGCCTGCCAGACGTCTCTGTAGGTCTTGCCGTTATAGATCAGAATGGGCTGCCACGAGGTGCCATCTTGGAAGCCGGCGTAATCGAAAAAGACAAAGATCTCCTCGGTGCCGGAGGGAAAAGAATCCACCACCGTGACAGGTTGGTCAGCCTCGTTGACGGCCGGGGCGAACAAGATCCGACTGACGGTGGCCCTGCCCACCACAGGTCCGGTGGGCGTAGGCTGACGGCCGGGCACCGGCGTGGGTTGGCCGATGGACGCCGGCGTGGGTTGAGGGCCGACGCCCCGGCTGGCTGCCTCGATCAACGGTTTGGCCAGGTTCACGGGCCGCAGCGCGTTGATGAACCCACCCAAAGGAACACAGTTATCCCGCTCGTCAATGACGCCATCCCCGTTGGTATCGGCCACGGGGCGGCAATCCACAGGCTTTGACTGGTCCCCGCCGGCGCCTGCCTGGGTGGGCACGCCCACCAAGCGGCCCTGATCGTCCAAGGCCGTGCCACCGCTGTTCCCCCCGGCGATGGTGGCGTCGGTCTTGATCCAGGCGCGCCCCTCGATCCCCCGCTCCCTGCTGAAGCCACTCACCTTGCCGCTGGTCAGCGTAATGGTCTCGCCGCCGATATTGGGATAGCCGAAAATAAAGAGGTCATCGCCGATATCCAGCTCGTCCGAATCGCCCAAGGGGATGGTGGGCAGGTTCAACTTGGTCGGGTCCACCGTCTTGCCATCGAGGGTTTTGACCAGGCGGATCACCGCCAGATCGAGGTCGGGGCTGTATTGAGCCACCTCGGCGACATAGGAAAATGTCGGCGGCTCGTCCGTGCGATTGGTAAAGCCGACGAGCAAAAAATCGTAGCGGTAATCTTTGTCGCGAAACATCGCCCCGGGCATGGCCACATGGCAGTTGGTGAGGATCAACCCGGAGGGGGAGACGACCGTCCCCGAACCGCCCCAGAGGGGCACCAAGCGCCCGCCCGTCCCCTGGCGCAGGGCCACGATCTGCACCACCGCCTTGGTCGCCTGTTGGGTTTGGGTGCGGGTGAGGGCCTGGATGGGCTGCGGGCCCAAGCTCCCCACCAGCAAAAGGGCCGCCACAAGCAGGCTGCCCCACAACCAATAACGTCTCATCTTGCTCATTTGGGCCTCCTACCCAAGCCGCTAGCTCGTCTTGCGACGATTCTTTATTGCACCGTGAGGGAACGCACCAAGGCCTGCCACAGGCGCTGGGCCGCGGCGTAATTCTCTTGCGCTGCCATCAACGTGACCACATACACCCGGTCCCCGGCGCCAAAGACGAAATCCCGGCCCTGCATCACCACCGGCAAGGTGGTCAGGAAGGGGTTCGGGTTCGCCTCCACATAGGCGAAGGTGAGCTCCAGCCCTTGGCGCCCGCCGATGGTTGCCTCGCGCCGCTGCAACACGCGGTACGCTTGCCAAACCTGGCCACGCTCAAGCTGGAGCATCTGCAAGACGGACTCCAGGGGTTTATCCATTTGGGGCGGCAGAGGATGCCGCTCGATGCGGATGGTAGTGCGATAGGGTTGGGCCCAAGGGTCGACAAACTCTAACAGGACGGGGGCCTGCCCTTCCGTCTTGACCCAGCCCGCCGGATAGCGCACCCGCAAGCCCTCGGCAGCATACAGGACAGAGCGTCCCTCGGCCACCACCTTGACCACCCAGCCAAGGAGCAAAGCGACGACAACGATGCCGATAACCAGCCAATCCACCCAACGGTCGTGGCGTCGGGCCTGCGTTTGAGCGTCGGTCATCATCATTTACCTCCTTCGGCCACTGAAGCGGGCCCAGGCTGCGGCCAACGTCGCTGGATCCGCAGGATGAGATAAAAGAGCGCGCCGAACGTGATCAGAGCCACGACGGCGCCCAAGATCAGGCCCGGCCAAGGGTTGTAGCCGCCGCCTGCCAGGCTCAGGGCGGTGGTGGTGATCTCGCCGCGGGCATAAGTAAAGAGGCCATCCAGCACGGAGGCAAGGATGAGCCCTACGGGCATCCACCAGAGAGGCTCGTCCTCGAATTTGCAGCGCCCCAAAAAGTAACCGCTCAGCCCGCCAAAGCTGGCCAGGGCCAGGGCCGTGACCGTGATGCGGATCATGCCCGAGACCAGGTCCACCCCGCCGCTCTGCACCACATAGGCGATGTTGACCATGGTGGCATAGCCCAGCGCCGCCGCCACGGTGTAGATGATGCCATCCACCCGCTCATCGAACTCGGCGGCCCGATAGACGGTGTAGCGCACGGCGGCATAGATGAGGAATTGCTGGGTGATCCCCACCACCAGAATGGCGCCGAGGATGTGCACGAGGGTTGTCCGGGCCAGCCATTCCGGGGCGCGAAAGACGTCTTCGATGAGGGGGATGCCCACCGCCCGGGCCAAGAGCGCCCCCAGGAGAAAGACGCCCAAGACGAGCTGTTTGGGTTCCGGTTCGCGATAATCCAGCCCATAAAAGAACACCAGCCAGAGGATGGCCGGCACCAAGGCCAGGATGATGCCCACCAGCACCAAGCCGGCCCCTTGCAATTGAGGTTTGGCCACCCCCACCACCACTTCCACCAAGACCACAAACGCGACCAGGATCAAGACTTGGGCCAGGCTGCTCCACCACAGGCCGCGGCGGTTGCGGACCACCTTGGCGTAGCAGGTGGCACAGTACGCACGTTGGCCCAGGGCGATCACCTCGCCCTCGATGGGCTTGTCGCATGCGCAACAGGTCGTTGGACTCATCACAAGCTCCTTTCTTGTCCCCTTGAGATGGCGGGGCAGCCGTGGCTAGCGAACCTTTACGACCGATAGATAAATTGTAAAACGTGCTCAAACAGAAGTCAATCTTCTATACGAGGTAGCGCACAGCTGGTTGCGCCGCAAGCTCTTTGGACAAGATGGGCTCTTTGGGGTATAGTTGCGGCCATGAACGCGGTGTTGATCTATAATCCCGTCGCCGGCCTGCGCGATGTAGAGCAGGAATTGAACGACGCCATCGCCTTCCTCCGTGCCCAGGGCTGGGATGTGACGCTGCGCAAAACCTGGGGCCCCGGCGATGCCACCACCTATGCCCGGGAGGCCGTGGCCAACCGGGCGGATATGGTCGTCGCCGTCGGCGGCGATGGCACCATTGGCCAGGTGGCCACCGGCCTGGCCTTTTCCGATTGCGTCTTGGGCGTGTTGCCCGTGGGCACCGGCAACGTCTATGCCAACATGGTGGGCTTGCCGGTCTGGACGCCCCTCCACCGTTCCACCTTGGTGGATGCCGCCCGGATCTTGGTGGAAGGTGAGACCCGACTGATTGACGTGGGCCAGGTGGGGCAGCGGTATTTCGTCATGTGGACGGGGATCGGCTTTGACGCCGAAGTGGCCCGAGGCGTGGAGCCGCACCGTGAGCTGCGCCGCCGCCTGGGCAACATCACCTATTACGTGGCCCTGGTGGCCGTGGGGATGGGGCTGCGAGGCACCCGCACCACCGTCACCATTGATGGCCAAGTGATGCGCCAACGCATCCTCTGCATTTTGGTCTCCAACGCCCAATTCTATGGGGGCACGGTGCGTTTTGCGCCCCAGGCCCGCCTGGATGATGGGCTGTTGGATGTGTACATCTTTAAGGGGAGCAACCTGCTGGATGCGCTCCGGCATATCTTCTTGGTCGTCTGGGGGAAACAGTTGGAGGACCCTCAATTGGAGGTGTTCCAAGCCAAGGAGATCATCATCCGGCCGAGCAAGCCATTGCCCGTCCAGGTGGATGGGGACCCGACCGGTTACACCCCCATCACCATTCAGGTGGTGCCCAAGGCGCTCAAGGTGCGCGTGCCGGCCCATGTCTCCCCCTCCCTCTTTGCCGGCGGGGAGGACGCCCAAGACCTTTCCTTGGGCCAACGCCTGGCCGAGCGCTGGCAACAGGAAAAGACCCATTGGCGCGCGGAGGGGGAGCGTCTGCGCCGAGGCTGGGGCCGCTGGTGGGGCCTGCCTCCCCAGGAGAAATCCTGATCCTTTGCGCGCCTGATGGAGGGTGTTGAAAAAAGGCGTGTAGAGGCCTTGCCCGCCATCGGATGGAATCCGACGGCTCTGCTTGCCAAGCCCGCGGCGCGGGCTTACCATCCCCAGACGTCGGTTTCTAACCGACGGAGGCATTTCTCGACACCCTCGCCTGATAATATCTTGCGACCGAGGCCCGATCATGCTATAATGGCGCCGTTAGCGGCGGGGGCGCTGCGCCCGGCCTCAGTTCAACTGGGAGGATTCAACTTGACAGTTTATCTGAACATCATTCAGGTGATCATTTCCTTGGCTCTCATCGCCCTCACCGTGCTGCAAAGCAAGAGCGCCGGCCTGGGCCGCATGTTCGGCGGCGATAGTGCCATCCACCACACCCGGCGTGGCGTGGAAAAGACCATGTTCAATGTGACCATCGTCCTGGCCGTCATCTTTTTCCTCACCTCGCTCCTCAGCGTGTTGCTGCAATCCTGATCCGGCGAGGGATTCCCGCCATGGGGCGTATTCGGCTCCAAGTCGCCATCGCGCTTTTGGCCATCTTGCTCCTTGTGGTGGCCATGGGCTATTTGGCATTTAACGTCAGCACGGTGGTGGTGCCCGATTTCGGCGGCACCTATGTCGAAGGCATCGCCGGCAACCCTCAGTTGATCAACCCCATCCTCTGCCAGGCCAACCCGGTGGATCAAGACCTTGTGGCCCTCATCTTTAACGGCCTCACCCGGGCCAACGAAAAGGGCGAGATCGTCCCCGACCTGGCCACCCACTGGGAGAGCTCTCCGGATGGCACCAGCTACACCTTTTATCTGCGCCAGGATGTCCTCTGGCACGATGGGGCGCCCTTTACAGCCGAGGATGTGGTCTATACCATCACCGCCATGCAGCATCCGGATTTCCAGGGGGCGCCTTTCCTGGCCGAGCTGTGGCGCACGGTGGTGGTGCAGCAAATAGATGCTTACACGGTGCGCTTCATCCTCCGCGAGCCGCTGGCTTCCTTCCTCGATTACACCACCATCGGTATCCTGCCAGCCCATATCCTGCGGAGCGTGCCCATCGCCGCGCTGAGCGAAAGCAAGTTCAACGCCTCGCCCGTGGGCACGGGGCCTTTCCAGGTGCACGAAGTCAGCGCCAAGCGCATCGTGTTGACGGCCAATCCCGCGTTCTATCGCGGGCGCCCCTACTTGGATCGCCTGGAGTTTCGTTTTTATCCCAACGATGCGGCGGTGTACGAGGCCCGCAAGCGGGGTGAAGTGGCCGGCATCGGCCGGGTGTTGCCCGAATATCTGGACGAGATCCGGCGTGACGAGACCCTCAACCTCTACTCAGCGCCCATTTCAGGGTATAACCTCGTATTTTTGAACCTGGACCGGGGCATTTTTCAAGACCGCGCCGTGCGCCAGGCCATGATGTGGGCGCTGGATCGGCAGAAATTGGTGGATGAGGTGCTGGGGGGCGAAGGGATCGTCATCCACAGCCCGATTCTGCCCTATTCTTGGGCCTATGATCCCAACGTCTTTAAATACACCTACAATCCGCGCCAGGCCGTCAAGATTTTGGAGGAGGCGGGCTGGTTCGACGATAACCGCGACGGCGTGCGCGAACGCGGCACGCTGAAACTCGAGTTCACCTTAGCCACCAACGACAACGACCCCGTGCGGGTGCGCTTGATCGAGGCCATCAGCGAGCAACTGGCCGCGGTGGGCATCCGCGCCACCCCCAAGACCGTGGGCTGGGAGGACCTGGTGCAGATGTTGGTCCTGGGCCGGTACGATGCCATCCTCAGCGGCTGGCAGGAACTTCCCGCCGACCCCGATCCTTACCCTTACTGGCATTCCAGCCAGGTTAACGAAAATGGGCTGAACTTGGCCAACTATATCAGCGACGAGGCCGATCGCCTTCTGGCCGACGCCCGCTCGACCCAGGACCAGGAGACACGCAAAGAATTGTACCGGCGCTTCCAAGAGGTCTTTGCGCGGGATGTCCCCTCCCTCCTGCTGTATCAGCCGGTGTATGCCTATGCCGTGGACGATGCCATCAAAGACGTGCAAATCGGCCCGCTGATCAGCGCCGGCGACCGCTTTCGCACCGTGACCCAATGGCATATCGCCACCCAGCGCATGCTCTACAGCGAGGCCCGGGCCAAAGGCTTGGTGACCAAACCGCGCTAGAGGGCGTCGAATAAGACCTGACAGGTCTCTATCTTCCGCAAGAGCGGCCGGGCCCGCCGAGTTTTTTGACAAAGCGCGCGAGGGATGGTATAGTTTAGGTGCTTGCCGAGATGGCGGAACGGCAGACGCGCCACGTTCAGGGCGTGGTGGGTAATAGACCCGTGAGGGTTCAAATCCCTCTCTCGGCACCAGAAGCAGCCCCAGTTACCTCTGGCAACTGGGGTTTTGTCTTGTCTTGCACCACACCCTGAGGATGAGGATGGGCAAGAAACCCTCTCCGCAGCGGATCGAGCCGCCGGCGACTGAAGAAGCGGAGGCCGGCGGCGCCGAGTTTGCCGTGCGGATCATTCGCAGCAGACGCCGGCTCAAGACCGTCAGCGCCCGCTTGCTCAACTGGCATACGCTGGAGGTGCGCGCTCCGGCAGAGATGCCGGAGCAAGAGTTGCAGGAGCTCCTGCCACGGATGATCGAGCGTGCCCGGCAGTGGCGCGCCAAATTACGCCCCCTCTCCTCGGATGAGGGTTTGGAGCGTCGGGCGCAGCACCTGAACCGGCGCTATTTCGGCGGCGCCCTGCGCTGGCGCAGCATCCGCTTTGTGAGCAACCAACGCCATCGGTTCGGCAGTTGCTCCCCTGTGCAAGGCACGATCCGCATCTCGGACCGGCTGCGCACAGCGCCCCCATTCGTGCTGGATTATGTCTTGATCCACGAGCTGGCCCACCTGCGCGAGCCGAACCATTCGCCGGCCTTTTGGGAGCTGGTTTACCGTTACGACAAGACCGAGCGCGCCCGCGGGTACTTGCTGGCGCTGCAGATGGAAGAGGATCTGGCGGAACAGGAGGACGACCAAGGAGGTCACGATGCGCATTGAGCGAGATTCCTTGGGTGAGGTACACGTGCCCGACGAGGCATTATGGGGCGCGCAGACACAGCGGGCGCTGGAGAATTTCCCCATCAGCGGGCTGCGTCAATCGGAAGAGTATATCTGGGCCAGCGCCCTGGTCAAGCGGGCCGCCGCCGAGGTGAACATGGCCCTGGGGCTCTTGGATGAGGAGCGCGGCCGGGCCATCATCGCCGCCGCCGACCAGATTATCGCCGGGCGCTGGCACGACCATTTCGTGGTGGACCCCTTCCAGGCCGGCGCGGGCACCTCGCACAACATGAACACCAACGAGGTGATCGCCAACCTGGCCAACGAAGCTCTGGGCGGCCAACGGGGGCGCTATGTGCCGGTGCACCCCAACGACCATGTGAACATGTCCCAATCCACCAATGATGTCATCCCCACCATCATCCGCCTGGCGGCCACGCGCAAGCTGCAAAAACTCTTGCCCGTTTTGGATGACCTGGTGGCTGCCCTGCAGGAGAAGGCGGTGGAGTTCGATGGGGTGCTGAAAGCGGGCCGCACCCATCTGCAGGATGCCGTGCCCGTGCGCCTGGGCCAAGAGTTCGGGGCCTATGCCCAGGCGGTGCGGTTGGACCGGGAGCGGATCGCCCGGGCGGGGGAGAATGTGAAACGTCTGGGGATCGGCGGCACGGCCACCGGTACAGGCCTGAACGCGCACCCACGGTATCACGCGGCCATGGTCGCCAAGCTCTCCGAGCTGACCGGGGTCACTTTTGTGAGTTGCGGCAACCTCTTTGAGGGGATGCAGAGCACCGCTGATTTTTTGGATCTCTCGGGGGCGCTGCGCACCCTGGCCACCACCCTGATCCGCATCGCCACCGACCTGCGCCTGCTCAGCTCCGGCCCCACCACCGGCCTGGGCGAGATCACCCTTCCGGCGGTGCAGCCGGGTTCTTCCATCATGCCGGGCAAGGTGAACCCCGTCATGGCCGAGATGCTGAACATGGTCTGCTTCCACGTGCTGGGCAACGACCAAACGGTGATGCTGAGCACCCAGGCCGGGCAGTTGGAGCTGAATGTGATGATGCCCATCATCGCCTACAATCTGTTGCAGGCGCTGGAGATTCTCACCAACGGAGTGCGAGTCTTTACCGTTCGCTGTGTCCGGGGCATTCGGGCCAACGTGGAGCGGTGTCGGCGGTTGGCCGAGGGGAGCATGGGCCTCGCCACCGCCCTCAATCCCTACATCGGCTACGCCGCGGCGGCCAAGGTGGCCCAAGAGGCGCTGGCGCGGGGCGTCTCCTTGCGCCAGGTGGCCCTGGAGCGGGGCTATCTCACCGAGGAGCAGTTGGAGGCCATCTTGGATCCCATCGCCATGACCGAGCCCGGCATCCCCGGCAAAAAGCTAGAGCCCTAGCTCCGCCCCAACCCAAGGGAGGCGGGCCAGGGCCTTGGCCGTGACCCCGGTGAGGCCGCAAAATTCCCGATTGGCGGGAGTGAGCCAACACCACGCATCCCAAGCCTTGGACGGCTGGGGCGAGCCCTGGATGGCGCAGCGATAGAGGTGCACCTTCACCCGAAAGTGGGTGTAGGCATGCTGGATGCTGCCGAGGGGCGCCCCCACCTCTGCCTGCACGCCCAGGCCCTCCAGCAAGCAGCGCGCCAGGGCCTCAGGATCGTCCTCGCCGGGGTTCACCTCGCCGCCCGGCAACTCCCATAACCCACCCAACAGCCCTGAGGGCACACGCCGCGCCAAGAGGATCCCCTCCGGTCCTTGGATCAGCGCGGCCACGGCCCGGCGTTGGGGCGTGGCGCGGCGTTGCCGCTGCGCCGGGCGGGCGGCTTGTGTCCCCAGCGCGCGGGCGCGGCAAAAAGAGGCCAGGGGGCAGGAGGCACACCGCGGCGCCCTCGGCAGGCAGATGGTGGCGCCCAGCTCCATCAGAGCCTGGTTCAAGTCGCCGGGCCTTTCCTCCGGCAGGAGGGCCAAGGCAAAGGCGCGTAACCGCCCGCGCACGGCGGCCTGATGGGGATCGCCCGACTCATCCAACAAGCGGCAGAGGACACGGATCCCGTTGGCATCCAGGGCCGGCTCCTTTTGGCCAAAGGCGATGCTGAGGATGGCGCCGGCGGTGTAGTCGCCCACCCCCGGCAGGCTCCGCAGCGCCGAAGGATCGGCGGGCACCCTCCCCTGGAAGCGCTTGCGCACCAACCGGGCGGCAGCATGGAGGCTCCGTGCCCGGGCGTAATATCCCAAACCCTGCCACAGGGCCAACACTTCGTCCAAGGTGGCCTCGGCCAGAGCGGTGACGGTGGGAAAGCGCGCCAAAAACCGCTCATAGTAGGGGAGCACGGTGCGCACCTGGGTCTGCTGCAGCATGATCTCGGCGACCCAGATGGCATACGGGTCGGCGGTGCGGCGCCAGGGCAGCTCCCGCCGTTGGGCGCGATACCAGGCCAAGAGCGCCTGGGCGAGGCCGTCAAGTTCACCGTTCATTTACACCAAGACCTGATAGGTCTTCCGAGACCTGTCAGGTTTGAACTGGCGAAAACTGGCACAATCGCTTGGCAAGAGCGTCTTGATGGTGTATAATGAAAATATCCTTCCCTACAAAGGAACCGGCCCGTGTACGTCTCGCTGTTGCGGTTATATGTCGAAGTAGCCCAACAAAGCCCGGTGTTGTACATCGGCCTGGTGGTGCTGCTGATGGCCTCTTGGGGCCTCATCGTG